>NZ_JBJHZZ010000003.1:0-292903 GCF_045310675.1 Candidatus Clostridium stratigraminis
CACCGCATTTTAACTTTCTAAGCAAAAAGGGAGCTGCTGCGCAGCTAACTATTTAGTTAGTTGTGCAACAGCCCCTTAATTTATATTTGCTTTCCATTTAGTGAAAAGGACAAGGCTTCTGTTATTTGAACATTTACTAGCTTTCCTATACTATTAAAATCTCCTGTAAAGTTAACTAATTTACTAGTTCTAGTTCTACCCATAAGTTTTGTGCTGTCATTTTTACTAGTTCCTTCAACTAATACCTCTACCACTTTACCAAGGTATTCCTTATTCTTCTTAGCACTGATTTCATTAACTACACTTACTAGCCTATTAAATCTATCATGCTTAATATCATCAGGAATTTGTTCCTCCATTTCATCTGCAGGAGTTCCCTTTCTCTTAGAATAAATAAAGGTAAAGGCTGAATCATATTCAACTTTTTTAACTAGATCTAATGTCTCCAGAAAATCCTCCTCTGTTTCACCTGGGAAACCAATAATTATATCAGTAGATAAAGCAACATTTGGTATTGCCTCTTTAATTCTTTTTACTAAGTTTAAGTATTGTGTTTTATCATACCGTCTATTCATTTTTTTAAGTATATTAGAGGAGCCAGATTGTACAGGAAGATGTATATGTTCGCAAATCTTTTTAGAGTTTGCAATTGCATCTATAACCTCCTCAGATAGATCCTTTGGATGTGAGGTCATAAATCTTATTCTCTCTAAACCTTCAATCTTATCCAGTCTCTCAAGAAGCTTTGCAAAGCTAATATCTTCTCCCTGACCCTTGCCATAAGAATTTACATTTTGACCAAGTAGGGTGATTTCCTTGAAACCTTTAGAAACCATGTCTTTAATTTCATTTTCAATGTCTGCTGCTTCTCTGCTTCTTTCTCTGCCCCTTACATAAGGTACAATACAATAGGTACAAAAATTGTTGCAGCCATACATTATTGTTACAAATCCTTTTATATTGCTTTCTCTATCTACAGGTATTCCTTCTACTATTTTTTCTTCCTTATTAACTATTTCTATTATGGATTTTCCTTCCTGCTTTACTCTATTTAAGTACTCTGGAAACTTATATGCATTATGAGTTCCAAAAATAATATCTACAAATGGATATTTTCTAATAACATTATCTGCAATTCCGTCTTGCTGCATCATGCATCCACATACTGCTATTATTAGACCAGGTTTTTGCTTTTTTAAATTTTTAAGCGCACCTAGATTCCCATATACCTTTAGCTCAGCATTTTCTCTAACACAGCAGGTATTAAATATTATAACGGAAGCTTCTTCCTTAATATCTGTTCTTACATAGCCTTGAGACTTCAGCATACCTGATAGCTTTTCTGAATCCTCTTCATTCATCTGACAGCCCCAAGTTTCGATAAAATATTTTAATTCATTAATTTCTTTCATCCTCTATCTCCTCAAAAATTTATGCCATTTACAATATATTTTGACAAATTTACTTATATCTATATTGATTATATCATTAATATTATATATAATCTGAATAACTTTTTAAAGTGTTTTTTATCCTTAAGGTTGTACTACAAATAATATATACCTGGTAAATATTGTGAAGGATTTGTTTCAAGAATTGTTGGAAAAATAATTAATTTTTTAACAATTGAAATTTTAAAAACATTCCAAATTATTATTGAAACTATAACTTCATATTTGATATAATGATTGTAAGGGGATTAACTAAATAAAATTTTATACATAATATATTTTGGGGGGTACCAATATGAATATATGCTATGCAGAAAGAACTTCAAGTATTAAAGCTTCTGAAATTAGAGAACTATTAAAATTAACTGAAATGCCTGATATCATTTCATTTGCTGGTGGACTTCCAGCACCAGAATTGTTCCCTATAGAAAAACTAGAAAGCATTACAACTAGAGTTCTTAGAGAAGACGGTCGTGCAGCTCTGCAGTACAGTACTACTGAAGGTTATGCTCCTTTAAGAGAAATAATTGCAAAACAGAGAATGCCCAAGGCTAGAGTAAAAGCTACATTAGACAATATAATGATAACTAGCGGTTCACAACAGGGTTTGGAATTTTCCGCAAAGATCTTTATTAATGAAGGTGACGTTATTATTTGTGAAAGTCCAAGTTATTTAGGAGCTTTAAATGCATTTAAGGCTTATCAACCTAAATTTGTTGAAATTCCAATGGATGATGACGGCATGATTGTTACTGAGCTAGAAAAGGCTTTAGAGGAAAATCCAAAAGCTAAAATGATTTATACAATACCTGATTTTCAAAACCCTAGTGGCAAAACAATGTCTGTTGAGCGAAGAAAGCGTGTTGCTGAGCTTGCTAAGTTATATAATATTCCTGTTATCGAAGATTGTCCATATGGAGAACTTATCTTTGAAGGAGAACAGTATCCATCTATAAAGAGTTTTGATGAAGATGGATATGTAATATATTTAGGAACATTTTCTAAAACCTTCTGTCCTGGGCTTAGAATTGGCTGGGTTTGTGCGGATACTGAAATACTTCAAAAATATATAATAGTAAAGCAAGGAGCGGATCTTCAATGCAGCAGCATAGCCCAAAGAGAAACTGCACTTTATATGCAGACTTATGATTTAGATGAGCATATAGCAAATATTAGGTCTATCTATAAGGCAAGAAGAGATGTTATGCTTGAATCTATTGAAAAGTATTTTCCAAAGGATGTAATTTTCACTAGGCCTAAAGGCGGTTTATTTACATGGGTTGAGCTAAGGGAAGACTTAGACGCTGCACTAATATTAAAAGATGCCTTGGAAGAAAAAGTAGCTTATGTACCTGGCAGCTCATTCTTTGCAAATGGTGACAGAGCAAATCATTTTAGATTAAATTACTCCTGCATGAATGAGAATCTTACTCTTGAAGGTATAAAAAGATTAGGTGGTGTCTTGAAAAAACATTATTAAGCAGTTAATAAATATATAGACATATTTAATTAAAAATTTCATAAGCTGGCAGCTAATGCTGCAAAGAAAAAAGGCATACACGTTTATCAACTTAATATAGGACAACCAGATATAAAAACACCGAAACATTTTTTAAAGCAAATTGCTTTAGAGAAATATACAGCTCAGTATAACTAAGAATTATTTACTAAAAAGCCATCCTAGTAACAAAATTTAAATTACCAATTTGTTATTAGAATGGCTCCTTTATTTATTATATTCAAAGGTAAAAGTCTCTCCACTTACTTCAAATCCAAGTTTATTATACATTTTTATAGCTATTGAATTATCTGATGATACCTTTAAGTTAACTTCCTTATATCCGCTTTTTATTAATAAAGTCAATAAATACTGCATTAATGAGCTGCCTAGCCCTTTTAACCTAAATTCTTTTAATATTCCTACATTTACGATTGTAGGCACATTATCTATTAATATAATTTGTCCATAGCCTGCATATTCTTTATTATATTTAATAAATACTGCACCTTCTTCATAATAATAGCTCTGATATTCATCGTAAAGCATGTCATCAACCGATAGAGGCATCCTATCATCATTTCTAAATACATCATTTTGAATATTGCATCTTAATTCTTCTTGTTTTCCTTTTCGCAAAGCTTCAAATTCCACTTCTTTTTCAGGAAATGTGTAGTTTAAATTATTAAGAGACATTTTCATATTTAAGGTGCCCTTGCCTCTTTTAAACCCAATTTCAGTTAAAACTTCGAAGTTATTAAAGTTTTTTCTGCAATTATAAATAAATTTATTACCCTTAAAAGAATTAAGAAGCAATCTGTATTTTTTAATTATATCTTCATTCCCATTTATATACATAGAGTTTATAATGAAATTTCCATCTTCATTTTTAAATATCCATAAGTATCCCTGAATCCTATTATTTTCTCTAAGTAACTTCACTTTATTGTATATTAAAAGTCGTTTTAAAAAATTAAGTTCATTAAAGTAATTGACAAAGTCTTCATTTAATAAGTTAAATCTGAGTCTGTTGTCATTTATAAAAGTAAGATCTTTTAAGTATGTTTTATTAAAACCGATACATTCATACATATACAAATCCTCTTTAACTTCACAACTTCTTATTAATATTTAATTATATTATTTTATAATTTAGTTATGCTTAATTTTTAGTATATTAAAAATAATGTTGATTGACAGTTTATAAGAAAGTTTTCATATTAAACTGCACATCAACATTATTTTTCATAACTTTATTAAGGTTAGATTTTAAACCTCTTCAGCTTCTTTAATGCTTAAGCCTATTTTTCTTGTTTCTTTATCTACATCTACAATTTTTGCTTTAATTTGTTCTCCAATTTTTAATGCATCAGAAGGCTTATTAATTCTATTATGGCTAATTTGTGAGATATGTACAAGAGCATCAACTCCTGGTTCTAGTTCCACAAAAGCTCCAAAGTTAGCAAATCTAACTACTTTACCTAATACTATTGTACCTACTGGATATTTTTCTTCTACATTTTCCCATGGATTTTCAGTAAGCTTTTTAATACTTAGGGATAACTTCTTTTCTTCTTTATTAGCATCTACAACTAATACTTCTACCTTCTGACCAACTTTAAGAACACTAGATGGTTTATCTACCTTTCCCCAAGAAATTTCTGAAACATGAAGTAACCCATCTATTCCACTAACTTCAACAAATGCCCCAAATTGAGTTAGTCTTTTTACTTCACCAACTAGTTTATCACCTACATTAATTGTTTTCCAAGCTTCTTCTTCAATTATATTTCTTTCAGCCTTTAATATGTCACGTCTGGAACCAACTATTCTCGTATTTCTTCTTTCAGTTTTTAATTCTATTATCTTTATATCTATTTCTTTCCCTATAAAATGCTCTAAATTATCTACATGGAATAATTCTATATGTGAAGCAGGTATAAAGATTCTTACACCTTTATAACTTCCTATTAATCCACCTGTAACAGCAGATTTTACAACTACTTTTAGACTTGATCCATCTTCAAAAGCTTGTTTTACATCTTTAAAAGATTGTTCTCTTTCTATTTCAGTTTTAGATAAAATCACATATCCATCCGAATTGTTTCTATTAATTACCTTTACTTCAACTTCTTCTCCAGCTTTTAATATATCTAGTAGGCTTACATTACTTTCCTTAGTAACCTCTTCCTTTGGAAGTAACCCATCTGATTTGTATCCTAAGTTAACATAAGCTTCTTTTTCGTTTACAGAAATAATAGTCCCTTTTACAACCTTTCCTACATAAATATGATTTTCATTTTGCTGCATAAATGCTAATTGCTCATTTACCTCATTATTCATTTCACTCATTTTTTTAATTGCCTCCTTTATTATCCAATCAGGTGTTGAAGCTCCAGCTGTTACACCTATAGTATTGATATTTTTCCCAAGAAAATATTCCTTAGGTACTTCCTTCCAGTTTTCAACATGTATTGTATTACTGCAATTTTTCTTACATATTTCATATAGTTTTGTAGTATTAGAACTATTATAACCTCCAAGTACAACCATCATGTCTACTTTCTTAGATAATTCCTCTACACTTTTTTGTCTTTCTTCTGTAGCATTACAAATTGTGTTAAAGGCCATAATTTCTCTGCAGGTTTTAAGTATATACTCTATTACATTCTCCCAATTCTCCTGTTTTTCTGTAGTTTGTGATACTACGCAAACCTTTCTTGGAAGATTACCTAGCTCCTCTTTAGTTTTAGCAATAATAGCTGTATTATTACACCAACCATTTATACCTATAACCTCAGGATGTTTCTTATCTCCTACAATTACAATTGCATAGCCTTTATCATAATATTCCTTAACTTTAAGTTGAATATTTGATACATATGGACATGTAGCATTAATTATATTTAGTCCCATTACCTCAAGTTTTTTAAAGGTTTCAGCTGAAACACCATGGGAACGAATTATGATTACATCACCATTTTTTAACTCATTAATACTATTTTCATCTACTGAGAAAATATCATTTTCTTCCAAAAATTTCACAACATCATTGTTATGGATTAATGGACCTAAAGTATATATTCTTTTATTATATTCCTCCTTGGCCTTTATAGCCTCATCTACAGCCCTTTTAACGCCAAAGCAAAAGCCTGCCTTTTCTGCTAAAATAACTTTCATATTATCTACTAACTCTCCTCCTTTTTATTTCCTTCCAAAAATCTAGCAATATATTGTGACATTTTTTCAACTACTTCATCAATACACATAAAAGAAGAATCTATTTCTATAGCATCCTCTGCTTTTCTAAGGGGATCAGTTTCTCTATGTGAATCTATGTAATCTCTTTTAATTATATCATTCAATATTTCATTAAAATCTACAATTATATCTTTCTCCATGAGTTCGGAGTATCTTCTCTTAGCTCTTTCTTCAGCAGTAGCAGTTAAATAAAATTTAATGGGAGAATTTTTTAAAACCACTGTTCCAATGTCTCTTCCATCCATCACTACCGAGTATTTTTCTGCTATTTTTTGCTGAAGGGCTACAAGCTTGTGTCTAACTTCTGGAATAGCAGCATAGTTAGAAACGCTTTTGCTTATTAAAGGCAGATTTATTTCGCTGCTTATATTTTCTCCATTGAGTATTAAGTTTTCATTTTGAAAATGCATTTCTAAATTATCCATAAGCTCAATTATACGATATTTTTCCTTATAAGAAATGTTTTCTTCTAAGGCTTTAAAGGTAACTGCTCTATACATAGCTCCAGTATTTATATACATTAAGCCAAATTTATGAGCCACAATTTTAGCAATTGTGCTCTTTCCTGCGCCTGCTGGACCATCTATAGCCACTGAAAAATTCAATATTACGACCCCTTTTCAAAAATTAAATTATGCCACTTTACTATATTCTATAAAAGATATTAAAATCCTTTAAGATTTTTAATTTATCAAATCTTGTCTAAGGATTTTTGCATTGTTTAAGTAGATATATTTTATTTCCTTATTATTGTCAATGTTAACATTAAGCATCACCCTGATGCACTTTTTTAGACTATTATTAACTTCCATCTCATTAAAATGCATTATTGCAACTTTATCTAGTCCAAAGTGCTCTCTGATATATTTTCCTGGATAACAGCTTTTAATATCATTTGTACAAGAAAAAATAATAGAAACAAAATCTTCTTTTTTTATATTATTTTCTTTAATAATCTTATTAAATAATTCTATAGAAGCTTCTTTAACCTCATCTATATTATCCTCATTTATTGTAGTTGCGCCTCTTATAGCAATCATTAATCCTCACCTACCTTGCTGCCTGCTATATATCCAGTTGACAAGGCTATTTGTATATTATAGCCTCCTGTATATGCATCTACGTCTATTACCTCGCCAGCAAAATACATGTTATGAATTAATTTGGATTTCATGGTTGAAGGATCAATTTGCTTTGTATCAACTCCTCCTGCAGTAACAATTGCCTCCTCAATAGGTCTAAGCCCAAGTACTTGCATTGAGAAGTTTTGAAGTAAGTAAACAAGTCCTTTTCTTTCTTCCCTGGTAATTAGGTTTACCTTCTTTTCACCATCAATGCCGGATAACTTTACTACTACATTAATAAGCTTACTTGGTAGTAGGTCATTTAGAGCATTTTTAAAGGCCTTATTTGAATACTGCATAAAATCCTTTTGAACACGCTTATCAAGTTCTTCATCGCTTAATGCAGGCTTAAGATTAATAGAAGCACTTAAACTTAACTTATTATTAACTACACTGCTTGCGCTAAGTACAAGGGGTCCGGAAATTCCATAATGGGTAAATAGCATTTCACCAAATTCCTTAAAGATTACCTTTTTGTTTTTATTATTGATTATTTTAAGCTCCACGTTCTTTAAAGATAAACCCTGCAGCTCCTTTACCCATTCATTTTCAATTACTATAGGTACTAAGGAAGGTTTGGGCTCAATAATTTTATGCCCAAGCTTTTTTGCAAAAATAAGTCCATCTCCTGTGGAACCGGTTCTTGGATAAGATAAGCCACCTGTACAGAATATGAAGTAATTTCCTTCAATAATAGATCCGTCTTGAAGTTCTATATGCTTTATGGCATTATTGTCTGCATAAATACTTTTAACTGGAGAATTTAACTTCAAAGTAACTCCTACTTTTATTAATTCATCTCTTAAAGCATTTATTATGTCTGAAGATTTATCAGATTCCGGAAAAACCCTGTCTCCTCTTTCAGTTTTAAGTTTAACTCCAAGCTTACTAAAGAGATTCATGGTATCTTCATTTGTAAAAGTATATAATGCACTATATAAAAAACTTGGGTTTCCAGGAATGTAATCAAAAAATTCGTTTATATCTTTGGCATTTGTAATATTACATCTTCCTTTTCCTGTAATAAATAGCTTCTTACCGATTTTTTCATTTTTTTCAACTAATATGACCTCATGTTTTTTAGCAGCTGTAATAGCAGCCATTATTCCTGCTGGACCTCCACCAATAATAACAACTTTTGGCATTTTATCACCACCAATATACTTGTGAGCTTATATTTAGCAAATTTTTAATCTTAATCTTATTTAATTATTTATAAAGGAAATAGATATAAGCCCTATACTATAATGTAATATATTAAAGCAATTAATTCAATAATAAATGTTAAAAACCGATAAACTAAAAAGAGAACCCATTGGGTTCTCTTTAAAAAGTTAATTTTAGTAATTTCCTTGAGCATGCATAGCATCGGCAACTTTTACAAATCCTGCTATATTTGCACCAGCTACTAGATTATAGCCAAATCCATAATCTTCTGAAGCTTTCTTACAATTGTTGTAAATATTAACCATTATTTGATGTAACTTTTGATCTACTTCTTCAGATGTCCATGCCATTCTCATGCTGTTTTGTGCCATTTCTAATGCTGATGTAGCAACTCCGCCTGCATTAGCAGCTTTAGAAGGTCCAACAATAACACCATTAGCTTGGAAATATTCAACTGCCTCATTTGTACATGGCATATTAGCTGCTTCGCAAACAAATTTAACTCCATTTGCTACTATTTGTTTAGCTTGTTCTATTTTAATATCATTTTGAACTGCACATGGTATTATAATATCAGCTTTTACTCCAAATGGTTTTTCTCCTGGGAAGAACTCAACGCCATATTTATCGGCATAGTCTTTAACTCTTGCACCCTTATTAATATTTAGCATTTCTACCATATAGTCTATCTTTTCTCCAGTAACTCCGTTTGGATCATATATATATCCATCTGGACCTGATAAGGTAACAACTTTACCACCTAACTGTGCAACCTTTGAGCAAACGCCCCATGCAACATTACCAAAACCTGATACAACAACTGTTTTGCCTTCAAAGCTTTCATTTTCATGTTTTAGCATTTCATTGCAATAGTAGGAAACACCAAATCCAGTTGCTTCAGGTCTAATTAAGCTTCCGCCGTATGTTAATCCTTTACCAGTTAATACACCGTTTTCAAATGAAGCTTTTATTCTTCTATATTGTCCGAATAGGTAACCTATTTCTCTTCCACCTACACCGATGTCTCCAGCTGGAACGTCAACATCAGGACCGATATGTCTATATAATTCAGTCATAAAGCTTTGACAGAATCTCATTATTTCATTATCAGACTTTCCTCTTGGATCGAAGTCTGATCCTCCCTTACCTCCGCCTATTGGAAGACCAGTTAAGGAGTTCTTTAATATTTGTTCAAAACCTAAGAATTTAACTATACCTATATAAACTGATGGATGGAATCTTAAACCACCTTTGTAAGGTCCTATAGCTCCATTAAATTGAACTCTGAATCCACGATTAACATTAAGCTTTCCTGCATCATCTACCCATGGAACTCTAAACATAATTTGTCTTTCTGGTTCACAGAATCTTTCAAGAAGATTTTCTTGAATGTATTCTGGATGTTTGTCAAGTACAGGTGCAAGTGAACCTAAAACTTCCTCAACAGTTTGTAAAAATTCTGGTTCGTTAGAATTTCTCTTCTTAACGTTTTCAATAACCTGTGCAATGTAGTCTTTAGAGTTTAATTTTTCGTTTGACATTATAAAATACCTCCTAAATGAATGTAATACTGCATTAATAAATGATAAATGAATGTTAAATTGCTTTCTTTATATACTATTCTATACAAATTGCAATATTCCTTCTTTTTTTTGAAAATATATTAAAAAAGAATTTTATATACTATTACTTTCTTCTTTATCAACATAAGAATACACCTGATATTCTTCCCAAATATTTTCTAAGTCATTAAAGGTTTTTGATATTTTTTCTTTTTCCCTTAGTCCTACAGCGATTATTAAGGCATTAATAACGCTTAATGGAGCTACTAAAGAGTCTACAAAAGATGCCATATTGCTTTGTGCAATTAAAGTATAATCAGCTTTAGAAGCAAGCGGTGATAAAAGACTATCTGTAATTGCAACAACCTTTGTTCCTCTGTTGTGAGCAAAGTTTAAAGCTTCTATAGTCCTTGAGGCATATCTAGGGAAACCAATGCCTATTACTAAGTCATCTTCCGATACATTTAGTATTTGCTCAAATATATCACTTATACCATAACCCACAACCTTAACGTTATCTAATATTAAATTTAAATAGAAACCAAGAAATTCTGCAATTGCAGTAGAACTTCTAAGTCCGATAATATATATCTTCTTAGCTTTAAAAATATTGTTTACAACTTCTTCGAAGGTTCTATTATTTATTTTCTCCAAAGTAGCTCTAATATTTTCCATGTCTGATTTTAAAACACCCTTTAATGCACTTTCTTCACTAACATAGTCATTAGATAATTCGATTCTCTGAACAGTTGTTAAACGAGTTTTAATAAGCTCCTGAAGCGCTTTTTGAAGCTTTGGATATCCACTAAATCCAAGTTCATTTGCAAATCTAACCACTGTTGATTCACTTACACCAACACTTATGCCTAGTTTTGCTGCTGTCATAAAGGCAGCCTTATCGTAATGTTTCAAAATATATTCTGCAATTAATTTTTGGCCTTTACTTAACCTAGGAAATTTCATTTGTATGGTTCTCATAAGGTCCTGTTTATTTTCTTCCATTTTATACATTCCTTCCTTTAAAAATTACATAAAAGTGCATGATTTATTTCATTTTAACATCTATTGCAAAATATATCAATACAACTTTCAATTGCTTATTATTTTTCCAATAAATTTTCAATTTCAAGCTTCAGATTTTTCAGTAGGCTATATCAAATTTTATTTTTGATTTCTTTCAATTATCAATAACATAGGTGCTTTGTTATTTCTATTAATAAAAGTATGCAGCATTACTCCAAATTCATCTTTAGGAAGTTCATTAGAAAATTGCATAATTTTATCTCTTTCTTTTTCTCCTTCTGCATGTCCAGCATATATTGCTATGCTAATAATTCCACCAGGCTTTAAAATTTTAAGAGCTTTTTTTAAGCTCTCTACTGTTGATTCAGCCTTGGTTGTTATGTTTTTATTACCACCAGGCAAATACCCTAGGTTATATATAACACAATCAACTTTAGCATTTATATGCGTTAATATATTCTCATGTGAATCATTGATAATAATTACATTTTCTTTTTTACGTGGTCCATAACTTTCTGCAGCTTCTTTTTGAATTTCAAAGCAAAATACTTGATTAAAGATTCTGCTTAGAAAATCTGTATCATATCCATTTCCTAAAGTTGCGTCTATAGCTATTTCAAATTCAGAACAATAATTCTTAATAATATTATGTGCTAAATTACTTAAGTCTCCAACATAATTATACAATGCCTTACTCTCCTTAAATGTTAAGTTGAATTCATAATAAAAGGTCTACTGTTTACAAACTTTTTAAATACTCCACCTCTGAATTACTTAAGTATCTATAGCTTCCAAGCTTTAATTCACCAAGCTTAATTTTTCCTATTGATATTCTTTTAAGAGAAATAACAGGATGCTTAATGGCTTGGCACATTTTTCTCACTTGCCTGTTTTTACCCTCATGAATAATTATTTCAGCTATAGAACTAGCCTTATCCCTCTTTATAATTTTAAACTCTGCATCGGCTGTAATATAGCCTCCTATATCTACACCACTGCAGAACCTTTTTATTTCCTCATTAGTAGGAAGGCCTTGTATTTCTGCTATATAAACCTTCTTAACCTGCTGCCTTGGATGGATAACCTTATTATATACCTCACCGTCATTTGTCAGTAATATTAAACCTGAGGTATCATAATCTAATCTTCCAATTGGGTATATTCTTTCATTAACTTTAACAAGGTCTAATATAGTTTTTCTTCCTCTTTCATCTTGTACAGAAGAAATATACTTTATAGGCTTGTTTAATGCTATATACACCTTATTTTCTTCTTTTTTTACCAACTTATTATCTACATATATATTGTCTTTATCAGTATCTATCTTATAACCAAGTTCAGTTATTACCTTGTGATTTACTTTAACTCTTCCGGAAAGAATAATTTCCTCACTTTTTCTTCTAGACGCCACTCCACTTTCAGCCATAAACTTCTGAAGTCTTTCAAGCATAAAATCACCTACTTCACTTCATAATATTCCCTTCAATATTATAGTCTATAAAAACAATATATCCAATAAAAAAATTGACACCTTTCTTTGGAATTAATAAAAGGAGTTATCCTTTTAGGATCCATTAATCTAGTGTCAATTTCTTTAGCCTTAAATTTCTATAATTCTTTCCTTATAAGTATATAGGTTCATTCGAAGACCTCTTACAAATCCTATAACTGCAACTCCGGAAGCCTCTGCTATGTTTAATGCTAAATCAGTTGGTGCAGAGTGAGAAGCTACAATTGGTATTCCAGCTTTTACTGCTTTTACTATTATGTCAGAAGATATTCTCCCCGTAGTCAATAAAAATTTATTACTTATATCAATATTACTTACTAACCCTTTCCCTATAACCTTATCTAAGGCATTATGCCTCCCTATATCTTCCGTAAAAATAACAATTTCTTCATCATTGCAAAGAGCGCAGCTGTGTACCCCTCCTGTTTGTTTAAAAAGTTCTGAACTTTTATTGAATTCCTTCATTAACTTAATTATGCTCTTATAAGAAGCCTTATAATTGCTATTTATTATATTATTTAAGCCTAATTCTAGATATTCTACTTGGGTACTAGCATTGCCGCAGCCAGAGGACTTTGCCTTTACTATATCAAAATTAACTTTAATTTCTTCCTTTAAAACAACGCAAACCCTATCTTCAAATTTTTCTTCAATGCTTACAATATCATCAGTTGATGTAATTATACCTTCAGAAAAAAGATAGCCTATGGTAAGTTCCTTTAGTCCACTTGGTGTACACATTAAAACTGTATATAACTCATAATTAATATATATTTTTAGAGGCATTTCACTAACTATAAAGTCTAAAGTATCCTCATACAAATCATTACTTATCTTTCTAATTTTTATCCCTTTAATAATATCAAGTGCCATTTATCCCTCCATAAATGAACTTTCAAGAAACTCAAGATCTGATTTATAATTTAAATTAGTAAAAATGTTCATGTTCTTAGAATATTTTCTTGCCTTCTCTTCTTTAACATAATGCATATTGCATTTCTTAATGACCTGAAAAAGTTTAAAATTATTATTTTTAAGTTCTTTTTCAAAAACAGGAATTATTTCCTTTGAATAAAAGGCGTACAAGGGTTCAATAAGTCCTGAATTATAGGAAGCAACCCCATTAAAGCTTTGCTTTTTTAACAGGTCCATCATATATTTTATATAATCTAAATTAATAACAGGCATATCACAAGCTGTTACAAAAACATACTTACTTTCAGCATGATTTAAAGCTGTATAAATTCCCCCTAAGGGTCCTGAATTTGGTATTATATCTACTACTACCTCATTTCTAATATTTTTAAATTTATTTTTGTCATTTGATATTAAAATTACATTTTCAAAAACTTTACTTAATTGTTCTGAAATAATTTCTATTAATAATTTACCATTAACTTTTACTTCACATTTATCAAAGCCCATTCTGCTGCTTTTTCCGCCACATAAAATAGCTGCTGTTCCAAAGTCCTTCAAAGCTTTGCCTCCTTTATAATAGCTTGCATTCTCTAAAATTCAGGTGGTAATGTAAGCATTTCCTCATAATTAAAAACAGGTCCATCAATACACATATACTTGCTTCCTACTTTACAGTGCCCACATTTACCTATACCACAGCGCATGTGCGTCTCTAGTGAGGTATAAATATCAGTGCCTTTCATGCCTAAATTTATTAAATCCTTAGCCACGGCTTTTATTCTTCTAGGAGATGCACAGATTATGGATGAAGTATTACTCCAATTGAGTCCTAAATCAGGTAGCAAGTCATTAATATAGCCTACATGAGCCTCTACCTTGTTTGTAGCATTGCTTAAGGCATAAAGCACCTTAACCCCATCTATATTACTCCAGGAAACTAAGTCTTCTTTGTAAATAAGGTCTTCATAGGACATGGCACTCCCTATAATAACAACCTTTCCAAAATCCTTTCTGTTTTCGAGTATCCTTAATATCATGGTTCTTACAGGTGCAAGACCAACACCACTTCCGATTATAATTACATCTTTGCCTTTAAATAAGTCATAATCAAAACCTTTACCAAAGGGGCCTCTCAAACCTACCTTATCTCCGATTTTCATTTCATGAATGGCATTAGTTACTTTGCCGGTTTTTTTAATGCAAAAATCAAAATATTCTTTTGAACTTGGAGAAAATGGAATTGAAATTGCAATTTCACCCACTCCAAAAACAGTTATTTCAAAAAATTGTCCTGTAAATTTAAAATTCTCATGCAAAGATTTATCTTCATATTGCATAATAAATCTTTTTATATTCTTAGTTTCCTGAATAATATTTGTAATAACAGCAACTTGGGGAGTATAAACACTTTCGCAGTTATCATCATGTGGAAGCAGATGTTTATCGTCCTCAATTTTTTCTGAAGGTATTTCTATACTGCTTTTTTCAGCCAAAGTATTGATAATACCAACAATATTTATATTTGCGGGGCAAACATTAATGCACCTTCCACAGCCTGTACAACCCTTCATACTAAACTTTTCTTCAATATATTTCATTTTATCATATATTCTGTATCTTACCCTTGATACCTTATTTCTTGGATTATGCTCACCAGCGTTTCTAGTAAAAGAATCACTTTGACAGGAATCCCAGTATCTTACCCTGCACCCGCTGCAGCCATCTATATTTTCTTCAACTACATTAAAGCATGTACAAGTTGGACACATATTTGTACATCCAGTGCATCTTACGCAGTCCTTTGAAATTTCTTCCCACAAAGAATCATTAAAGTTTTCTTCTAATATTTTATGAATGTTCTTCTCTGTAAGTTTTAGCTTAAATTTTTTATTAACTTTATCAAGTAATTCTGCTTTTTTATCATCATAATTTTCATCAGCATTAAAAAATACTTCTGCTCCAAGTTTTATTAATTCTTCTCCCTTACTGCTGCCTATTTCTACAATATATATATCATTTATTTCTGTGAAAAGAATATCGTAACCAGAGCTTGCAAACGGCCCAATTCCCATTGATTTACAAAAGCAATTTTCTCCTACCTCAGTGCAGTTTACAGCAACGAAGTAAGCTGTTTCCCTATTTCTTTCGTAAACTTCATCCTTATAACCTTCTAGAAAGAATTTATCCATATAGGCAATTCCATAGGCATCACAGGCTCTAATTCCAAAAAATAATCTTTTTCTTATATTACTATTTGAAAAGTTATCCACCAGTATATCTTTACCATTAAGCTTCCAACTAAATAATTTCTCCTTTTGTTTAAAAATATATTCTTTTACTGGGAAAGGAAAATTTATATAATCTAAAGTTAACTTATCTCCATCAAAGGGTAGGAGCATAACTTGTCCTTCTTCATCTTGGGGTGCATATACTTCTAAGGATTTTGACCAAAGTTTTAATAATTTTTTTATATCTATTTTTTTTACAGCAAGCATTTATTTCACCTCTTCAATTCTCACAGCACAAACCTTAAATTCCGGAATTTGGACAGTAGGGTCTAAGTTTTTACCAACTAGCTTATTAACAGCTGACTCATAAAAATGAAAGGGAATAAAAACAACACCTTCCATAATATTTTCAGTAATTCGAACCTCGATAATTATTTCTCCAATTCTAGAAGTTACCCTTACCTTTTTCCTATTTCTCAGTCCAAGGTTTTCAGCATCTTTAGGATTTACTTCCATAAACCCTATTGGATATTCTCTATCTAAAGCCCATGCCCTCCTTGTCATTGTGCCAGTATGATAGTGATGAAGTAATCTACCCGTTGTTAAAATATAAGGATACTCCTCAGTAGGAAGCTCACTTGACTGAGCATAATCATTTATAGTAAATCTTCCAAGTCCTCTTGAAAACTTGCCTTTATGCAAAAACCTTGTTCCAGGATGATTTATATCAGGGCATGGCCATTGAAGACCTTCCTTTTCAAGTCTTTCATAGGTAATACCTCCATAACTAGGAACCAAGCTTCTTATTTCTTCCATTATATCTGAAGGTGAGGAATACTCAGCTTTCCCTCCTAAAGCTCTGATAATTTCACATAGTATTCTCCAGTCCTCTTTACTTTCTCCTATTGGGCTTATTGCTTTTCTAACCCTTTGAACTCTTCTTTCAGTGTTCGTAAAAGTGCCATCCTTCTCCATAAAGCTAGTACCTGGGAGTACAACATGAGCAAGTTTTGCTGTTTCGGTCATAAAAATATCTGAAACTACTAATAACTCTAAGCTTTCTAAAGCCTTTTTAACATGATTAATATCTGGATCTGAAAGCATAGGGTTTTCAGCCATAACAAAAAGTGATTTTAAACTTCCATCAATGGCTCCATCCATCATTTCCCCTATTGTTCTGCCTGTTTTTGAAGCAAAATCCTTTCCCCAAGCAACACTAAATTTATCATGTATTTTTTCATCAATTAATGATTGATAACCAGGCAAAACATCAGGAAGAGCTCCCATATCACATGCCCC
Source organism: Candidatus Clostridium stratigraminis (assembly GCF_045310675.1). Classification (NCBI taxonomy): domain Bacteria; kingdom Bacillati; phylum Bacillota; class Clostridia; order Eubacteriales; family Clostridiaceae; genus Clostridium; species Candidatus Clostridium stratigraminis. The sequence continues at coordinate 17,042 of NZ_JBJHZZ010000003.1, forward strand.
TTGAACATTATTTTGTCCTCTAAGGGGATTTATTCCTGTAGCTTCTCTTCCTATCTGACCGGTTAGTAAAGAAAGATTAGCCAGAGCCCCTACACTTTTAGTACCAGTAATATGCTGTGTTATTCCCATAGCATAAACTATAGAAGCTTTTCCTGCCTTGGCATACAATCTTGCTATCTTTCTAATAGTTTCTTCAGGAACTCCAGAAATAGCGGCTACCTTCTCAGGTGTATAATCTTTAATAGAAGCCTTAAATTCATCAAAGCCTTCAGTTAAATTATTTATAAACTCTTCATTCATTAAATTTTCATTTACTATTACATTTAAAATTCCATTAATAAAAGCTAAATTGCTTCCTGGAATAATTGGTGCGTAGATATGGGCATATTCTGCTAGTGGTATTTTTCTAGGATCAGCAACTATTAACCTAGCTCCATTATTTTTAACTGCATTTATTATTCTCATGCCAATCAAAGGGTGCTGCTCAGTTGTATTAGACCCTATTACAAAAATTACTTCTGCATTTTCTAGCTCATCTATTGAATTTGTCATCGCTCCGCTTCCAAATGCTGCAGCTAAACTAGCTACTGTTGGACTGTGTCAGAGGCGGGCACAATGATCTATATTATTGCTTTTTATTACTGCACGAGCTAATTTTACCATTAAATAATTTTCTTCATTAGTACACCTTGCTGAAGATAACATTCCTATGGCATCAGGCCCTTTTTTTTCAATAATATTTTTATAGGAATTGCTTATAAAAGAAATAGCAGTATCCCAAGAAACCTCTTTAAAACTTCCATCTGTTTGTCTAATTAGCGGCATTGTTAATCTATCCTTATGCTTTACAAAGCTGTAGCCCTGCCATCCTTTAACGCAAAGTTTACCTTTGCTCACTGGATGATCATTCTTTGGTGTTACTCCAATTATCTCATTATCATCAACGTTTAAATAAAAATTACAACCGCAGCCGCAATAACCACATGTAGTAAGGACCTTCTTCATTTCACTTACCCCCAAATAAATCATTCAATTATTCAACAATAATTATTTCATCTCCAGATTTTATAAAGCCTTCTGATAAAACTCTTGTAAAAATTCCCTCTCTCGGCATTATGCAATCCCCAATAAGATTACGAATTTCACAGCCAAGGTGGCACTCCTTACCTATTTGTGTAACTTCCATAAACACCTCACCTATCTTTAGCTTACTGCCAACAGGAAGTTCATAAAGCACAATACCTTCAGTGGTAAGGTTTTCAGCAAATTTACCTGAGCATAGTCCCTTTGCCCCAAGTTTCTTCATCTTTTCTATACTTTCCATCCCTAAAAGACTTACCTGCCTGTGCCATTTACCTGCATGAGCATCACCTTCAAGTCCAAAATCCTCTATAAAATGACCTTTTTCTATAGGATGTTTAATAACACCTTTTTTTTCACTAATATTTACTGCTAATACTTTTGCCATGGAAACCCCTTCTTTCAAGTATTTATTATTTTACCTATATTCGAATAATCATACCCGCCTAATTTATCAAGCTCAAATTTAAATCCTTCACTTGTTAATATTCTTATAAATTCTTTAATACTATCTAAATTTAGAAACTCCTTTGGCACAGCAAAATCATATTCTTCATTTCCAAGTGGTATGAAATCCAAGCCCATAAGCTTTGCTGCAGAATATATTCCTAGCCCACAATCTGCGTCCTTAGCAGCTATAGCTGCTGCAATGCTTAAATGTGTATACTCTTCTCTTTCATAACCATTAATATCACTAGAATTTATATTTAATCTCTTTAAGTTATAATCAAGAAATAATCTTGTTCCAGAGCCTCTTTGCCTATTAATAAAACGTGCATTCTTTAATGCAATATCTTTAAGAGACTTTAATTCCAGCGGATTATCTTTTAATACAATTATTCCTTGTATTCTGTTTACACCTTTAATAAGTGCTACATTTTTGTCTCCTAAATACTTTTTAATATACGAAATATTATATTCTCCGCCTTCCATATCAAGCAGGTGAATTGGTGCTATGTGCGCTTCACCTGATTTAAGTGCCATTATTCCTCCCATGCTGCCAACGTGAGCAGAAGAAAGAAAATATTTACTGTTTTTGAGATGTAAAAGGTCCGCTGCAGTATCAATTATTGGGTCATGGCTTCCTATGCAGACTATGGTGTTTCTTATTTGCTCTTCTGATTTTAAAAGCTTTATATTAACCTTTGACCCAGCCTCAAAGCCTTCAATGTTTTGAGGAATTTCTAAGACTCCATCTGCATTTACTAGGGACATTGTAGCCCCTGCTCCTCTGCTTAGCGGGGTTGCAATAATCTTGTCTCCAACATATCCAAGCTTTACTCTTACAAATTCCAAGTATTTTAAAGAAGACATTACTCTTCGTGAAAGCGTAGCCACAATAGTTTTTGCTTCTTCAGCTTCTAACCCTAAAAACCCCTTAATAACTGTCTTACAGATGTTTTCCATAATGAAATAAGCTGAAACTGGAAAACCTGGTATACCTACTATGGGCTTTCCCTTAATACTTCCTAAGATTGCTGGCTTTCCTGGCTTTATTGCAATACCATGAACGTCTACGGTGCCAATCTCTTTAATAATCTCATAGGTAAAGTCTTCTCTACCAGCAGAAGATCCAGCATTTATTAATATCATGTCACATTCTTCATTAGCCTTTAGCACTGCACTCTTTATTAAATCATAATCATCCTTTACTATATTGTATCTTATCGGGACTCCACCCCACTCCTCTACCATGGATGAGAACACTCTTGAATTAAATTCAATAATATCTCCAACCTTTAGTTCTGTTTTAGGTTCTACTATTTCCGTTCCAGTAGGAATAATTCCAATAACAGGCTTTTTATATACTTCAATTTCATTTACACCGCCTGCCAGCATAGCGCCAATATCAACTGGCCTAATTGCGTGCTTTGAAGGAATAATAAGTTGACCTTCTACTATATCTTCGCCTAAAGGTCTGATATTTTGCCAGGGTGAGGCACTTTTATAAATTAGCACCCTGTTTTCAGCTACTTTTATAAGATCCTCCACCATAATTACACAGTCATATTCTTTAGGTATAGGATCACCAGTATCAACAACCAAATAATCTTTTCCTTCAATTAGTTCTATATGATTTCTATCTGATGCTACAAAAGTTTTGCTGCTTAAGGTTGCTATTCCATCCATGGCAGAACTATTATAAAATGGCGAAGAAAGCTTTGAGTAAACAGGTGAGCTTGATACCCTTGCCCTAGAATCTATAGTATTAATAATCTCTTTTTTACTTTTCAGGTTTCCAAGATTACTGATATATAGCTTTACAGCCTCATCCAGTTCTAAGTTTGTTAAAAAGACCTTCTGTGCCATGTTGCTCCTCCATATATACTTTTGACCTAAGTAAGATATTTTAAAGTTTATATACCATTACTTTATCTCCTTTATATAAGCCTTCCACATCTTTATCAATTCTAATATAGCCATAAGCTCTAGAAAAAGCCGTTATTATTCCCGATCTTCCAAATACAGGATATGCTATAATTTTATCATTTTCTTTTTCAAGTGAAACTGGCAGATATTCTTCCCTACCCATAGCTTTATGATAATTAATATTCATTTCAGCAGTAATTCCGTACTCTTCTTCCTTTAGCTTCATTAGTTTATTTATATAGCCTTTAACAAGTATTTTATACACTACTGAAGCTGCCAAAGGATGACCTGGAAGGCCAAACACTATTTTTTCATAAGCTTTCCCAACAATTGTTGGTTTTCCTGGCTTAATAGCCATACCATGTACCAATACTCCACCATTATCATAGGAATCAATAACCTTTAAAGTATGATCCTTTATTCCCACTGAACTTCCACCAGAAATTAAAACTACATCACATTCTTTTAAAGCTTTATCAACGTTACTCTTTAAAAGCAAAAATTCATCTTTTACAACCCCATAACTTATTGGGATTCCCCCGTCTTTAATTATTAAACTGCATAGCATATAGGTATTTATATCTCTAATTTCACCTAATTTAGGATCAGTTTCAATTGAAACGATTTCATCACCTGTAGAAATTATTGCAATTTTTGGCTTCTTATAAATATTTACCTTGTTTATCCCTTGAGCAGCTAATACTCCAATTTCATAAGGTCTAAGCCTTTGCCCATCTTTAATAACTATATCATTCATGGACATATCCTCACCTATTTGTACAACATTTTCTCCTGGTGCAGAGGGTTTGTTAATAAGAATTGTTTTATCATCTAATCTATCACAGTATTCCAGCATGACTACGCTATCAGAACCTTCGGGAAGCATACCGCCTGTAGGTATATAGGAACATTCACCTGCATTAACTAATACACTTTCAGGAGCTTTTCCCATTATTATTTCCTCTTTTAACTCCATAAAAGCTGGTATGGACTCGCTTGCTCCAAAAACATCTCTAGAATTTACTGCATAGCCATCTACTGTTGATCTTCTAAAGCTTGGAATGTTAAAGCTCGCTTTTATATCTTTTGAACAGATTCTATTTACGGAATCTAAAAGGGAGATGGTTTCAGACTCTAATTTATAGGTAAATTCCCTATTTATTAAAGCTTTTACTTCTTCTGTTTTCATAACGCTTAAAAGCTCCATAATTTAACCCCCTAAAGCATTAAAAAAGCTTCTATAAGATGCATAATATATTTTTATGATACCCCCTAGGTCAAATCATGTCAATAATTGACAAAATTTTAATTAATCAAACATACGAAATATTTCCCAGGTAATGGAAATATATATAAAATCAGTGCAGCTCCGCTTAATCTTATAAAAATAATATACAGAGCTGCACTGACTTATTCTTCCCATAGATCTTTAGTTAAAATCTCAATTTCCTTCTTCCTCTTTAAAGTTTCATTAATACCTATTTTTATACTATCCCCATCTACAATGAGTACATCTCCCTCATTGGCTTCTCTAGAAATTAAGAACTTTTTGATATTAATCATGGTGCCATCTTCTTTTTCACAAACGGCAAATCCCTCTTCAAATCTATCAATTACTGCTACCATTTTTATAATCCCCCAGCTTTGTATTAAAACTTATATTTTTACCATCAGACTGGCATATAATAGTACCGCTTTCATCCGTTCTATATAGTTTTACATTCTTCGCTTGAAGCCTTTGCATTACTTCTTTATGCGGATGACCATAATCATTTTTTACACCGCAGCTCAAAGCAGCATATTTAGGATGAACTTTATTTAAAAAATCCAAAGATGTTGAAGTATGACTTCCATGATGACCAAGTTTAAGGACATCAGCACTTAAATCCAAGCCTTTATTTACCATATCCTTTTCATTTGAAACTTGAGCATCTCCTGTAAATAAAAATTTATTATTTTCGAAAGTCACCTTCAATACTATTGAATAGGTGTTTAAATCGCCGCTTACTGTATTTATTGGACCCAATATATTACAATTTGCATCCCCAAGCTTGAAGTTAGTACCAACTACAGGTTCTTTAGCTTTTAAACTCTTTTTATTCATAGCTGTTACAACGTCTTTAAAAGTTTTAGTGTTAGTTGTAACCTTTGGCATATATATTGTTCCTATATTTAAGCTATTAATTACAGCATCTGCGCCGCCAATGTGATCCTCATGGGGATGAGAAAGTATAAGGTAATCCAGCTTTTTAATATTTTGAGATTTTAAATAATTTAATAAAGTTTCAGTAGAAGCGTTGGTGCCAGCATCAATTAGCATATTATGGCTTCCTTGCTGTACTAGTATACTATCACCTTGACCCACATTAATAAAATGAACCTTTAGTAGTCCATTTGCTGTTACCTTGGAAGCTGTATCTTTTACAGAATTATCATTGCTTTGATAATCAGGCTTTGAATTGGAGTTGCTAGAAATATCTCCTCCTATTACACTTTTTGAATTATCGATACTGCAGCCAGTTAGCATTATGATCATAAGTAATAGAAGCATTGCAATATGTCTTTTATAGATAAATTTACTTTTTTTCACTTATTTCCCCCAGCACTTTTAAATTATAAGTATATCTTACTACAATTTAAAGAAATTGTAACGATTCATTTAATAGAAAATATATTACTTAAAAATATATATAAAATGGCATCCAGGAGTTCTTACTCATTTGAATAAAAAAGTAAGAAATTTAGCTGGATGCCATTTTAGTAATTAAAAGCTCATTGCAGTTTTATTTGCTTCTTCTTTTGCTTTTTCTACAATTGCATTAACGTCTACTCCAATTATATCTAAGCCTTCAGCAGCTATAGTAGTAAAATCTGTAATTCCAAAGAATCCAAATATAGTTCTTAAATACCTGTCACCCATTTCAAATGCAGCTGCTGGTCCTTCAGCATAGCTGCCGCCTCTAGCTACTATATGCACGGCTTTTTTACCAGCACATAAGCCTACTGGGCCATTTGCAGTATATTTAAAAGTAATTCCTGCAACACAAACATAATCTATATAAGCCTTTAATATTGCTGGAATACTTAAATTCCAAAAAGGTGATGCAATTATATATTTATCTGCTTCTAAAAATTGATAAGCATATTTAAGTACAGGATTATCTTTTCCTTCCCCAGGTTTAGGAGCATGAAGTTCCATTAGCTTATCTTGAGGTAAAAAATCAATACCTTCCTTATAAAGGTCTAGAGTTATGATTTCATCCTGTGGATTATTTTTCTTATATTCTTCCAAAAAACTTTCTGAAATTTTATAAGTTCTTGAAGCCTCATCTGTTTTAGCATTAGCTTTAATGTAAATTACTTTACTCATTATAATTATCCCTCCATATTCTTTTGTGTTCTAAACTATCTTATTTTTTTCTAGAAAACATACTAATTATTAGTATGTTATTATCATAACAACATGATACTTTATTCACAAGAAGGCACTTTTTTTATACATAGTATACAAAAATATACCATGTATGTAGAATAGTTTTTGCAATTTCTCTGATAATATGATAATTTTCTAAAAATATATGTTATAATATGTTTTGTATATTTATTATTAGTTAGCAGCTAACCTTTTTTTAGTTATGTATTATTCTATTAAGCAGGTGAAAAGATTGATAAATAAAATGCTGTGCAAAGAGCCTCTACACGAGGAATGTTATATGAAGGATCAATGCCTTAAATATGAAATATGTCCTATGGTATTAGTGCAGGATTTGCTATCCGGCAAATGGAAAATATTAATATTATGGTACTTAAGTCGTAAAAACTTAAGATTTAGTGAAATAAAAAAAAGACTGCCTAATGCAACACAAAAAATGCTTACAATGCAGCTTAGAAGTCTAGAAGAGGACAGGCTTATATTTAGAAAAGTATACCCTGTCGTACCGCCTAAAGTAGAATACGGTTTGACAGAAGTAGGTAAAAGGATTTTACCTATACTTGAAATGATGCATTCCTTTGGCAGCGGGTATTTGAAGGATGGATTCTTAAAGGAAAATCTATTAAATAATGATATTTCTGTTTAAAAAATAAGTAAAGAGGATTTATTGCTAAAATTTAAATTAGCCCCCCACTTGAAACATCATTTTTTTACTCTTGCTTTCTTTATCCTTTTCAAGATGGTGCTCCTCCGGCTTTTCAAAGATTCATTCTTTAAGTTTAGTTATTAGTTTTAAATCATCACCTATATAATTTTTAATTTCAATTTCTTCTTCTGAATGAAGACAAGGCTTAATTATACTACATGAGAGATATTATATTCTTATGTTCTTTTTTAGTTACACCATTTTCAGGCATACAATAAATACATCTTAAGTTGCATCTATTTATTATAGATACCCTCATAAAGGTTAGTTTCTTCCATACATGTCTAGCATATAATCAATCCCTTACTGTTCTTATCATTATATATTTAGAATTGCTTTTATAAGATTATGCTTAGGATTATTAAATATATCTTCTTTTTTACCAATTTCAATTACTTTTCCACTGTCCATGAAAATAACCTCATCAGCAATTCTTTTTGCTTGATAAATATCATGAGTTACAACAACAACAGTCCTTTGTCCCTTAGCCATATTTTTTATAAGTTCTTCAGCTATAAGAGTGCTCTCTATATCCATGCTGGAGGTAGGTTCATCAAAAATTGTAAGATTGGTTTCAAGAATGGCAGTCCTTAAAAGGCACACCTTTTCCTGTTCACCACCTGAAAGCTTTTTACAATTTTTATTTAATAACTCTTCAATATTAAATACGCTTCGATATTTATCTAAGCGCTTTTTTATTTCCTCATCTTTATATTTTCTAAATTTTAGTCCACAAATAATATTTGATAAAACTGAGCCAGTAAAAAGGTAATTCGATTGAAGCATTATGGAAATATGGCTTCTAACATCTTCTAAATTTAAATTATTATACTTTAATGTACCAGAACTTAAGCTCCTAAGCCCTGCTATTGATTCCATTAAAGTTGTCTTGCCACTGCCATTAAGCCCAATTACAGCATATATTTTTCCATCCTCTAAATTTAAATTATCTATATTAAGCACTACATTATTGTTATATTTTTTTACCGCTTTATCTACAAATACCTTCATTAACCATCACTTCCCTGCAGTTTATGCAAAATAAAATTAATTCCAAAGGAAATTAAAAGTAGAATAACACCAATAATAATTGCATTACTAAAGTTCCCTTTTCCCGTTTCGAGTGCAATATATGTAGTCATTACCCTAGTATAGCCCTTAATATTGCCGCCTACCATCATAACTGCTCCTACTTCAGATATTGCCCTTCCAAAGCCAGCAGTAACAGCAGTTAAAATTTGAACTCTGCTTTCCTTAAATATAGTAATTAAAATATCCATATCAGATGCACCAAGGGACAAACAATTTCTTTTTATCTCACTACCAGTATTGGCTATTGAAGATAATACTAATCCAAATATTATTGGAAATATAAGCAATGTTTGAGCCACGATCATAGCAGTAGGTGTAAAAAGCAGTCTCAAATTACCCAAAGGGCCGCTTCTTGATAATAACATATAGGTAACTAAGCCCATTAATACTGGGGGCAAACTCATAAGAGTATTTGTGATTCTAATTAATATTTTTTTAAATCTAAATTCCATTATGGCTGAAGGAATCCCAATCAAAATTCCAAAAAAGGAAGCAATCAGAGTTGATGATATAGAAACAAGCAGGGACATAGTAATTATGCCCCTTAATTCTGTTAAGTTATTAAAAATATCCATTATTCCTTATCCTCTAATTTGCATCAGGTATAAACAAGGATTGATTAAATTTGTCTTTACCAAAGTCTGCTATAAGCTTTTGCGCCTTATCAGATATAATCCAGTTAATAAATTCCATTCCTTCTTTTTCTTTTATACTATGATTTTTAGGATTTGGTATCATAACTCCATATTGATTTAATAAATCTTTACTTTTTTCAGTTAAGATAACTAGATTTAGCTTGTCCTTCATTGAAAGATAAGTAGCTCTATCTGTTAGGGTATATGCCTGCTTTTCATTAGCCATTTGCAAAACTTCTCCCATGCCTTTTCCAGCAGATAAATACCAACTACCTTTAGGCTCTAAATTTGCTGCTTTCCATATGGCTAACTCTTTTGTATTTGTACCTGAATTGTCTCCCCTTGAAATAAATACAGCCTTTGCATCATAAATCTTTTTAAATGCCTTTGCTGCATCATTTGATGCATCCTTTTTAAGGCCTGCTGGATCATCTTTAGGTCCTACAATTATAAAGTCATTGTACATTACATCATGCCTATTTATTCCATAACCGTCCTTCACAAATTGAAGTTCCTGCGCCTTTGCATGAACTAATAGACAATCCGCATCTCCATTTTTACCCATAGCAAGTGCCTCACCTGTACCCTTTGCAACCACATTGACTTTAATACCAGTATCCTTCTCAAAATAAGGCAGCAGATAGTCAAGCAAACCTGAATCCTGTGTACTCGTTGTTGTTGATAAAATCATACTCCTAGATGGTTTTGAAGTATCATTGGTGCTGCTTGCGGTTTGGGTACTCTTTGTAGAACAAGCTGCAAAAGATAGGCAAATAATAGGGGCTAGTAGCATAGCTAAAAACCTTTTCATTAGTAAAACTCCCTTCATATATTTTTATATGAAAGAAGAATGTTAATACATTCTCCTTTTCAATAATGGAAGGCAAAAACGTTTCCATTTTCACCCTAACGGTCATTAACCCATAGAATTTCCTTAGGTTTAATGACTCGGAGAAATTTTTCTTTATTTAATATTCGATATTTATTAAATTATTCCTGCAAAAATTATTAAATTCAAAAATTTAGTATGTCAAAATATAAACATTTACATTTTTTTCTACGTATATGCTTAGATTAAAGTGTAAAAATAAACTTATAAGGAGGTGTTCTTTTTGAGTAATAGACCATTAGTTCCCGAAGCTAAAGAAAAGCTTGATAAAATTAAAAATGAATATGCTTCTGAAATTGGAATAAAATATAATGATGGCTACAAAGGTGATCGAAGTTCAAAATTAAATGGAGCTATAGGCGGGCCAGTTGGTGGTCTTATGACAAAAAAAATGGTAGAGGCTTTTGAAAGAAAGCTAATTGATAAGTAAAATAAGTATATAAAAGCCAGTAGCAATATATTATACTTGCCACTGGCTTAAATTATCTAGTAATTTTCTCCAGGTTTTGCTCCATCACATCCACCTATTAACAAAGAAATGTTTTAGCTCCCCACCCTTAACTGCATTTACTATGACTTCTGCATTAAATAAGGTTGCTTCATGTCCAAAGCTACTAATATTTCCTATAGCAAAACATTGAATTTCCATTTAAACCACTCCCAAGTTAAATAAATTTTACCAAAATACTTAGCTAATTTATATTTTATTATAAATGCATCACAATATTTTATAAATTCAATAATATTTGATGTTAATTAAAATTTCATTATACTAATCCACCTTTCCTTTTATTCGGTACACATCCTTAAACTACATAAATATAGATTTACATAAATACAAGAAAAAAATTGCGTTCTGCTTTTCAATTTCCATTTAAAATCTACTTTTTATAGTTAAAACATTGACAATTAAATCACTATATCATAATATATGAATATAATGATTTATAAATATGAGAAAGTGAGAAATAATATGGATAAGAATTTTGAAAAATATAATGAAATAGCAGAAATGCTAAAAGTATTGGCTCACCCTGTAAGGCTCTGTATTGTAAAGGGCTTATTAGAAAATGGTGAGTGTAACGTTTCCTATATGCAATCATGTTTGGATACTCCTCAATCTACCATATCTCAGCACCTTCAGAGATTAAGAGCCTCAGGAATTGTAGAAGGCAGAAGAAATGGACTTGAGATCTATTATAAAATCTCAAATCCTAAAATCGCAAACTTAATTAGTGAGCTTATTAAAGAAAATGATTAATTTAATAATTTTTTTGGAGGTAGAAAAATGAGTAAAAAAGTATTAATTATAGGTGGAGTTGCTGGTGGCGCAACTGCTGCAGCTAGACTTAGGAGATTAGACGAAAATGCAGAAATAATTATGTTTGAAAGAGATGAATATATTTCCTTTGCAAACTGTGGTCTGCCCTATTATATTGGTGAAACAATTAAAGAAAGAAGCAAGCTTTTAGTCCAGACTCCTGAGGCAATGAAAGCTAGATTTAACATAGACGTTAGAAATAACAGCGAAGTAACAAATATAAATGCTATAGATAAAAAGGTTACTGTTAACAGCAAAACTAAAGGAGTCTATGAGGAATCCTATGACTATTTAATATTATCTCCCGGAGCAAGGGCTTTAAGACCAAACATTCCAGGAATAAACAGCAGTAAGATTTTCACCTTGAGAAATATTCCTGACACAGATTCCATTAAAGCTTATGTGGATAAAAAAGGTATAAATACCGCTGTTGTAATTGGCGGAGGCTATGTAGGTGTTGAAATGGCTGAGAATCTTAGAGATAGAGGCCTATCTGTTACTCTTGTGGAAGCTGCTCCTCATATACTTGCACCCTTTGATTCAGATATGGTAGTTATGGCTGAAAAAGAATTATCTGATAATGGTGTAGGACTTTTATTAGGTGATGGTGTTAAAGCCTTTAATGAAATAGGAAATCAAGTTGAAGTTACCTTAAATAGTGATACTAAGCTTACTTCTGATATAGTAATTTTAGCTATAGGAGTAGCCCCTGACACAGCCTTTATTAAAGACAGCGGACTAGATTTTGGACCTAGAGGTCACATTTTAGTAAATGAAAATATGGAGACAAATATAGAAGGAATATATGCTGTAGGTGACGCTGTAGAAGTAGTGGATTTCATAACAAAGCAAAAATCTGCAGTGCCTCTGGCTGGTCCAGCTAATAAACAAGGCAGAATTGCCGCTGATAACATAGCAGGCTTAAATTCAACCTATAATGGAACTCAAGGTACTTCAATTATAAAGATTTTTGGATTAACAGCTGCAGGAACAGGAGCAAATGAAAGAACACTTCAAAAGGCAAATATTTCATACAAAATAATTTATGTACACCCAGTGTCTCATGCTTCTTACTATCCTGGTGCTATACCAATGTCCCTTAAGCTTATATTTAATGAAGGAGGAAAAATCTTAGGGGCTCAAGCTATAGGTTATGACGGTGTTGATAAGAGAATTGATGTAATAGCAACAGTAATAAGACTTAATGGAACAGTTAATGACTTAGCAGAATTAGAATTGTCCTATGCTCCCCCATTTTCTTCTGCTAAAGACCCTATTAACATGGCAGGTTTTGTAGCTCAGAATGTATTAGCTGGAAATACCCATGTTATAGCATGGAAAGACTTAGATCAGCTTAAAAATGAAGATTATATTTTAGTAGATGTTCGTACTGAAGAAGAATATAATAATGGACATATTAAAAATGCAATAAATATTCCAGTAGACAGCTTAAGAGAAAAGCTAGAAGAATTAGATAAAAATAAGACTATAGTGGAATACTGCCAAGTTGGCTTAAGAGGATATGTGGCAGATAGAATATTAAGTCAAAATGGCTTTAAAGTTTATAATGTAACAGGTGGTTATAAAACTATAGCTTCATTAAATTATACCCCAGATAAGCCTTCTTCAGAGGATGCTGACACAGACAATCATAGTTATGCAGCCTTTACTATAGATCCTGATACACAGGCTGTTAAAAAAAATGAGAACCAAAAGGGAAATTATGATAAAGCTATAGATGCCTGTGGACTTTGCTGCCCAGGACCACTGATGCAGGTTAAAGCATCAATGAATGATTTAATGGATGGTCAAATTCTTAAGGTTTCTGCCTCTGATCCAGGTTTTTACGAGGATATTAAGGCATGGTGTAAGAGAACTAACAACGAATTACTAGACCTTAATAAAAATGGTGGAAATATTGATGCTTTAATAAAAAAAAGCAATAAAAATGAAATAGTAAACCAAAATTTAGATACCTTCCCTTCTAAAGATAATAAAACTATGGTTGTATTTAGCGGTGACTTAGACAAGGCAATTGCATCCTTTATAATAGCTAATGGTGCTGTTTCTATGGGTAAAAAAGTTACAATGTTCTTTACCTTCTGGGGACTTAATATATTAAGAAAACCTGAAAAAATAAGTCTTGAAAAAGGGCTTATGGATAAAATGTTTGGAATGATGATGCCTAGAGGCAGCAAAAAGTTAAAGCTTTCAAATATGAACATGATGGGTATGGGAGGAAAAATGATAAGAAAGGTTATGAAGGATAAAAATATCTCCTCTTTAGAAGAATTAATTCAGTCAGCTATTGCTTCAGGAGTTGAAATAGTAGCATGCCAGATGTCAATGGATGTTATGGGACTTAAGAAGGAAGAACTCATTGATGGCATTAAAATTGGTGGAGTTGGCTATTACCTTGGCGAAGCAGAAGATGCTAATGTTAATTTATTTATCTAAACAATTTTAATAAGCAAAATAAGCCTACAGTTAAAATACATTCTACATTATATTTTAACTGTAGGCTTATTTTTCTTTAAATAATAAGTATTGAGTCATATGGATGCCATTATTTATACTATTGATCCAAGTAGTAAAATACCAATATTATCATTATATATTTCGTTAAATTGTGATATAGGCAGCGGATTTTTCCCTATTCCAACTTCTATTGTAAAACCTGGTCTTCTAAATTTATCTATAAACCAATCTTTATAACCTGCATAAGATACAATACCGTAAGTTTGTGCTGGGGTGTATCCGCTAACATCTGCGAAAAGTTTTACTATTCTCGGTGAGTCCTCAGGTATAATATTCAAGTAAGTCCAATATATAACTTTTCCTTGACTATGATAAGCAATAACAAGCCTAAAGTTATGGTTTCTAGTAAAGTCTGCTACTGCTTTACTTTCAGGTTCAGATTCTGGCATAGTTCCAGAATACCTTGTAGGTCCTGGTCCATAGACACCGTAGCTTGCTTCGGCAGCCTTTGAAAGCTCCCAAGAAGCATCATAATTATGATTAAGGTCAACCCCTCTATTATTAGCCTCCCAATCAGAAGAAAAATCTGTACTGCCCTTATTCCATTGAATTAACCTAGAATAGTATGGATTGTCTCTTTGAAGACCATTAATTACCAAATCAACACCATCTGGATTTACCATAGGTATTATATAGATTGTACTTTGTTTCCATATATCTCTAACATTGTATCCTCTTAAAATATCCCCTTCTACATAAGCCTCTGAGAAGTCTTCTATAAACTTCATCAGAAGAACAGAAGTAATCCACTCAAGTCCGTGATGAGCTCCATTATAAAACACCTCATTAGGTCCAGTTCCAAGCTTTATATAATATAAATTACTTCCGAGAACACTTTTCCCTGCTGTACCTACCTGTATAAAAGGATATCTTGCCTTTAAACCTTGTATATCTCTTTCCATAATATCATAAGTATAGTTAATATTTGTGTCAACAACTTGAATACCATATGGAATTACTAATTTTTGCCCAATGGTTAAATTATATGCATTTATTCCTGGGTTTGCTGAGAAAATTTTATTCATTGTGGTATAATACTTTCTTGCAATACTATAAATTGTATCACCTGGTCTTACAATGTAAGTATCATAGCCTAGTAAAAATCTTTGCAAAACACTAAAGGTTTCTGTTCCAATAACTCCATCTTCTGTTAATCCAAAATCCTTTTGAAATTGCTTTACTGCCTGCTCTGTTTTTCTCCCAAATACTCCATCTATTAATCCAGGATTGTAGCCAATCTTTAACAAAACCGATTGAATTTCCATAACATCTGAGCCCCTAGAGCCCATACTTAAAACTCTCATAAATACTCCTAATAAACTAATGTTATTATTAGAATATGATTTGTTCTAAAATATGTTGCTAAAATATCCTTATTTTCTAAACTTTAAATTTACCTGTACATAAGTTATTTAAATTGAACACCATTTACTTTAGGACTTAAGACTGAGAATCTAAAGCCTTGGTCCTTTAAGCCTTTTATAATAAAAGGAAGAGCCTGAGCAGTAGTTGTTTTTGGTTTGCTGTCATGCATGAGTATGATTGCCTGTTTTTTATTTTTAGATCCATTTAAAACTTCACTTACAATTTTATCTTTAGCTTGAGTAAAAACGGCTGCATCAGAAGAATCCACGTTCCAATCAAAATATTTAACACCAAGCTGTTTTTCATACTTTGTAAGCTTATCCATGAAATCCACACCACCATAATTATAACTTACATGGTTATTTGATCCACCGGGAAAGCGAAGTATCTGAGGTCTTATGCCGGTAATTGCAAATATAAAATCATCTAATTTTTGCTTATCCTTATTAAAACCCTCTATTGTCTTATATACTGCTTCGTAATCATGTGAATATGTGTGATTAGCAAGGGTATGTCCCTCATTTACTATTCTCTCATATATTAGCTTACTTTCTGGATGTCCATTAACAAAAAAAGTAGCCTTAATATTATTTTCTTTCAGTATATCTAGAATTTTAATGGTATTATCAGATGGGCCATCGTCAAATGTTAAATATGCAGTTTTGTCAGTACCGGGATTTGCAGCAGTTAGATTACTTACTGCTGCAGTTTCTAATTTCTTTTTTAAATCTGCATTTTCATTTTGCAGTTTATTATTATTTTCTATTAGCTTTTGGTTATTTAAGTTCAATTCTACTATTTTTGAATTTAGCTCCACATTTCTTTCTTTAAGATCATTTACCTCATCAAGCAGTTCTTTATTAGTTTTCATTAAATCAGCTATTCCAAAATTTAGCTTCTCATTATTATTAGAAAGCTCAACTATTTTATCACTTAATAAATGTAATTGTTCCCTACTTTTATAATCTGAAAAAGTAAATAATGAACATAATATAATTGCCATAGCTAAGATCTGCTTTTTATAAGCTATCATAACACCCCATCCTACAGAATTATTATTGGTATATGTAATCTTTTCTGAAGGTTTATAACTATGAGATGCTATTTTAAATATGCTGATAAATATTATGAGAAGAGAAGATTTCAATAATGTTTACCTAATTATAATTAAAAATGCACTAATACATATTATGTTGTCAGTACTAATTTGGTTTATATATGGATAAATAAAAAGCTATTAGTATGAGATATACCAATAACTATATAAGATCTTTATATTGAATTTTTAACACCACAGCCTTTTTTGTTTTATCTTCTTTACTTCATATTATCTACATATTACTATGTTATAATTTCAATACAAGTTATGTTAGGAGGTGTCATAATGTTTGGTACAGCTTTGACTCAATGTATACATATGTGCGGTTTTCACGGACAAGCTCTAGCAGAATGTATAAAAATGATGTTATCTATGTAGCAAGGTTTCATATTAATTTAATAAAAATAAACTTAACAGCTATAATGAATTTTTAACAATTTATTGTATTGTTTTGAATTAAGCAAGTTTTTACCCTCTATAATATTTTTAAAACTAGAAATTCATAGCAAAAGCTTGGTTTCTTTATGCCAAGCCTTTGTTATGAATTTTAGTTTTGAGATAAAAATAAAATTAACTTTTATTATAGCTTAAAACCTACATTGCATTTTAAAATCATTTTTTCTTAAATTCATTATTATCCAAAATAATAACCTCTGCTTTATCTTCCTTTGCTACCTTCTTTGTGTGATTTACAAGTTTTATAATATCTTTATAGGATTGTTTTGCCCCTTTTATAAGCAGGGGTACTCCTATAAAATCAATTTTTAGCCATCTAGAGAATAATCCGCCGAAGGTCATTGGTAATGGAACAGTTGGGGAGGTATTAGAAAATATAATTTGCTCATTTAATAGGTCTTCTTTATGAAGCATAGAAGCTAAATTATATAATCCAGGGATTAAAACCTTTGAACGCCCCCTTCCAACAACATATACTTTATTTCCATCTTCATCAGTTCCATAATGAAAGAGTTCGCCACGATTTCCATATTCTAATTTATTAAAGTTCGGTAACTTTAGTATTTCATCTTTAGTCGGTTCTCGAGTTTCATCCAGCATTTTTAAGTGATAAGCAATTGCTAATATAGATGAGTGGGTTCCACCATAGCAATTATATATGTATATCATTTAAATCACCTGATTTCATATTTTTTAACTTACTTTTAATAATTGTAGTATAATCATTAAACATTGAAATTAAACATATTTCCTCTGATATCTTAAATATTTCTATTATTATTACATAAATTAATTTCTTAATAGTTTCATTGATGTATGGGCACTTCCGTCAGCATTAAGAATATCATCATTTGTAAGACCTGCCATGGCGGCAATATTATAGGCTCTGCCAAAATCTCCAACATCCTTAGATTTATGCGCGTCACTTCCCAATGAAAATTTAACACCTATATTCTTTAATTGTTTTACTGTTTCAATATCCATATTTCTATGACTTCTGTTAATTTCTAAAGCAGTATTTCTTAGAGTTGCAACCCTTCCAATCTCCATAATATCTGGATTAACATGCTCTAAGGGATGATTTAATATAGTAATATTATATTTTTTAATTGCATTAATTGCAGCTTCTGTATAATTTTTAAGTAAAAATGGATTATGCAGTGCTCCAGGATGATAACCTACACAAATTATATCTAGGAAATCAATTATATTATCGTTAACATCTATCTCACCTTTTTTACTCACAATATTACATTCTGCACCAAGAAGAAGCTTGAATCCATTTTCCTTCAATAATGAATTATTATTAATGTCATCAATTAATTTTCGTAATTCTTTATATTGATTTACTTTCATTCCAAAGGTAATATGTTTATAACCATGGTCTGTAATTGCAATTTCTTTAAATCCTCTTTTTATTCCTGCTTTAACATTTGATTCAATACTTCCTTTTGCATGTTCTCCAAAAATAGTATTATAGAATGGAATATGTCCCTTTGCAATATTAGTGTGAGTATGATAGTCTGCAATAATCTTAATACTCATATTATACCCTCCCTAGATGTAAATTGTATTTTTTAAGGGAACTCAAAATGAGTCCCCTTAAAACTTTACATTGCTCTTCCAGGTATTATGGCATCAATAATGCCGATTACAATAGCTGCGAGTATAGCCCCAATAATTGATGTTGACATATTAGGTACAAAAAATTGTGCTATATAAATTATAATAACTGATATAACAAAGCCTTTAAATCCTTTTCCAAAAGGCGATGCATCAACTTTCATAAAAGTTTCAACTAAAACATCTAATACGGTTATTACTACAGCAGCTATTAAAAAAGACCATATTCCGCTAATAGAAAAACCAGGTGTTAGGTATGAAGTTATCACCAATACTAAAGCAACTAAAACAAATCTTCCAATCCAACCAAAAAAACTTCTTCCATTGGATTCTTCTCTTTTTTCATTATCTCCCATAAATTTTCCTCCTTTAAAATAAAGTAGTTTGCATTTACAGTATTCCCAAATATCAAAAAATAAATTATTACTTATTTATATATAAGTTTATTATTACTTTAGTTTCACGTATCAAACTTATAGAATTAAATAATAATACAATTTCATAACTTGGATTTCATTTTAAAATTTTTTAATTACTTTTTAAATAATTAGATATATAACTATAAGGAACATTTTGAATAAGATGTTCATGAGTTGTAAAAAATAAGATAAACTATAATTTTGTTAAATTTCATAAGTTTTCATGAGAGGTGGTATTTATACTTGAGTATTATAAATGGGATTGGCGTAAATATACCAAGGAAAGAAGCTTTTGATAAAGTAAATGGTACGGCTAAGTATACTGATGATACAATTTGTCCAGGGATTTTACATATAAAAATACTTACAAGCAGTTTCGCTCATGCAAATATTAAATCAATTGATGTATCTGAAGCAAAGATGTCGCAAGGAGTTCAGGCCGTAATTATAGGAAATGATTTTTCAAACCTCTGTGGATCAATTATAGAAGATAGGCCACCAATAGCCATAGACAAGGTTCGCTATTATGGTGAACCTATTGCAGTAGTTGTTGCAAACAGTGAGCAGGAAGCTATGAGAGCCATAAAACTAATTAGTGTTGAATATGAACCTTTACCTATAATCAACTCAATAGAGGATGCCTTAAAGCCAAATGCTGCTAAAATACATGGAAAATTAATGGAATATAAAAAAGTGGTTGAGGACGTTTATCCTGAGGAGAATAGCAATATCCTAAATAAAGTACAAATAAGAAAAGGTGATCTTAGTAAAGGGCTGGCTGAAAGTGATTTTATTGTAGAAGGGAGTTTTTCACTTCCTCAATCTGTTCATGTTGCTATGGAAACAAGAAATGTGAGAGCTCAGATTATGCAAGATGGAAGAATAATAATTTATGCTTCTTCCCAGGCTCCCTACTCGGTTAAGAAATATATAAGTAAAATTTTTAATGTTCCTGAAGGAAATGTAATTGTAAAAGTGCCTTTTGTCGGTGGGTCTTTTGGTGGTAAGACAACCTTGCAGCTTGAAATTATCGCATATATTGCTTCAAAAGCTGTAAACGGCAGGATGGTTAAAATAGCTAATACCCGGGAAGATGATTTTAAAACATCACCATGTAAAATTGGACTTGATGCAAACTTAAAAATGGGAGTAACAAGAGATGGAATTATAAGGGTACTAGAAGCTACTTATATGGTTGATAACGGGGCTTATGCAGATACTGGACCTCGTATGGCTAAGGCAATTGCGATTGATTGTACCGGTCCCTATAATATCGAAACTGTATGGTGTAACTCAATTAGTGTTTATACTAATCATACTTATGTTACTTCCTACCGCGGTTTTGGTCATGCGGAATATACTTTTTGCATAGAGCGGATGATTGATAAATTGGCTGCTAAGCTTTGTATGGACCCGCTTGAATTAAGGATTAAAAACTCACTAAAACCAGGACAATATACACCTACACAGGTAAAAGTAACTAGTAGTAATGTAGGAAATATAGAAGCTTGCCTAGCCAAATTAAAGGAATTAATAAAATGGAATGATGGGCAATTAATAAGAACAAAAGAAGGCCTAATAAAAGCTAAAGGAATCGGATGCTTTTGGAAAACTTCTGATTCTCCCACAAATGCTGTTTCAGGGGCTTTACTAACTTTTAATTCTGATGGCAGTATAAATCTTAATTGTGGTGCAGTTGAGATTGGCCCCGGAATGAAAACAACTTTAGCACAAATACTTGCAGAAAAATTAAAAATGGACGTATCTAGAATTTTTGTTCTAATGGGTGTAAATACTCAAGTTTCTCCTGAACATTGGAAAACAGTTGCAAGTACCACAACCTTCATGGTTGGAAGAGCAGTTATTAAAGCAGCTGATGATCTAATAAGCCAATTGAAGAGCTTAGCTGCTGTGGCAATGAAATCACCACCTGAAGATCTGGAAGTAGCAGAAGAAAAAGTATATTTAAAACAAGATCCTGAAATATATATATCCTTTAAAGACTTAGTTGATGGATATAAGTATCCAAATGGGTTATCAGTTGAAGGACCTATACTTGGCCGCGGAAGTTTTGTAATGAGCCATATTACTCAGTTAGACAAAGAAACAGGAAAAGGTAAACCAGGGCCCTCTTGGTCAGTAGGTGCTCAAGCAGTTGAAATTGAATATGATCCAAGCAATTTTACCTATAGACTTATAAAATCCATAACTGTTATAGATGCAGGTAAAGTAATTAATCCTAAAACCTCAAAGGGCTTGTTAATGGGTGGAATGAATATGGGATTTGGCTTAGCGGCCAGCGAAGAGTATATATATGACATTGCTGGAATTTTACAAACAACCTCACTCCGTACCTATAAACCTATGAGGTACGGAGAAAATCCAGAATACATAATCGATTTTGTTGAAACTCCACAGATCGATGGACCCTTTGGAGCTCGAGGTCTTGCAGAACATGGTATAATTGCGATTCCAGCAGCATTTGCCAATGCCATATCACTTGCTGCTGAAGATGAATTTGATTTTTTGCCAATTACACCAGAAAAAATATGGAAGACTAAAACTGGAGGTAACTATGATACCCTTTGATTTTGAATACTATAAGCCTGATAATGTTGAAGAAGCTGTTAATTTATATATGGAGTTACATGAAAGCGGTAAGATGCCTTTATATTATGGTGGCGGTACAGAAATTATTAGTATGGCACGAGCTTATAATGTTGAAACTGGCGCAGTAATTGATATAAAGGGGATTCCAGAATGTAATGTTAATGAAATAAGAGAAAATAGCCTGATTATTGGTTCTGCAGTGACACTAACACAAATCTCTGAGTTAAACTTATTTCCCCTATTAGGGCTAACAGTGCAGAGAATTGCAGATCATACCATACAAGATAAAATTACACTTGGCGGAAATATTGCAGGAACAATTATATATCACGAAGCTGTCCTTCCTCTTCTAATATCTGATGCCAAGGTTATAATTGCTAATTCAAATGGAAGAGAGCAGCTTTTATTAAAGGATATATTTGATAAAAAAATACATCTTAATAACAGTGAACTTATTGTAAGCATATCTTTAGATAGCAGGTTTCTTACGCTGCCATATTTACACGCAAAAAGAACTAAAAATGATAAGATAGATTACCCATTGATTACAATCACTGCTCTAAAAGATAACAATAGAATAAATATTGCCTTTAGCGGCCTTTTAAGATACCCATTTAGATCTACACTAATTGAAGACTATTTAAATGATAATAGCTTACCTAAAAATAAAAGGATCAATAATATAATCGATAATATTCCGTGCGATATCTTAAATGACTTAGGAGGAACCTCTGATTTTAGAAAATTTAAGCTTCAAAAAATGCTTATTGAAGTTTTAGAGACTCTGGAGGGATACAATAATGCTTAAGATCTCTGGTAAAACAATAATAAGTTTAAATATTAATGGGGAAGATAGAGAAGTTGTCGTAAAGCCATCAGATGTTTTATTATATACTCTTCGAGAGAATTTAGGCCTTACTGGGGCTAAGCAAGGCTGTGAAAATGGAGACTGCGGGGCTTGTACCATACTTATTGATGGATGGCCCATAAAATCATGCTTAATGCTTACTGTTGAAGCAATAGGCAAGAAAATAATCACTGTTGAAGGCTTAATAAATGAGCCAATACAAACTGCCTTTGTAGAGAATTGGAGCTTTCAATGTGGATACTGTACATCAGGGTTTCTTATGGTTTGCCATGCCTTATCAAATATACATCCAGATGCAAATGATCACGTAATAAAACAGTGGCTTCAGTCTAATCTCTGCAGATGTACTGGTTATGACGAGATAAAGGATGCTATTAAATCTGTATTAGCATCTAAAAATACTAAATAATATAAAAAGCATAGTAGAATTGACTTTTAATTTCAAGGATAACTATGCTTTTTAATTTTATATTTATATATAGAACACATTACTTTATAAATAATAAGATTTACTTTTGCAGTATAATCAACAACTTTATGGTATATCCCCTAAAATCTTATCTAAATTAATCATTTCATTAAAAAATAATTTTTTATGAAAGTTAACAATATCATCAATATTACTTTTACTTATACCAGTATTATTATCTTTGCTGTCATTAATATAATTGATTATTTTTATTTGCTCTAAGGTGAAAGAAAGTGTAGAGAATAAGTTTTCTAGCTTATTTTTTAGTGGTATATACTTTGAGTTATGCCTTAATTCTTTTATATATATCTTTAGCTGTTCTTTCATTGTATTTAGATGTGATTCTATTCTATCCAACTCTTTTTTGCCCTCATAAAAATCTTTCTTTTGAGCTATTAGTAACAGATTTTCTTGTATACCTTTTGACTCTTTTATAAATAGTTTTATCATGTCTGGGTTAAAAACATAATTGTTTACAATTGTTGTTATACCTATACCTATAAAAGTATCAAGAAGTCGATTAAAACTATAATCAATGGCCGAAAATCCTTTAGTACCCACAATAATGGAACAAAATACAAGACATGCAATTGATGTTGTACTATCCCACTTTAGATAATCACAAATATAAACAATTAAAATAACCCCTATTCCGACCAGAAATACAAGCATATCCTGAGAAGGAGCAATTACAAGTAGAACACCAATTAAAGCTCCAATGATGCTGCCAATAATTCTGTTAATTCCAAATTTAATAGTTTCTCCAAAGAAAGTTGATATTGGCATTACAGCAGGCAGCAAAACAAAAAAAGGAAACTTAAGTTTTAATAAAGCTGAAACTAGCATACATAATGAAGCTGAAAGCCCAACTCTAATTGCTTTTCTTTTTAATTCCATGACTTTATCACCTTCTTCAATATGCTAATTACTTCTTTGTAATAACCATATAATCTCCACAGTTAAGCTGAACTACTTCCGCTCTTAAAGCCCTTGAAATATCTAGAGTTATTTGTTTTTGTTCTTCTATATTGCTAGCAACCAAAATTAAAGGATTACCATTTTGTGCTCTATCTCTAGATAATGTTATGTAAGCTGCAATTTCATAACCTGTATCATATGAACTAGGTGCCATGGCACTCGATCCTTTCTTAACTTTAATGTGAATTCATTAATCTATAATTTTTCTTTATACTTTCTAAAATAGGTGTCTTTTTTATTGTTTCGATGAATGCCCCCTCATCATGAATAATAGGAACCATTACAACAGCGATTCTGCCAGTTTCATAATCACGTCTAGTATAGTGATATCTCTTAAGTCCTAGTATTCTGCAAATCTCGTATAATATAGCTTGTCTTTGGCCATTATGATCAAGTATTCTACTATAATATCTTTCTTTAGGATAAATAATAGCTGCAATACCACTACTTTCGACTAATTTTCTAGAAGCATCCGTTCCTAAATGATTTGTAACAAATATATCATCTACATATAACTCCGAATTTTTTACAGTTATAGTGGCTATTTTTATTTCAGCTATATCTCCTACAGATTTACCTTTTGAAAATATTCTAAGAATGTAAATAGAAATTGCTCCTGATAGTATTCCACATAGTATATTTATTATCATTAATTTATTAGTTATAATATGCATAGTTATACTTGATATTAATGCTGCAAGTAAGGAAAAATAATTTCTTACCTCGAAGGTTTTAGCTATTCCATCAATATATGCCTCTCCCCTAAAAACATGCTCAACATCTTCAAGATCTTGAAGACTTTCTTTTTCAATTCTTCTTACTTCCCTGAACTGTTCTGTAGCAATAAAAAGAAAGGTAATTGCACTGAAGTCTTTCGCAAGTAGTGCGGGAATTGCAATAGCCCCAATACCTGAAGAAATAAACCCCGTTACTAAATGAATGAGGTATCCATTTGGATAACTTGGATACTGCCTATAGTCAATCACAAGAGTAATATATCTTGCTAGGGTTCCACAAAGTATTGGTATTAAGATTAAATAAATATGATACTGTGATATCATTTCTTTTTCCATTGAATCCTCCGGTAGAAATTCTAGTCTCTTAATTTTTCTTTATCTGATTTCATATCTGCTTCTATGTCCTTATTTCCTATAGTTTCCTTTGGTATTGGTGTAATACTAAACCCATCTATACCATAAGCTGTCATACTATTTAATTGATTTTCTATTGCTTTATTTTGATTATTAATTATCTTGCTTTTATATTTCATATTTTTCACCTCAATTATTATAATTACCTTGGCGAAGTTTAATATTCATATATCTCATCTACTACATATAGTTCTTCTTCTTGTAATTTTTCTGCTTAATTCTTTAAAGGTTTTTGGGTATTTTTTAATTCTTACTTTAAAATTAATAGCTTTCTTTAGCATAATTCTAATATAATAGAATAAGGATAAAATTGGTTTTTTTATAACTATCTAAAAATATTGGAGGTAAATATGAATAAAAAATGTATAATATGCAAAAATAGAAAATCATGTTTAACTTATGATTTAGGCGGGTTGTATGATGGCGAATACTGCAGCAAATTCATAGAAGAACCTGAAATTACAGAAGAAGAACAAGAGCGGCAACAACAGGAAAAACTAAAAAATAAATCAGTATGTGAAAAATTAATAAAAAAAATAAAACATAGTTAATTTGAAAAGTTCTACGCTTTTAATAAATACCCAAAAAGAATGGAGTGAGAATTATGCCCATATTAGAATTCCAAAATACATTTTTTATAAATGATAATAAAACTATACTAAAAGATATAACTATTTCAATTAATGAAGGAGATTATATCTCCGTTGTGGGACCGTCAGGAAGTGGCAAAAGCACATTTCTTAAACTTTGCTGCCACCTGATAAGTCCAACAGAAGGGACAATACTATATAAGAACAAATCTATTATGGAATATAATCCTATGGAGTTAAGAAAAAATATTGCATATTGCTTTCAAACTCCGTACCTTTTCGCTGAAACTGTTATTGACAATGTTTCTTTCCCATACCACCTAAGAAATATTAAGATGGATTTTAAAAGAGTAGAAGAACTTTTTGTCCTATTTAACCTTGACAAAGAATACTTAAAAAAAGATGTAAAAAATCTGTCTGGAGGAGAAAAACAAAGAATTGCACTTATTAGGACATTGATGTTTAAGCCTGAAATACTACTTTTGGATGAAGTGACATCTGCACTTGATGTTGATAATACCTTAATTGTTGAAAATGTGATGAAATCATTGAACCAAAGCGGCACTGCTATCATCTGGGTAACTCATAATTCTCAGCAAAGCAGAAGAAATTCGCATAAATTGTTAACCATTGAAGCTGGTGAAATAAAGTCATTGGAGGTGTTAAAATGAGTGGCGGCAATAATATAATGAATGCTTCTTCGCTTTTAATTTCTTCAACCTTGGTACTAGTATCACTACTATTTTCATATTTCCAAAAATTAAAGCTAGAAAAGGAAATTGTTGTTAGTGTAATAAGAGCTATAGTGCAATTATTTATTGTAGGATATTTACTCAACTACATATTCGGTCTTAAGAGTCCAATTTTTACAACACTTCTGCTTTTGTTTATGTCATTTAATGCAGCATATAACGCCGCAAAAAGAGGTAAAGGTATTAAAAACGGATTGTCTATATCCTTTATTTCAATATCAGTAGGAACAGTAGCAACACTAGCTATTCTTGTATTTTCAGGTGCAATCAAATATGAGCCTTATCAGATTATCCCTGTCAGTGGTATGATTATTAGTAATGCTATGGTGGCTTTAGGACTTTGTTATAGGCAATTAAGCTCGGATTTTAAAAATAAAAGAGAAGAAGTTGAAACAAAGCTTTCACTTGGCGCGGATATTTTGACATCATCTATTGAGATAATCAAGAATTCTATAAAGACTGGTATGCTGCCAACAATTGATTCTGCAAAAACACTTGGAATTGTATCACTGCCAGGTATGATGACAGGCCTTATACTTGCAGGCACTTCACCAGTGGAAGCAATCAAATATCAGATTATGGTAACCTTTATGCTGCTTTCAACAACTTCAATTTCTTCTTTTATAGCATGCTATTTATCCTATAAAGGCTTCTACAATGAAAGAAAACAGTTAGTTTAATAATAGTAATTAGATGTATTTCATACAAAGTAAAATATATAATGCCTATATACAAGATTTCTTCCATATTATATGGGCATTATTTTTTATTAATCATTTCAAAATAAGCTATAAAATAGACTTAATATATTCTTTTGCTTATATCCTCTTTAAATTACCTTGACAAATTCGCTAAGTCTTCAAGAGACAACTTAGTGATCATTTCATACCCTTTGCCTTGTCCCAACGGCTTAGCAATTACTGTCCCCATATCAGGAATTTCGCCCAACCCAATTCCCTTTGGGAAACTGTGCGAAATAATTAGCTTGTTGCTTCCTTGCGGTGGGATGACTTCTAATTCAGAATGAAGATTGTCTAGTATTCTTTTCTGTTCTGCACTGGGCAAATTTCCACTTAACCTATAGATTTGAAAGAGAAATGGATCAATTTGAATATTCACACTGCCAAATGCTAATTGGCCCGTTTCTATAGTTCTACAAAAGGGGCTTGTCAGAATAGGATAACTAACAGGAATCCCCAGAATGCGAAATAGTTGTCCATAATAAATTGCCTGCCTTCTTCCTTCTTCGGAAAGATTTCTTTGAGTATTACAGTAATATAAATTTAAATTGGGCTGATCCTCTCCAATTGTTGCTTCCCCATGCTTAGCATATAATATATATCCTCCGCTTCTAAGTAGATTAAATAATGATTTATTCAAAGCAATTACTCCTTTTACGCATGCTTATTATATTACTACTAATATATGGTATTTGATTCAAATTGTTCAAGTTTATAAAGCCAATATTTAAATAGTTAAATTAGTACACTTCTCTGTTCACCAATATATGTTCAGAGGAATAGAATAAATTTAAGAACATTTATAACGATAATTAAGCCTTACTATGTAGATAGTAAGGTATGTTTTTTTACATAGTTCTGTTTTGTGATTGCCGAGTTCAAAGCGGCTAAGTTACTATATTCTGTAATAAAAATACCTCCAAAAATATATCTGGAGGTATTTTAAACATAAATAATTAATTTGAGCTTACATCAGCTTCTGATTTAGCACATCCGTCAGCTTCAATTTTTCAACTCTGCCCTTTATTTCCTCTATATCTATTGTATAAAGTCCTTGAGCTTTCATTCTTTCAAAGTATTCTGCTCCTGCAAAGGTATATCTGTTTCTTCTTCCTTCCTTTGTCATAAGCTTATAATTTGCATATGAGATTATATCTCCTATGGCTAGGGCTTTTGGTAGTATTAATGCTGGCATTCCCATAACATGTCTTACTGCATTATGGCCAGCTAGAGAACCAGTGCATATAGCCTCAGTATGGCCTACAAATAAGCCTGATTTTTCACCTGCACAAAAGAGATTATCAATGCCTTTAACCTTCATATCGTCTGTTCTTGGAGCTACTGAAAGATATCTGATTGAGTTTCCTTTGCCTCCTGCATAAGGATCTACATATTTAGCTTTCTCAAGTCCTGGTATTTTTCTTAGCTTTTCTAGAGGGTAATAGGTTGTCATTAGCTTTGCATGCCCAGTGTCTAACAGCACAACATTTTCTGCAAATTCTTTTAGGGCATATTGCTGGCAAACCTTGGTTTTCAGCTTATCTAAATTTACATCCTCAGGAGGAACCTTTAAAACCACTACACCTGTTTCATCTAACTTTTTAACAAGCTCATCTGATAGGCTTTCCTTAGCAAGCTTGCAGGAACCACTCATAGCTCCATAGGCTTCATCATCTCTTTCGCCTTGAAAATCTTCAATGCCAGCTCTAGAACTAATGCTTACTCTTGGTCCAAAGGCAGGGCATCTTAATACACACATAGAGCATCCATTACCATATCTTAAACAGTTGCCCATAGGCCCTGTAGAACCTGTAGTTTCAATAAATACATCTCCTTCTACGAAAGAGCCGTCAGCAAGATAAATCCCTTTAATTTTGCTGCCTTCTTTTTCAACATCTATAATTCTTGAAAGTAGGCTAATTTCTACGCCTATGTTGACTAAATAAGCTTTCACCTCTGGCTCTATTTTATTAACATCATATAGCCATGCATGTGCATGACCTGGAAACTTAATGTTTTTATGTCTTGATAAGGAATCTGTTATTTTAATAAGATCACCTGCTCCAAGTGCAATTAACTCCTCGCTTGCTGTAAACCTTCCATTATTTCTCATTATGCCACCTACATTTCCTAGGCCTAAAAGCATATCTGTTTTTTCAAATAGTTTTACTTGGGCTCCTGCTTTTTTTGCAGTAATAGCTGCAGCGCAGCCTGCCCATCCACCACCTATTATTATAACCTTCATTCTTATTCCCCCACCTTAATTAAATAAATCTTCTTCCTTCAAATATATATTTAGGTTCAATCTGTACCTTACATAGCTTTTTTACTCTTTGACCTTTATACCTTGTAGAACAAGCTCCGCATATTCCTTCTCCGCAGCACATTTTTGCATTATTACAGCAGGAAAAATCAACTTTACCATTTATAAAATCTAAAACTTTAAAGTTTAATATATCTGGTGAAGAACAGTGTATTAAGTTAATGTTTTCATTCTCCAGTAAGTTTGCTAGTATATTTTTAAGTTCCTCAGAAACAGCTCCTGCCTGAAGTGTACTGCAGTTAATAACTGTACAATTACACATTTCTAAATACTTGTTTATAAAAACATTTTTAAATCGTGCTTTATCCAAAATTACAATAATTTTGTTTCCGTTTGAATATAGCTTTTTTAGAACTGGAACAACTGGTGCCTGGCCTATGCCCCTTATTATAACCACTGCAGTACCTTCTTTGCTTTTAAATATGTTTCTTAGCCCAAGTTCTCCATTAAAAAATGGCCCTCTTATGAAAATATTATCCCCGTCTTTTAGTTCGTTTAGGCTTTTTGTTTTTATACCTTTAATTTCAATTGCAACCGTTATAATATTTTCATCTGTATTAGTGTCCATTATTGATATAGGAACATCATAGAACTGTGATGTTTTTGTACTTCTTAGAAAAATATAACTTCCAGGATGAACCAAGTTTTTAGTTAACTCGTGAGGTACAGAAATATTAAAGATAACAACATTTCTTTCCACTATCTCCTTATTAACAATTTTACAATTAAATATTTTCCTAAGGGGCTTTGCTTTACTGTTATTCCATATATATTCTTGGTATATGCAAACGCCTTTCCAGTTGATGCAGTCGCAAAACTTTTTACCAGAAAGCTGTGAACATAGTATACAATCTCCTGTTTCGGCTAAATGGCAGGGGCAAAATTCAGTTCCGGCATCTATGCAATCTCTTATTTCATAATTCACTTTAGAACCTCCTTTGGCATGCTAAACCTTATTAATAGCAATAGCCTATACTATTAAATTATTTAAAACCACAAAATTTGCTACTACTAAATAAAAATAAATAATTTAATTATAAGCTCTTCTTTTAAAACAAATTCTAAATTCTAATCTTAAAAAATGGTAATGTCATATTTAAAAAGGAAAGATATGATCTTGCATATTTAAAAAAATAGATAAACCCCATAGTTTTAAAAAATATGGGGTTTATCAAATCTTAACACTTATTAAAGTGCTCTCGGTAAAATTATATATATTTTATTTATTTAAAGAAAAACCACTTTTTTGCTTTAATATCATTACCTGCAATTAAATAATTATTATATATCTTTTTATCTCCTTCATAGATACTTATACTTCCAAGCTTTGTGCCTTTCATTATAGGAAGTTTTATGTTTTCAGTTGGCTTTGATATTTTTACTTCATAATTTTCGCTTTTATTCACCGGTAATATTATTTCCTCTTCAGTCGTAAGCTTAAGTATCTTACTTGAATGATTAATATTAAATTCATCTACTACCTCATCCTTTGAAAAAAACTGTTTATAATCGTAATTCTTATTAATATAATCATATATTTTCTTTGTTTCCTTCCATCTTTCAGATGAGTTTAGCACCACAATAACAATATCATTATTCTGTATTTCAACAGATGAAACTAAGCACTTTCCAGCTTTGCCTGTATAGCCTGTTTTAACACCGCTAGATTCAGGTAAAAGCCATAAAATTTTATTAATATTGTGATAGCTTCGTGTAAAATCGCTGTCTTTCTTATCTAAATCCTTTGTTGCAACTATTTCATTAAATAATTTATCTTCTCTTGCCTTTATAGTTATTAAAGCCAAATCATAGGCGTTGCAATAGTGATTTTCACTATCTAAACCATGAGGTGATTCAAAATTTGTGCTGCAGAGTCCAATTTGATTTGCATATTCATTCATTATTCTTACAAATCCTTCTACACTGCCTCCAATACCTTCTGCAATAGCAATGGCCGCATCATTTCCAGATCTTAACATTAAGCCGTATATAAGTTCCTTAAGAGAAATCATGTCGCCTTTTTTGTATCCAACAATTGAACCACGAATCGCTGATGCCTTGCTTGATATTTCAAACTTTTTATCTAAGTCTCCGTATTTAAGGGCCACTAGAGCTGTCATTATCTTTGTTGTACTTGCCATAGGTATAAGCATATGTGCATTTTTTTCATACAGCACTACTTTGGACTTACTGTCAATGGCAACTGCTGCTCTTGCATTAACATTAATATTCATAGCATATACTTCACTACTTACTAAATTAAATATAATTAGCGAAATTACTAAAAATAAGCTAATAAATTTACTTCTTTTACTTTTCATTCTAAATCACCTCTTAAAACATACTATATTTATTTTTTCTAATTTCAGATTAATTACTCATATTAATATTTTCCATGATATTAATAATGTGAATAATTTTTATAAGCAATATAATTTAAGTGATATTTATTAATAAACTTATATTTATAATTTTATTGGAAATAATATAAACACTGGAGGAAAAGTTATGTTTTACCTGTATTTTATATTATTGTTTATAATAATTTTATTATTGATTCCAATTCCTATAAAGCTCAGCATAAAATACCCTAGTTTTAATATAAATTTATATTTATTTAACTTTAAACTTAATTTAGGTAAATTAAGACATCTTTTTAAAAAAAGTAAGTTAAAAAAAGCTGTTAAGCCCTTACATAAGGAAAAGGCTGAATTTGATTTAACATATATACTTTTTCTTATAGACAGAATTGAGAACATAAAATTAAAGCCTACAATTAGATTTAAAATCTATTGTAACTTTGGTTTTAGTGATGCATCTAGTACAGCAATAGCATTTGGTTATATTAGTTCAATTTCTCCTTTTCTATATAAGTTTTTAAATATTCCCTTTAAAGTCAAAAGCTATGATTGTAATATTAGGCCAAATTTTCAAGGTGCATTTTTAGAATCAAATATAAATAGTATAATTTTTGTAAATATAATCAAAATAATCTATATGCTCCTTTTTATTAGAAAGAAAAGGAATCGCTCAAACCTTAATTTTAAAATAAAGAAGCAAGAGCAAGATAATTCTAAAACATAGCAATTATTAATTGTTGTGACATATATAAGAAAGACGAGGAGGAATACGATGGATAATCATCCAATTGACAATTTAATGAAAACCACTATGGAACATATCAAAGAAATGGTAGATGTAAATACCATAATTGGAGATGCTATAGAAGCTAAAGATGGTTCTATAATAATTCCAATTTCGAGAGTTTGTTTTGGTTTTGCAGCGGGTGGTAGTGAATTTAACTCAAAAGAAGAAAAAAAAGAAATGTCAAACTTTCCCTTTGGGGGAGGTACTGGAGCTGGGGTTACTGTTAAACCTGTGGCTTTTCTAGTTATACATAATGAATCAGTAAGAATTTTACCTGTTGAATATGATAATCCTTATGAGAAATTCCTAGATTCGATACCACAATTTATTGATATGATAAAGGGCCTAACCTGTAAAAATAAAGGTGATAGTAAAGCTAAGGAAGCTACTGTAGATACAAATGAAACCAAGGAATAGTCTATTCCTTGGTTTCATTTTCATTGTTATCATTTTCATCTACTAAAATTTCTAAATTTGCTAAATCATCTAAAGCTGGCAGCTGCTCTAAGTTTTCTAATCCAAAGTGCAAAAGAAACTTATCAGCAGTTGCAAAAAGAACGGGCCTTCCTGGTACTTCTAATCTACCAACTTCCTTAATAAGACCTTTTTCAGTTAAGGTTAAAACAGCTCTATCACTTTTTACGCCTCTTATTTCATCAATATTTATCCTTGTTATAGGTTGCTTATAGGCAATTATTGCCAAAGTTTCCAAGGCAGCTTGGGAAAGAGATTGTCTCGTATTTATCTTAAGAAGCTTTTGAACATAATTAGTATTTATGGCTTTCGTTACTAATTGATATTCATCATTAAGTGTTATAAGTATGATTCCCCTTTCTTCTCTTTCATAATTTTCCTTTAACATTTCTAATAAATTTCTTGTGGTTACAAGATCACATTCTATGATTGATGCTATCTCCTTGTCTTTTAAGGGATCTCCACTAGCAAATAGTAATGATTCAATAATTGAAAAATATACTTTTTTCTTTGAAATTTCATCAATCTCTAACTGATCCAGATAGGCTTTCTTCATTATTTTCTATCCTTTCTACATATATATCGGTAAAATTCTTTTCTTGAAGTACTCTTACAGTCTTTAGTTTTATTAACTCAAGTAGAGCTAAAAAAGTTACTACTTTTTCCATTTTGCTTTCACAGGTAGTAAGCATATCAGTAAAAATTACTATTTTACCTTGCTTTAGATTTTGCCTTAAGTATTCCATTTTATCTTCAATTTTATATGAATCAATAGGAATTTCTTTCTGTATAATATTTCCATTATTGGTTTTACTATAGAATTTATTCATTAGTTCATTAAATAGTCTATACAGCTCTAACATTGTTATATTATTTAGAATGTTTACTTTTTCATCTTTGCTGTTATCAATAATAATTTCAGGTTTCTTAGTGAATACTACACCAAACTCTTCTTCCTTTTTTCTTAAAATTTCAGCTATAGCTTTATACTTTTTGTATTCTATAAGCTTTGAAACTAATTCTTTACGTGGGTCAACCTCTTTATCTGCAGCTGTCTCATCTTCTGTATAATTAGGCAAGAGCATTCTAGATTTTATCTCAAGAAGATTTGCAGCAATCAAAATAAATTCTGAGGTTACCTCTAAATCCATTTCTTTCATTTGATTTATATATTGTAAATATTGATTTGTTATTTCATGAATTTGTATGTCATATATATCCATTTCACTTTTTTTTATTAAGTGAAGCAGCAAATCAAAAGGACCTTCAAAGTTTTCAATCTTTATATTTAATGTCATTGGTTCTCTCCTAAAACATTGTTTAATTCCTATAATAGTATTTTAGATGGTTTCATAACTTTTTACAAATAAAATTTAGAAAATAAAACAGCTTAAGTGCAAATTTGCCTTTAAGCTGCTTAAGTACGTTATATAGAATTCTCAAACATTCTCTTAATATTTAATTTTAGGTTCTCAAACACGCCACCCTTTTTAAAGTCTCTATCACAATATATTTCAACTTTATTTAATGGTATATTATTAACTAATAATTCACAGTAGCCTACTACTTCTCCTTTTTTGAATTCCTTTTTGCTACTATCAATATTTAAGGTGCATTTCTTTATAATTTTATTATCAATTCCTTTTTCAAGAACTACGCTGCAATCCTGCTTTGCTTTTGCAATAAAATATTTGTCACTTTGCTTATTAATGTATACTTTTTCTATATCATCGTCTTTAATTACTGCCTTTTTAACTTCAAATTTTGAAAATCCAAAATTAAGAAGCATGCTGGCATCTCTATTTCTTATTTTGTAGGAAGGAGCTCCCATTATAACTGTTAACATTCTTGCACCATCTCTAACAGCTGTAGCCGATATGCAGTATTTTGCTTCTTCTGTAAAACCAGTTTTTAATCCATCACAACCCTTGAAAAACCTAACTAATTTATTATGGTTAACTAGTCCTATAGGTGATTTCCTTCCTTCTGAAATAGTTTCCATATATGTTCCTGAATATTTTAATATGGTAGGGTGCTTCAACAGCTCTCTTGACATTATGGAAATATCATAGGCACTTGTTACATGTCCTGCTGCATTTAGTCCAGTACAGTTTTTAAAGGTAGTATCCTTCATGCCTAAGGTCTTTGCTCTATCATTCATAAGCTTAACAAAGGCTTCTTCACTACCAGCTAAATATTCCCCCATTGCAACTGCTGCATCATTACCAGATGCTATAGCAATACCTTTTAAAATTTCTTCCACTGTTCTAATCTCCCCAGTGTCTAAAAGCATTGTGCTTCCGCCCATTTTTTTTGCATTTTCGCTTGCAGTAATCCTATCACTTAATTTAATCTTACCACTATCTACAGCCTCCATTGCTAGAAGCATAGTCATAATCTTAGTTACAGAAGCTGGTGCAAGTTTTTCATGAGAATTTTTTTCAAATATTATCTTTCCTGTTATAGGTTCCATTAGTAATGCCGATCTTGCATCAACCTTTAAGCCGGTCTCCTCAGCCTTAACCTTAACAGAAAATATTTGAAAAATAAAAACAGCTGATAGTATAATGCTAAATAATTTTTGTTTTCTCATATTACTCCTCCTTTCCATGAAATTAGTATTACCTCTTTTTTTTAGATTATAACGAAAGAAATTTGTTAAATTTTACTTTAAAGTGTATAGATATATAGTAAAAAAGCTTATGAATAAATAATATTATG
This sequence comes from Candidatus Clostridium stratigraminis, assembly GCF_045310675.1. Classification (NCBI taxonomy): domain Bacteria; kingdom Bacillati; phylum Bacillota; class Clostridia; order Eubacteriales; family Clostridiaceae; genus Clostridium; species Candidatus Clostridium stratigraminis. Next base: position 52,891 of record NZ_JBJHZZ010000003.1, read on the forward strand.
AAATTATCCTTTTCTAAAGATAAAAAAATAGCCTTACACTAGGTAAAGCTATTTCTAAATTCATCATTAAATTTTAATTGCAAACTTTGTTTATAGTATTATATCATGAATGTAATCTACTTTTTTAGCAGTCTTTCCAATTGTATACGCCTTTCTTATCATAGCCTCAGCATCGTCATATTGAGATAAATTAGTATGTAATACACATAAGGTATCTCCAATTTTAACTTTATCTCCAACTTTCTTTACAATTGTTATGCCAGCAGCAAAATCAATAGAATCTTCTTTAGTTTTTCTACCTGCACCCAAAAGCATTGCTGCTATTCCAATATTTTCAGCCTCTATAGCTGCTACAAAGCCTTCCTCTGTAGATTTTACTTCAAAATGTTTCTTAGCAACAGGTAAAAGCTCTATATTTTCAATAACTTCAGGATTTCCCCCTTGTATCTTAACAAGTTCCTTAAGTTTTTCAATTGCCCTGCCTGATTTTATTATTTCTGATAAGCTCTTAAATGCTTCGTCAAACTCCTTAAAGGCACCTCCTAATACAGCCATATGAGAGGCAATAGTAAGTGCTACTGTAGTTTCGTCTTCTGAGCCCTTTCCTTTTAGAACCTCAATTGCTTCTCTTACTTCATTTGCATTACCTACTTCGTGGCCTAAAGGCTGATTCATATCTGTAATAACTGCTACAGTCCTTCTATTAAGATGCTTACCTATTTCAACCATTGTTCTTGCTAATTTCCTTGCTTCCTCTACAGTTTTCATGAAAGCACCTGATCCAGCTTTAACATCAAGAACTATAGCATCTGAGCCTGAAGCTATTTTTTTGCTCATTATTGAGCTAGCTATTAAAGGAATACTATCAACTGTTGCAGTAACATCTCTTAAGGCATATATTTTCTTATCTGCAGGAGTTAGATTTCCAGACTGTCCGGTAATTGCCATCTTATATTTGTTTACATTATTAATAAATTCTTCACTGCTTAATTCAGTTCTAAAGCCTTCAATGGATTCAAGCTTATCAATAGTTCCGCCAGTGTGTCCTAAACCTCTGCCAGACATTTTAGCTATTGGAACACCTACAGAAGCTACCAGAGGAATTACAATTAAGCTTATTTTATCCCCTACTCCTCCAGTTGAGTGTTTATCAACTTTTATACCCTTTATAGCTGAAAGATCTACCTTATCACCAGAGTTGACAAAAGACATTGTCATATTAGAAGTCTCTTCCTTATTCATGCCCTTAAAATAAACAGACATAAGAAATGCAGACATCTGATAGTCAGGGATTTCACCTTTAGTATAGCCTTGTACAGCAAAATCAATTTCTTCTGCAGTAAGTACTTTTCCTTCCTTTTTCTTTTCTATTAAATCTACCATCCTCATTTTTAGTTCACCTCTATAATCTATTAAAGTATTTTTACAAATTCATTAATCAGATTAATAAACTTATCTTTAACTCTATTGGAAACTTCTATAACTTCTTCATGATTAAGAGCTTTGTCTAAAATACCAGCAGCCATATTTGTAATACATGATATACCTAACACTTTAATGCCACAGTGTCTTGCAACAATTACTTCCGGGACAGTTGACATCCCAACTGCATCACCGCCTAATATTCTAGTCATTCTAATTTCAGCTGGGGTTTCATAGGTAGGTCCAGTAAACATAAAGTAAGTGCCCTGCTTAAGTTCAATATTTAGATTATTTGCTGCACCTTTTGCTAAATTAATTAATTCCTTATTATAGGCAGAAGACATATCTGGAAATCTAACACCTAGTTTCTCTTCATTTTTCCCTATTAATGGGTTATTAAATGCCAAATTAACATGATCAGTAATAAGCATTAAATCTCCTGGCTTAAAGTCAAGATTTACCCCGCCTGCTGCGTTTGTAACTATTAATGTTTCAATTCCTAAATACTTCATTATATAAACTGGCAGTACTAAATCCTCCATTTTATTTCCTTCGTAATAATGGAACCTTCCCTGCATCATAACAACATCTTTGCCTTGAAGTTTTCCAAATACAAATTGACCTTTATGCCCTTTAACAGTTGATTCAGGTAAATTTGGCACCTCAGAATATTTTATTACAACCATATCTTCAAGGGTTTCGGCCATTTCTCCAAGTCCTGATCCAAGTATTATTCCTACCTTAGGAATAATATTAATTTTACCTTTAATGTAGCTTACGCTTTCTATTACCTTCTCTAAATTCATTTACTCAATCCTTTCTTTAGATTAATTATAATTTTAGTGATGAAAATAGGCATGTATCTAACCTTTTGTAAGCTAAACACATGCTAATATTATAAAAAAATATTATTAAATTTAAGAGTTTTAATTGTAAGCCTTAAAGTAATTTTAGAATTATGAAATATACAATTAAAAATTACTTATAATTTTTTTAATAATATATAAATAATTATATAGAATTTTCATATTTTTATCTACTAAAAAATTAACAAAAATACTATTATCATATATATTTGTTTTATAAAAATAGTATAACAACCCATCTATTACTTTTGGCAGCAACATACCAAATAAGATAAGAATGAAAAAGCATTTTAGTATGAGGTAAAGAAATTCTATAACATTTTCCTGTTTGAACATGTTTTCACTTCCTATAGTACAAGCTTAACTAAAGAAGGTGAGCCATAGGTTTCTAATGCAAAACCAAGAAACATTACTATTGTAATAACTGCAAAGTAAAAAGAATAAGTTGCTAACTTAACCCAAAGGCTTCCATTATACCTTTTATTCACCTTTTCTTTAAGAAGATTAACTGAGAATTCCATAGAAAGTACTGATGCAATTAGAATACAAGGAATATAGAATAGATTCTGAGGAACTATTCCTAATGCTGCCACTCCAATTCCCTTTACTCCAAAACCGCTAATCATAAAACTTAACGTAAAACCAACAGTAAAACCTTTAACTAAGTCAATTAATAATATTATAGGTATTCCAACCATTGTTAATCCAAGAAACCAAATTGCAATTATAAATGGAATATTATTTTTTATAACGTCTATTAAAATACTATTATATTCAAAATTACCTTGAGTAATATTCTGTGAAAAATTACTTAAATAGTTTATCAAATCACTTCTATCACCATTAGCCATATATTTTACAGAATAAATTCCTAGAACGATTCCAGTAAATATGCAAAGTAAACTAATTACATAAAGCCAAAAGTTCTCTTGAACGTGATTGCCTAAATTAATTGCATTTCTTCTATTGGACATATCTTTCTCCTCCTTGGGTTCCTCATTTTACACTAAGCAATTATTATTGCTGTTCCCTTTGTATATTATCTTTAAATATTTATGATAATAAATGGAGTTATATGACTAGTCCAAAAAACATAAAAAGTATAAAATAATAAAGCCTTGGTGATAGATTTTAACTTTACACTGAAATGGAAATATTATCAGCTTTAAATATTTTCTTTGATTTTATAACCCAGTAAATTCCTATAATACAAGATGTAAAAGCTACACCCTCAACAACCCAAATACTCAAAATACCCCTTTGAGCAAGTACTGCTGGGAAATCTACTAATGCATGAAGCAATATAGCAATAATATAATATATATACTTTCTATTTTTAACTGCATATAAAACCAAGATTGATAATCCGATCTGAATTGATATTGCAAAACATCTTTCTAAACCTGACACAAAAAATAGATACCAATCAGTATTTATAAGAGCATTCTTAACTTGTTCAGCTGTTGCTATCGGCAGCTTTGAACCAATCAATGCACTAAAATTTCCTTTGTTTATAGTTAGAGAATATATAAGATTATTACTTGCCGTAAGTCCTGCCAATAATATCGCCTCAATACCTCCATGGCCTATACCATAGGCAAAACCATCTTTCCATTGCCAGTGCTTCTTTGAAAAAAAATTAAAGGCTATCAGTCTTCCAGTTTCTTCAAATATACCTGCAGCAAGGCCTCCATAAATTGCATATATCCAAGTATTTCCCATTAAAGTCCTAGTTGTTCCATTTAACTTTAATACATAAAAATGAAACAACTGCTCCAATACCAAGGCAAAAACAAAGAATATCAATGCTCCCATAGCTATAGTAATGAAATAAGCAGAATACCTTTTTTTAGCATAAATTATCAACCCAATGGGTAGTAAAAATGAAACCAATAAAGTAAATATCATACCTGCCAAGGATAAATTACTGACCATAAAACGCCTCCTAATATTTTTATACAGTTATGTCGTCATTAAGAACAATTACAATTTAATATATTTATATTCTATGTTTTCCTTTAAATTCCTCCAAAAAAAGCTTCCCCCTTTTTATATCGATATAAAGTTATTTAAATATAATTGTTTTTGTTATATAACTTAAAATATCAAAAAATTGTATCTTTGAATGCATTGATAGAAGCTACTCCCAAAATCTTTTACAAAGTATCAAGAAATTAGGCATAATTTTTTTCAAAAAAAGACCTCCTTCATTATAAATAAATGAAGAAAGTCTAAGAAATTTTTATATATTTATACACAAATTTTTACATTCATTAATTTGAATAAAAAACGGATTAGCCGTAAACCATTATTTTACTTAATTAACCTACTTTATTTTTAAGTCTAAGCTTGTCTGCTACCATAGCAATAAATTCTGAATTAGTTGGCTTACCTTTATCATTATGTATAGTGTATCCAAAAAGCTTATTTATTGTATCAACCTGCCCTCTATTCCATGCAACTTCAATTGCATGTCTTATAGCTCTTTCTACTCGGCTTGCTGTTGTATTGAATTTTTTAGCTATTGATGGATATAGTTCTTTTGTAACAGCAGATAATAATTCAATATCGTTTACCACCATACTAATAGCTTCTCTTAAATACATGTACCCTTTAATGTGAGCAGGAACTCCGATTTCATGAATTATTCCGGTTATTTCAGTTTCTAAATCTATAGGTTCGTTTCTATTTATCTTTATTTCTGGTGTATCTTCCATAGGAATGGTTCTTTTAGTATCATCGCTTGAAATAGTATTGTTAAACATTTGTCTTATTCTCTTTGTAAATACATCCATATCAAAAGGTTTTACAACATAATAATCTGCACCTAAAGTTATGGCTCTTTGAGTGATTTTATCTTGTCCAACAGCTGATAAAACTATTATCCTAGGCATTGGATCAACATTGATACTATTTAATCTCTCTAGTACTCCAAGTCCATCCAAGTGCGGCATAATAATATCTAATACTACTAAATCAGGCTTTTTTTCCTGAATAAGTTTAAGTGCTTCTAAGCCATCTTTTGCGATTCCTGTTACTACTATGTCCCTCTGATTTAATAAGTAATCGTTTAATATATTGCAAAATTCTTTATTATCATCTGCAATAATAACACTTATTTTTGAATCTTCCATGTTTAAATACCCCTTTCAAATTAAATTCCATTTCTTAACAATTTATTAATTCGACAAAACTATAATAAATCCTTCTATAAAAATAATTTTTTTTATTAAAAATGACTAAAAATAAATAATAAGTGAATTTATAATTTTTTTATAATTCACTTATTATTATAATACTATTATAATTAGCTTAATTCGTCAATATATCTGCATCTTTAAGCATCCATTCTATATAAACACCATAACCTGTATCTGGCTTATTTATTAAAACATGAGTTACAGCTCCTATTATTTTATTGTTCTGTATAATTGGACTTCCACTCATACCTTGAACTATCCCACCTGTTTTTTCTAACAAAATTGGATCAGTTATTTTAATTATCATACTTTTAGGACTAGGAGTTTCTTGTTTTAAAAGTTTCTCAATTTCAATATTATAAAATTTGGGCTCTTCTCCATCTACTGTTGTTAATATTTGAGCTGGCCCTACTTTTATTTCATCTCTTAAAGCTATATCTAGAGGTTTACTGTTTTTGTTAATTAGACTTTTATTTGTGCTTCCAAATATTCCGCAATTAGTATTTTTTGTTATATCACCTAACGGGACTTCCTCGTCAATAAAAATGCCTTTTAATTCTCCTGGATTTCCCTTAGCACCTTTTCTAACAGAAACTATTGATGATGATATAATTTGCCCAGTATTAATATTTAAAATAGTACCCGTATCAGAATCTGTAATAGGATGCCCTAATGCAGCAAACTTATTTGTATTTTCGTCATAAAAGGTAAGTGTTCCAACACCTGCTGTAGAATCTCTTATCCAAAGCCCAATTTTATATTTTGCTTCATTAGTGTTTTTCATAGGTTTAACTTTTTTGATAAGTTCCTCTCCCTTTCTATCTATTGTTATATTTAATTCTTTACCTTCACAGCTATTCACTATATTAGATACCTGCTCTGAACTAGTAATATTTATGTTATTTATTTTTAAAATACTATCGCCAACTTGTATTCCTGCTGCTGCTCCTGGACTGCTGATCTTGCCATTTTCAGTTTCTATATCAGATAGTGCAACTACTAAGGCACCCTTAGTGCTTAACTTTACTCCTATTGGCTGACCACCTGGATATAAACTAATTTTATTCGATATAGCCTTAACAGAAACAGTTTTTAAGGGCAAAATACCTAATAAACTTACATGTGCTTTTCTAACATTACTGTTATTTGTTATTAAGTTATTTACTTTAATGTCCTTTTCTTCTACTAATTTTAAAAAGCTGTTACTTTTTAATTCCTGTCCTTCCCTTACAAAAATAGTAGTAGGAATCTGGCCTATATTAATGAAAGTAAATAAAGTTAGAAAAATGATAGGAGTTAATATCCAGCATAACAACCTTATTTTTTTCTTTTTCATGCTTTTTTCCTCCTGTCGTCTAATAATTTTCTAACCTTAAGTTGCCCTTTAAAATATGTTCTTATGCTATATTAAAGTTTCATATATAGTTAAACCATTGTTTTTTAAAGCAAAATATGATAGTTTTAATATTTTTTATTAAAAATTTTTTTGCGTTATAAAAAAATAGTTATAACATTTTAAAGTGTTATAACTCTATTCTTCCACAAAATTAAGTTTTTTATTTACTAAAATATAAATAATTTATTAAATTAATTCATTTTTTTTAATTTCTGCCATTAAAATAAGTTCTTTTGCATGTTCCATGGTTAATTTAGTTACTTCAGCTCCACCAACCATTCTGGCGATTTCTATCTGTTTTTGTTCCTTACTTAGCTTAGTAACTGAAGTAAAGGTTTTATCCTTTTTTACATCTTTAGAAATCAAGAAATGGGTATCAGACATACAAGCAATTTGAGATAAGTGTGTAACACAAAACACTTGATGTTTTGAAGCTATTAAATACATCTTTTCAGCCACACTTTGTGCTACTCTACCACTTATTCCAACATCAATTTCATCAAATATAACTGAAGGAATGCTATCCTTATCTACAAAAACAGTTTTAAAAGCAAGCATAATACGAGAAAGCTCTCCGCCTGATACTATCTTTTCTAGATCCTTCAATGGTTCTCCTGGATTAGTTGAAATTAAAAATTGGACTTTATCACTGCCATTTTCATTAAAGCCATCCTGCTTACTTATTTCTATTTTAAAAATACATTTTTCAAGACCAATATACTTTAATTCTTTTGTTACCTCTTTTTCCAGTAATGTGGATATTCTGCATCTTTTGTCATGAATTTGATTAGTTATTAGCGCAAGTTCTATAATAAGTTCTGCTTTTTCCTTTTTTAACTTTTCAATTATTTCATTACTATTTATAAGCTCCTCATATTGAGTTTGTATTTTATCCCTAAATTCTATAATTTCCTTAATTGAATTGCCATACTTTTTCTTTAATATACCAATTTGATATATTCTACTATTTATAAATTCCAATTTATTCTCATCATATTGGATGCTGTCTCTTAAATTTCTAACCTCAGCAATGTTTTGCTCTAAATTGTAATAGGATTCTTCTAAGCTGTCACCAATTGCTTTAACTTTTTCGATATGCTTTTGTATTCCCCGAATCTCTTTTATAGCAATACCTAATGCATCGTATACTGATGGAGAACTATCACTGCCTTGATCTAGTATTTCATAGCAAATATTAAGGCTATTATTTATCTTCTCAGCATTAGATAAAATAGAGAATTCGCTCTCAAGCTCAACATCTTCATTAATTCTTAATTTAGCTTTATTAATTTCATCTATTTGATATTTATAATAATCTATTAAAGTTTCTTTTTCTCCTTCTTTTCCCTGAATCTTATTTATTTCATTGTTTATATTTAGTAAATGTCTATATTTTATGCGGTAATTTTCAAGTAAAGTGCCTAATTTTTCTCCGCCAAAATCATCTACATAATAAATATGATTTGCAGAATCTAACATATTTTGATTTTCATGTTGTCCATGAATATCTAATAAAGTTGAGCTAACTGTTTTTACGTTATTCAGTAGCATAGCTTTTCCGTTAATTTTAGCAATAGACTTACCAGTGATAAAAGTCTCTCTGCTTATAATCACCATGTCTTCGGCTTCGATATCATAAAGTTTTAAGGCTTCAGCTGTTTTTTTATTTTCTATGGTAAATACAGCTTCAACATATGTCTTTTCTTCCCCAGTTCTTATTAAATCTTTACTGAACTTACCGCCTAAAACATAGCTAATTGCGTCAATTAATATAGATTTACCAGCTCCTGTCTCACCTGTTAAAACATTAAATCCCTTTTCAAAGTTTATTGTTAAATTTTCTATTAGAGCAAAGTTACTTATATTTAATTGAAGAAGCATTTTAACCTCCTAGTATTCCTTATACGCACACAACAATTATTAATTGTTGTGCTCCTGGAATTCCTTATGATTCCTGATCACTAATCATTTTTTTAATTTTTTGTACTAGTAAAATGCAAAGTTCTTTGCTTCTTGCAAGCACAAATATTGTATTATCCCCTGCTATTGTGCCTGCAACTCCTTCAAAACTCAAAGAATCAATGGCTTCTGCAGCAACTTGTGCTGAACCCGGTATTGTTTTAATAACTATAAAATTTTCAACATTTTCAACTGAAAGAACTGTTTGACTAAAAACATTTACAAGCTTTTCCGATAAGAACTTTTCAATAGGAGATATAGATGCATATTTATATTTTCCTTCACTAGACAAAACTTTTATGAGCTTTAATTCCTTAATATCCCTAGAAACTGTAGCCTGAGTTACATCCATTCCAATGTTTTTCAATTCTTCAGCAAGTTCTTCTTGTGTCTCAATGTCTTTAATATTGATGATCTCTAATATCTTTGCATGCCGTGCAACCTTCATTAATTACCACCCTCACACTCTTTTGTTCTTAGAGTAATTTTTCTTCTTAATATATCAAAGTAATCATAACCGTCTAGCTTAATCAAGCTGCATTTTAATGGAGACATAGTCACTTCTATTTTGTCATTATTTTTAAGCTCATAGGATTGCTGCCCATCTACAGTTAGAAAAACACTTTCAAATTTTCTCTTAATTGCTACATTTATTTTACTGCTGCCATCTACAACCAATGTTCTCACTCCAAGAGAATGTGGACAAATTGGTGTGATAGACATTAGCTTTAAGGTAGGATACATTATAGGTCCTCCAGCAGACAATGAATACGCTGTTGAGCCTGTTGGTGTTGAAATAATCACTCCATCTGCAGTAAATGATGCATAATACTTGTCATCTATATAAATTTCGTATTTAGCCATTCTAGCTAATGTTCCTTTAGCCACTACTATGTCGTTTAAACCTATATAGTTTTTAACATCATTCTCCTTTTCAATTTTGCAGTTTAATATAATCCTATCTTCAATTTTAAACTTTTTTTCTTTTATATTTATGATTGCCATAGCAAAATCTGTACTAACTACCTCAGTTAAAAAGCCCAAATTCCCTATGTTTACCCCTAGAATAGGAATATTGTACTTTGCAACTTCCCGGGCAGTGCCTAAAAGAGTCCCATCTCCGCCAACAGAAATAATAAAGTCAAGAAAGGTATCTTTAATACTATGTAAATCCTGACTGTCCTTAAATATAGTGATTTTGGAATCTGGAATTATATTTTCAATAGTATTTGTAATGAAACTTAATATATCTCCATTAATATCTTTTTCAGTATTAATATTTATACCAATATTTTTCATAATTCCTCCAGCGTAATAATTAAGTTAATTTACCGTGGGCCATTTCTACTATTTTGTCTATGTTCTTTAAATCAAAGGTACAGTTTAAGCTCATATCCTTGGAAAAAAATACTAAATATTCAATATTTCCTTCTGGTCCCCTTATAGGTGAAAAATCTAAATTCAAAATATTAAGCTTTTGTTCAATTATAAAATTAATTATTCCATATATTACTTCTTTATGAGTTAATGGATCTTTTACTACACCCTTCTTACCAACCTTATCCCTTCCAGCTTCAAACTGTGGTTTTATAAGTGCAACTACTTTTCCTTCATTTTTAAGCAAATTTACCACAGGTGGAATAACTTTTTTTAATGAAATAAAAGATACATCTATACTTGCAAAGTCACCATATTCACCTATTTGTTCGTAAGTTACATATCTCACATTTGTCCTTTCAAGGCAAAGAACTCTTGGATCTGTTCTTAGTTTCCAGGCAAACTGACCGTATCCAACATCTATAGCGATAACCTTTTGTGCTCCATTTTGGAGCATACAATCAGTGAATCCCCCAGTAGAAGCACCAATATCAAAACAAGTTAATGCATTTAGGTTAAGATCAAAGTTTTTTATAGCTTTTTCTAATTTAAGACCACCTCTACTGACATATGGCATAACCTCTCCTTTTATTTCTATTGAAGAAGAAGTGGGTACCTTTTCACCTGCTTTATCAACTCTTTGACCATCTATAAAAATTTGACCAGCCATTATGCTTGCCCTTGCTTTTTCTCTAGATGGAAACATTCCATTATTAACTAAAAGTATATCTAATCTTTCTTTTGTCTGCGACATAGTGACCTCTCTAAACTATAATAATTTAATAATGCTGTTTGTTATTCCTGATGGGTCTAATCCATATAATTTATAAAGTATATCTACATTGCCATGGGTAATAAATTCATCTTTAAAAGCAAGATTTATCACTTTAGTATTTTTATTTAAGGTTGATATATACTGAAGTACATAAGATCCAAGTCCACCATTAATAACATTGTCCTCTATTGTAACTATTGAGTAATCATCTTTTACTAAATCTGAAATTAAAGCTTTATCAATAGGCTTTATAAAACATGCGTTAATTATTTTTAAATCAATTGGATATTGCAACAATTTTTCTTTTGCTAGTAAAACCTGTTGAACCATTTTTCCTGCTGCTACAACTGCAATCTTTTTATATTGGTTATTTTTTTCTTTAATATCACTATTAAAGAGAATTTCCCATTTGCCTAATTTAATTTCTTTTAAGCTAACTAAATTTAATTCCCTATGGTCTCCACCTCTAGGATACCTTACTGCTACAGGAAAGTTCTGATTAACAGCCCACTTAAGCATAGTATTTAACTCAGCTGTACATTTAGGAGTAATTATTGTCATATTAGGCATTGTTGAAAGGTAAGATAAATCAAATACACCTTGATGGGTTTCTCCATCCTCACCAACAATTCCAGCTCTGTCTATTGCAAACACTACAGGTAACTTTTGTATACAAATATCATGCAGCAGCTGATCATAAGCTCTTTGCAGAAAGGTAGAATAAACTGCAAATACAGGTTTTAGTCCTTCACTTGCCATACCTGCAGCAAGGGTTACTGCATGCTGCTCTGCAATTCCTACATCAAAAAATCTATTTGGAAACTTTTCAGAAAAACTTGCAAGCCCAGTTCCATCCCTCATGGCAGCTGTTATTGCAACTACATTTTCCTTTTCCTTAGCAATTTCAATTAAAGTTCTTCCAAAAGAACCTGAATAGGTTTCACAGGAAGTTGAAGCAGTCTCACCACTATCACAATCAAATGGTCCTATGCCGTGAAACTTTCCAGGATTTTGCTCCGCATATTCATATCCTTTGCCCTTTTGCGTTACAACATGTATAATAACTGGCTCTTTAATGCTTTTAGCCATGTTCATTACCTTTGTTAGATCCTTTAAATTATGACCATCTATAGGTCCTAAGTATTTTAATCCCATATCTTCAAAAAGCATACTTGGAACTATTACCTGCTTAATACCATCCTTTATTTTCTCTATAGAATTAGCCATGCCTTTTCCTATGGATGGAATTTTTCTAAGAGTTGTATCTAAATCCTGTGCAAATTTATTATACTTAGGATCAGCTCTTAATTTGCTTAAATATGTTGAAAGACCTCCTACATTTTTACCTATGGACATTTCGTTATCATTTAAAATAATAATCATTTTACTTTTCTTATAGCCCACATCGTTTAATGCCTCAAATGCCATTCCTCCAGTAAGAGCTCCATCCCCAATAACTGCAACTACTTCATGATGCTTATTATTTAAATCACGTGCTCTAGCCATTCCTAAGGCTGCAGATAAGGAAGTACTGCTGTGACCTGTTTCAAACATATCATATTTACTTTCTTCTCTTTTAGGAAAACCGCTAATACCATTAAAATTTCTTAAGCTGTCAAATTTATCTTTTCTGCCCGTTAAAATTTTATGGATATATGCCTGATGTCCTACATCCCAAATTAATTTATCAGAATTAAAATCAAATGTATAATATAAACTAAGTGTTAATTCAACTACTCCAAGATTTGATGCAAGATGTCCTCCTGTTTTAGAGACCTTATCTATCAAAAAACTTCTTATTTCATCTGCAAAACCTTCTAATTCTGCAAAGGCCATTTTTTTAATATCTGCTATATTTTCATATTTATCTAAAATTTTATACATAACATTTTCCTTTTTTTAAATTATTTTATATTCCATTGTACATCTGTATTTAATACAAGATTTATTATTTGCAAAATAAATAAAAGCTACTAATGCTTTTATAGTAGCCTTATTATGGTATATTATATCACAATAAATTGATATTTTCAAAATATGCATAATTATAATTAAAATTCTCTTCTAAGAAGATAAATAGATAAATCTTTTAAATCTTTAGTATCATATGGAATATTGTCTAATAATTTCAAACATTCTTCTGTAAGGGAGCTGCACATCTTCTTACATTCATTTAGGCCAAAGGTTGTTATAAAATTTGTCTTATTATTTTCTTCATCACTATGTATGCTTTTGCCTAATAACCTTTCATCTCCTATTACATTAAGTATATCATCCTTAATTTGAAATGCTAATCCTAATTTTTCTCCAAACTTATTTAGAGATTCTAATTCAACTGCATTAGCATTTCCCAGTAATGCACCAGCTAATATTGAAGCCTTAATAAGAGCTCCAGTTTTTTTGCTGTGCATATATAGAAGTTCTTCATAAGAGATTTTTCTACCTTCACTTAAAATATCAACCACTTGACCGCCAATCATACCCTCTGCTCCAGCAGCCATTGAGATTAAACTGCAGGCTTTAAGTGCCTTATGGTCCTTTCCAAGGCAAAATTTAAACATTAAATTCATTGCTTCATTTAAAAGGGCGTCTCCAGAAAGTACTGCAATAGCCTCCCCGAAGATTTTGTGATTTGTAGGTTTACCTCTTCTTAAATCGTCATTATCCATACAAGGAAGATCGTCATGTATTAATGAGTAGGTATGTATCATCTCAATTGCAGCCGCTACAGGCATAATATCACTATAGTTACCTTTAAACATATTATATGTTAGTATAAAGAGCAGAGGCCTTATTCTTTTTCCTCCAATACTTACACTATAGTGCATTGCCTCATATATTTTTTTATTATAGTCCTCACTAGAAGCTAGGCATCCTTCAATATAAGTTTCTATTTCATTTTTCAAAGCATTAGTTTCCATAGTTACTCCTCATTTAGTGTAAAAATTTCTTCTTTGCCTTCTATAAGTATTTTAACCTTGCCTTCTGCTTCATTTAAGCTTTTATATAGTTTATTACATAGATTAATGCCTTCTTCATAATATTTCATGGACTGCTCTAAAGTAAGCTGTTCACTATCCATAGTATTAGAGACTTCTTCAAGTCTTTTCATCATTGTTTCAAAACTTTCATTTTTCTTAGGCATATTTCCCTCCACATTAAATATCCTTATCTGAAAAGCACTGAATTCGTGCTAAGGTGATTCCGTCTTTTAGACTTATTTTCACTTTTTCCTTTGTTTTTAATACCGATAATTCACTTACAATATTGCCATCTAAGTCTTCAATTAAAGAATAACCTTTGTCAAGGACTTTAAGCGGATTATGAGCATTTAATATAGCATTTATTTTACTTAATTGTTCTTTGTCAGTTTGAAGTATTGCTTTTATATTATGATTTAATTTATCTTTAAACCTATCTATTTGATTATATTGATTAATAATATAGTTCATAGGATTGGTTAATTCTAAAGTCTTGTTTAAGCCATCAACTTTATTACCTAAAAATGTAAGATAAGAATTAATTGAGGATGATACTTTATTTTTATAACTATTTAAAAGAATTTCTATCTCCTTTGCACTAGGTATAGCTAATTCTGCAGCAGCTGATGGTGTAGAAGCTCTTTTATCAGAAACAAAGTCGGCTATAGTAAAATCAGTTTCATGTCCTATTCCTGAAATAGTAGGCTTCTTAGAATTATAAATTGAATACGCTAAATTTTCATTGTTAAAAGCCCAAAGTTCTTCAATGGAACCTCCGCCTCTAGCTAAAATTATAAGATCTAAATCCTCTATACTGTTAAAATAGTCAATACCCCTTATGATGTCCTCACTGGCATTAATCCCTTGTACTAAAGCAGGATAAAGCAGCATATCAATGGAAGAATTTCTTCTTCTTGAAACATTAATTATGTCTCTAATTGCTGCCCCTGTAGGTGATGTAATTACTCCAACCCTCTTTGGATACTTAGGTATAGCTTTTTTATGCTTAGCATCAAATAAACCTAATACCTCAAGTTTATTTTTTAATTCTTCATATTTAATGTATAGTTCTCCTAAACCAACTTGAGACATTTCCTCACAATAAAGCTGATAAGTACCATCCTTTTCATAAACAGATACCCTTCCTTTAACAATAACAGCCTCACCATCTTTCGGCATAAATTTAAGCATACTGGCATGGCTTCTAAACATTATACAGTTTATTTTACTGCTTTCATCCTTTAAGGAAAAATATATATGTCCACTGGTATGGAGTTTAAAATTTGAAATTTCACCTTTGATATTTAAATTATGTAATATAAAATCAGAATCCATGGTCTTTTTTATATAATTATTAAGTGCAGATACAGATAAGGTTTTAATAAACATTTTTCTTAGAAGCCTCGCAAGCATTTTTTATTAAAATAGTAGTAGTTAGTGCCCCAACACCACCAGGAACAGGTGTTAAATATACATCTTTTTCAATTATACTGTTAAATTGTACATCTCCTGTTATCTTTCCTTCTACCATACTGGTGCCAACATCAATTACAACTGCTCCAGCTTTTATATATTCTTCAGAAACGAAACCTGGTTTCCCTAATGCACAAACTAGGATATCTGCATTTTTACATATATCCTTAATATTTCTCGTCTTTGAATGGCATATGGTTACAGTAGCGTTTTCCTTTAACAAAAGCTGTGCAACTGGTTTTCCAACAATATTACTTCTACCTATTACTACTGCATTCTTTCCTTCAATATTAAGTCCAGTACTTTTTATAAGATGAATTATACTTTGAGGCGTACATGGTACAAAACATTCATCACCCTTATAAAACTTACCCATATTAATATCAGTAAGTCCATCTATGTCTTTTTTAAAGCTTATTTTTGAAGTAACTACTTTTTCATTAATATGCTTTGGCAGTGGTAACTGCAAAATTAGCCCATCTACATCCTTAGAATTGTTCAATTCTTCTATAACTTTTATTAATTCAGCTTCAGTCGTACTTTCTTCAAGCTCTATAAGTTTATATAGAACTCCTAATTGGTCGCATAACTTACGCTGATTATTACAATAAAATATGGACCCTCCGTCTTTTCCAACAAGTATAGCAGTTAAGCAAGGCACCCTTTTATTTTCTTCCTTTTTCTTTAAAACAAAGCTTTTAATTTCCTCTTTAAGTTTTGCTGCCTCAGCTTTTCCATCAATTATTTTCCCCATGATATTTCCCCCTTGTATTCCTTAATTATTTGTTTCCTTATTTATATTATCGAGTACTCCATTGATAAATTGAAAAGACTTATCATCTGAGTATTTCTTTGCAAGTTCTATACCTTCGTTTACCGAAACCTTATTTGGAATATCAGCTTCATATATTATTTCATATGTACAAATTCTTAAAATTGCTAAATCAATCTTAGATAATCTGCTTATTTTCCAATTTACCAAGTATTTTTCAATTTTACTATCTATTGCTTCGCAATTTTCTTGTATACCTTTAAGGGTGTTTGTTATGTAAGCAAAATCAATTTCTTTTAGGTCTTCTTCAGTGTTTTCCTTATAGCTATCTAAAATGTCATTAAAGTCTCCTTTGTTTATTGACATTTCAAACTGCAGCGCCATTGCAATTTCCCTAGACCTTCTTCTGTTCATTTAATTTCCTCCTTCTGTCGGAACACTGAGTAGTTTAAGACTACTCGCTTCCGCTCGTAAAACTACTCGTTAAAGCCCATTTAGGGCTTTAACCTCCTATTGTCGGAACACTGAGTAATTTAAGATTACTCGCAAAAGCCCATATAGGGCCTTAACCTCTTAAAACTGCTATAATAATACCAATTAAATATATTATTCTATATTTGAATTATTATCAAGTTAAATATTATTATACAATTATATAAGTCAACCTTCAATTATAATAAAAAATATAATTAAAATGGCATCCATATTATTTATGACTTATTGATTCAATAAGTCATAAATAATATGGATGCCATTAGTAATTCATTATTCCTCTACTTCTTCTTGTTTTTCATCAGGTTTTGGAATTAAAACATTTTGAACATGTATATTTACAGCAGATACTACAAGTCCTGTTAAAGCTTCAACAGTTTTCTTCACATTTTCTTGTACTTGTTTACCTACTTCAGGTATTTTAAAACCATATTCAACAACAACATATAAATCTATAGCCGCGCTATTTTCTCCAACATTTACTTTAACACCCTTAGATAAATTCTTTTTACCGGTTAATATTTGAGTTATTCCTCCTACAAGGTTTGCACTCATGCCAGCAATTCCTTTTATCTCAGCAGCAGCTAATCCAGCTATAACTCCAACAACCTCATCGGATATTTTTACAATACCCATATTTATCTCGTCTTGAAAATTCTCTTCCATATCGGTACCCCCTTGCTTAAAAAGCAATAGTTTTATCTTAGGTACATTATATCAAAAGTATATTAATTTTACAAATACTATTGTTTTTGTTCAATCTCAACATCTTTTATTTTAGTTATTCCTAAAACTACATTTTTGATATCTTTTATTTGCTTATCAGTGAGCTTGTCTTTTGTTTTAACATAAACATTAACTTTACCATCTGATATTTGGCAAAAAGAATCATCATAACCTTTTCCTTTAAGTTGACCTTCAATTTTTACTTCATTTTCTGTATTAGTTGTTAATGTCTTTAATTGAGAGATCATTGCGTCCTTATATTCCTTTGCTGCATCTTTGTCGTCAATAATGGTTTGATATGTAGGCATCATTTTAGCATTGGTATTATCCCTACTAAGTCTTGCTTCTGTATAAAAGTCCCCTTTATCATTAACTGAAGCATTAGTAATTTCGGTAGAATCTACATATAAAGGGCTATTTACCTTAGTAGCAAGAACACCTGCACATACTATAAGTACTAATAAAGTGGCAATAATAAAAGCTTGTTTTTTATTCATTTTTATTCCTCCCATCAATCTTTCTAGTGAATTATATGATTCTCCATATTAATTTATTCTACTTTTTCATTGCGTAAACACTAACTTTGTCAGCGCTGATATTGAATAATCTCGTTACAGCCTGTGTAATTTCTAATTGTACAACCTTTTCATTAGCTCCGTCAGCAACTACAATTACACCTACTATCTTTGGCTTGTTTGTTTTTATAATAAGTGGCTGGCTCTTTGATCCATCATTTGTAATTACAACAGTACTTCCATTATTATCTTGAGTTGTATCTCTTGTGCCGCCGCTTGTATCTCTTTCCTTTGTGTTGCTTTTAGAATCAGTTACGTTAACAGCAGGAACTTGTTCTTCACTTCCATCTATGTTAAGCATAACTTTTACTCTTCCAACCCCATCTATATTTTCTAATAGGCCTTTTAACTCATTCTCAACTGTAACTTCGTAATCATGAGTAGTTGTACTTACAGCTGAAATATCTTGACTTTGCCTACCTTGATTACTACCTGCAGTTGGAGATGCACCTTTAAAAATATCTGTACCAAGAACAGCCAAAATACAAACTAAGACAACAGCTAAACATCCAATTAATAAATTAGGTAATTTATTTTTATTTTTTTTGGGCGCATTATTGTCAGGTGTATTAAATATTTTTTTAAGTTCATTATAAATATTTTCTAGAAACTTATGTATATCCATTGTTACCTCCTTGTATTCTTATTCTTCACGGGGTAATCTTATCCCGTCGATAACCATCGACTAGATTACCCGTAAAAGTCCATTTAGGACTTTTACTTAAATAATTATTATTTGATTAGCCCCTTTTTAATTCTCATAACTTGTAAATCTCTATGGCATCACTTTGTAGTTTTAATTCTTTGCTTAACAATTCCTTAACTAGTCTACTTCTTTCATCATTTAAAGTTTGCGAAGCCTCATTAATATTTCCTTTGGTACTTATAACAACCTTCTTAATTATATCTATGCTGCCATCCTTAATTCCAACCTTAAGGCTTTTTATATAGGCACTGTCATTATCATTTTCGTAATCTACTACAGCCTCAACCTTAAAGGAACTATTCGGAAAATTTTCTTTAAGCTTATTTTCCACAGCTTTTTCAACATTTAATTTAAAAGTGCTTAAAGTATTCGTCATTATATCCTGTTTATACTGATCCGAATTACCTTCATAACTTTTTTCATCCATATATGTAACTGCCTTCGTTACATATGAATTTATATCAAATTCCTTATTAAACACCTTTAAAATAGGATTTATCAATACAGTTATCAATATAAGACCTAAAACAAACTTTACATATTTTCTAAATCCGTTATTTGGAAGCAGCATCTCAACTGCGGTCATGAAAATAACAATAGTGCAAATGCTTATAATCCAAGTTTTTACTTCTCCTAACATTGTTACACCTACTTACTTTAAAAATTTGTAGCATCATCACCATCCTTATATAACTCATTTAGCACATATTTATTAATAATACTTAACCACCAATCATCATTTTACCTGCAGAAGCAATTATTGCTACCATTATAAAAAACATAGTTGAGACACTTATGACACAGGACATCACTAATAAAAGGGAATCTCCTACTGAAGAAATACAATCTGTAAGTTTGCTGTCACTAATTGGTTCTATAATTGCCGCAGTTAATTTATATAAAAGAGCCATTATTAAAAGCTTAATTATTGGAAAGATAACAATAACTACTATAATAACAAGCCCAAGTCCGCTTAATGCATTTTTAAGTAGTAAAGAATAGCCTGCAACAGTGCTGACTGCGTCAGAAAAGGCCTTACCAACTATAGGTACAAAATTATCAATTGCATATTTAGCTGTTTTCACTGTTACTTGGTCGATAGTTTTAGAAGTAATTCCTCTAATGGTTAAAATCCCTATGAACACAGTAACTAATATACCTTGTGCCCATAGCGCAATTTGATTTAATAGTTTGGTTAATTTTTCCAACTTAAATTCATTAGTTAAGCTATTTACAAACTGAAGCACAAAACTCATAAATATAAGAGGAATTATTATGTCTACATAAAGTCGAATACAGATATTTATGGAAGCTATTATTATTGGATCCATTACGGCTGCTTCTGTAAAGCCACCTACACTTGCAACTAGCATCATTAATACCGGTATTAATGCTGACATAAAGTCCGCTGTTTGATTCATAGCATTTTTTGCAACTTCAACAGCATCGTAGAAACCTTTTGAAACTAAAACTATAATTAATGCAAAACAAGCAAAATATGCTATACTTGATAATCCATTATCACTAAATGACTTATTTAAGTTATTTAATAGTGCGCATATAATTGCAATAATAATTAATATAGACATAGTTTTAAAGGTTGCTGTTACTTCCTTAAACAGATAAGAAATAATGGCCTTTATAACTTTACTAGTAGTGAACTTTCCATCTCCCGTTTTCATAAACTCATTAACAAATTCTTTTGCATTTAAATCCTTTAAAACTTCATTTTGAGTTTTCATGTTTACAATATAATTGTATAAACCCTCAACCTGAGCTCCCTCACTTACTTGACTTCCTGTATCACCAGCGGCAGCTTGTACATTAAAAGGCAGCATCAGGATAATAAGTAAAATAAAAATTAATTTTTTCATATATTTACCTCTACATTATCTTTAGAATAGATTGCAATACTGCCATTAAAATTGGAATTGAAAGACCTAATATTAAAATTTTTCCAGCAAACTCCACCTTTGCTGCCAAGGTTCCTTCTCCTGCGTCTTTGCAGATTTCACTAGCAAAGGATGCCAAGTATGCTATACCGAGAATCTTAAATATTATGTTTAAGTATACATAATCAATATTTGCCTTTAATGCTAATTGTTGAAGGAGTTGCAGTATAGCTGTGATCTTAGTCAGCATAAATAAGAATATTAGTATCCCAACTATTGTACTAATTTGCACTGCTAGTGCTCCATTCTCATGTTTAATGATAACGACAATGGATAAAGCTATAAATACAAAAGCTACAATCTTAACTATCTCCATAATAGCCTCCTAGAAGGTAAACATAGTTCTAACACTGCTGAATAATTGGGTTATCAGTGTTATCACCATTATTACCATTATTACAATTCCAGCCAAATATGTAACAGTTGCTATATCATCTTTACCAGCGGCCCTCAATATTTTATCTAAAATCATTACAAAAACAGCAAAGGCCCCAATTTTAAACAATAAACTTATATCTAACACATTTCCACCTCCTATAACAATACAATTACAATGATTGCACCAATACTAAAACCCAAATACCGATACAATTTTAAATTTTTATTCATAGTTTCTTCAGCAATATTTATCCTCTTTTTCAAATTAACTTTTAAAAGAGAAAAAATCTTTCGATGTCCTTCTATATCCGATTCTCCTAGGGATTTAGATAAATCTAAAATTACCTTCAAATCATCTGAATTTAAGTTAAGAGAATTAGCCTCATATTCTAAGCACTTTTTAAAAGCATTATATACGCTGTCAACTTCATTTTTGTATAGAAGCTTGGATATTTTCTCAAAGATTTCTTTTACTGGACTCTCGCTTTTCTCTGATACACTATAAAGAGCTTCAGGAAGAGGTGTATGTGTGTATTCAATTTCATTTTCTAATTGACCTAAGGATCTCTCAAATTCATTTAGCTGCTTTACTCTTTTTCTAAAACCCTCTGCATAAACAAAACCAGCTATTGTAGAGGTAGCTAATATAATAAAACAACTTAAAAATTTAATCATATTATCTTATCTCCTCCATTGTTTTCCCTGTTTTTCAAAATCATAAATGTACTCTATTGTGCCAACACCATTTTCAGCACTTAAAATAACTGCTTTATTGAATATATGGTTGTCCATTATTTCATTAAAAACCATTCTATTGTATAAATCCTCTATTCCATAACCGTGTATTGTTGTTATGATTTTAACTCCGGAGTTTATTGCCATTAGGATACTTTCCATATCCTTATTGGTTCCA
Source organism: Candidatus Clostridium stratigraminis (assembly GCF_045310675.1). NCBI lineage: Bacteria > Bacillati > Bacillota > Clostridia > Eubacteriales > Clostridiaceae > Clostridium > Candidatus Clostridium stratigraminis. The sequence goes on from NZ_JBJHZZ010000003.1 coordinate 74,854, forward strand.
ATTTCATCACAAACAATAACTTCTGGAGCCATACTTCTGATTGCCATCATAATACCATCTGCTTTTGGACAATTATCTAAAACGTCAGTGCGAAGACCTAAATTCATTTGAGGAATACCATTATATGAGCTGCTAATTTCGCTTCTCTCATCAATTACACATACTTTTTTGCCTTTGAGTCCATGCCTTACCATGCCATCAGATAAATTTCTTGCAATATCCCGAAGCATAGTTGTTTTCCCGCACCTTGGAGGAGATATAATAACTGTATTTGAAACTTGATTTTTATTAACTATAAAAGGCATTACTTTGCTAGAACACCCCAATATTTCATGACAAACTCTAATGTTTAATGAGCCTAAGCTTTTTATTGTTTTAACTTTATTATTTTCAATTATGCAGCTTCCACACAAACCTACTCTATGCCCTCCCTTAATGGTTAAATACCCCTGTTTGATTTCTTCATCAAAGGCATAAATCGAGTAATTGCTTATGTGCTTAAGTACTTCCTTAATATCCTGTATTAAAACAATATAATCAGTAATAATTTCATCACTGCTTATTTGTAAAATTAAGGGTTTGTTAGCCTTCATTCGAATTTCTTGCAGTCCATCTTCATATTTAAAACCCTTAATAAGCTTTGCAATGCCTTCTGGAAGTACTTCTAAAACTTCTTTAGTATTGTTCATCTTTCATCCTCCTTTCATATATAATTCCTATTTAAATTTTCTTAAAATTATTCCATTTAATTAAAATAAAAATGAGCATAAAAAAAGCATAGGGCTAAAAACCCTATGCTTAAATTCTCTATTATTCCTCATTACTTTCATCTAGCGGAATTTCTTTATGACAATTTGGACAAGATATTTCTTCGTTACAATTACAGATATCGGTATCTATGTATACTGTCTCACCGCAGTGTGGACATTCAATATCTATGTAGTTTTCACAGTCGTCCTCATCATAGCAGTCATCTTCATCTTCATCATAATAAAATTCTTCTTCAAGATCGCTTAGATCTTCATCGATTGTATCCACATAATCTTCCATTTCATTTTGAGCTTCTTTTAAAAATTCAATTTCATCTGCCATGTCCTTTAAAATGCTAGTAATTTCTGTAATAATCTTTCCTTCATTTTTAGTCTTATCAATTGCCATACCCTCAATCATTCCACTTAGAAAGGAAACCCTTGATAATAATGTATCCATAAAAAACACATCCTTTTAAAAAATTTAATAAATATGCAGTATAAAATAAATTTATACTGCATCAATTTAAAGCTATTTAATATTATAGACTAAACTCTCTCCATATATTCACCGGTTCTAGTATCTATTCTTATAACTTCACCTTCATTTACAAAAAGAGGAACCATAACTGTAGCTCCAGTTTCAACTGTAGCTGGCTTTCCTGTGTTTGTTGCCGTATTTCCTTTTGCACCTGGTTCTGTATATGTTATTAGTAATTCTACAAAGTTAGGTGCTTCAACAGAGAAAGCCTCTCCCTTATAAAATTTAATAACAGCGAACATATTTTCTTTTAAGAACTTTATTGCTTCTTCTACTTTTTCAAGATTTAATGGAATTTGTTCAAAATTTTCAGGATCCATGAAATAGTAAAGTTCTCCATCACAATATAAATACTGCATTTCTTTTCTTTCGATAACTGCTTCTTGAAGCTTATCAGTTGGGTTGAAAGTTCTATCTGTTACTCCACCTTGAATAACATTTCTTAATTTAGTCCTTACAAAAGCTGCACCTTTACCTGGCTTTACATGTAAAAATTCAATTACAGTGAAAACTTGTCCATCTAATTCAAAAGTAGTTCCTTTTCTTATATCTCCTGCTGATATCATTAAATATCCCTCCAAAAACTATTAATCAGTTTATATTATAACCCTTTCAGGTAAATTAATACCGAAGTAAATTTTACGCTATGACCAATGATATTTTATCAAAAGTTATGGTTTTTTGCAAATATTATTATTAATTTTTTCATTATGTTTAAAAAATATTCTATCTATTCTTAATTAAAACTAAATCAAAGCTAATGGATTGATTGACTTTATTAGCATTTTCAATTTTTAAATTTTCTAAATTAACATAGTTTTCCTTTCCTTTAAAGTCATTAATAACTTTTATGAAGCTTGTAATATCACCTTTATAATCAAGTTCAACTTTAAGAAGCTTTTTGTTTTCTTCATTATTATTGAAGTTTTTAATATAAAGGTTTGGTACTTTTGATACCATATCTAAAATCTCACTATAGCCATATACTTTAATGGTTCTTGAATTTGGGTTCGTAACTTGTAAACTTTTACCTTTATTTAAGATACTTATTTTAATTAATCTTACATTTAATAAAACAAGCATGCTAATTATAATTAAGAATAAGGTGCATATTAGTTTGTAATGTTTAAGATTTTCTCTCATTTCTTTACCTCTAAAGTTATCTTAAAACCATATTTACTATTGTTTTCATCTATTGGTGATAGATATTTTATTTTGTATTTACTTGAATGTTCAAGGGTATTTACAATATCATTAAATATATTCTTCTGATCAGTAAGAACATCCAGTTTAATTTCACTACCATTTACTTCAATATCATTAAATACAAGATTATTATTTATTCCTGTATAAAATTCAATGAAGTTATTAATAGTATCAAATTCTTTTAGTAGATTTTCTTCTCTCGGACTGCTAGCCTTAACTTTTTTTAAATTTATGTTTTTTTCATATTGTTTATTTAAATTATTAAAATACATTAAAGCTAAAAAAAATAAGAGGCTTAGAAGCCAAAGCATACAAACAGTTATTTTATATTTTTGTATTTTGTTTCTTAACTCTACTTCTTGAAATTTTACTGAAACAAATTTTATGTTTTCCAATGTTTATCTCCTATTAGGTCTCTTACATTTACTTTTTCTTATATATTTAATTAATTCATCTTCATAAACAAGTCCTAAATTACTTATATAACATCCTTCTACATATTCATTGCAGTTTATTTCTGTTCCTATATTTGCAGTATAAATATTTTTTGTCACAATTCCATTATTAATTCTACAGCCTTCCATGAATTCAAATATAGTCTTATTTAATTTATTTTCATCATTCCATTGTACAACATCATTGTATATGAGTTTTTTATTTAGGCATAATAAAAGATACAGTTTATCTTTGTAAATAAAGACAAAAAAGAAATTTCTATGGGTAATAGCTTCATTAAAGTAACCTAAGAAACAAAATTGTATTAAGTAAACAGCTTCAATGGTACTATTTTTTAGTATATATTTTTCTATTTTTTTAAACCTACCTTCATTGGAAGAGAAAATAGCTAGGTCAAGATTAATTCCATTGTCCTTTAGAATAGAATAGTTAAAAAATATTTTATCCGAATTATTATAGGAATTTGATAATTCATCAATAATAAGTTTGTATAATTCGCAGCTTCTTAACTTTGGAAGTGTAATTTCCCTTATATTTATTTTTTCTCCCTCAATAACTATATAAACCTTTTTGCTGCTTAAGCAAAACTGAGATTCTTTTAATAAATTAAGGACATACTCATCATTTCTTAGGGACGAATTTAATAACCTGGGATAAAAGTCATGTTTAATCAAGTAATTTTCTCCTAATTCAATTAAACAATTTTGCTTTAACATTTTACTCAATTACCCCCTCAATATATTGTGAGCTTATGTATATAAGCTTTACTTTGCCTTGAATTATTTTATAATCATATAAATCCTTTCGAAAGTATTTATTTTCATAAATACTTTCATAAAATATCCTATTAGTTGAAATATCATATTTAATACAAGCTCTATTATCTGTTGTTCTAAAATACATTTTAGAATTAGTAAGGAAACTTTTTAGATTGTTTAAATTAAGTTCAGTTACGTTAGTATTAATGCTTTTATATAGCTTAGTAAACAAAATCTCTCTATTATCCTCATATTCCTTTCCTTTTAAAATATAATCTTTATAACTTAAGGCATCTTTACTTACCTTAATTTCTAATTGAAATATTAAGAGAACAATCAACATACATAAAAAACAAAGAAGCATGGTGTATACTAGGGCATATCCCTTTTTTACTGCTCTAAATTTATTCCAAAACATCTCTCATATCTTTCTCCACCATTAATTGTAATAGATACATATATCGTACTATTCTTTTGAAATACACTAAAGTTATTTACATTGGTTAATATATTATTTGTGGCTAAGTAAATATCATTTTTGTAATGAGCTATTGTTAAACCACCTGCGCTATTATATTTTATAGTCTTTCTTGTAATTCCATCAGGATACTTAACTTCAATTATGTTATTACTCGTACTTACACTTTTTGAGTTCCTAATTTCATTTTCAATAAACATAAGAGCTTCTGAGGTATAAAAGTAATTTCGATTATAATTAGAACTTTCATTATATAACAAATTATATTTTAAATAAAAGGAGGCAACTAAAGCCGATACAATACTTGCAATGGCAAGGGCTATTAATAGTTCCAACAATGTTAATCCCTTTTTCATAGATAATTTCCCTTATTAAATTCACAGGTTAATACTTCCTCTTTTTTAAGCTTTATGTGTATCTCCATATGTATTTTCAAAACCTCATCTTGCGCCATTTCTAATACCAAATATGAATTGCTATTATCACAATCCTCTGCAAATATTTGATATAAGTTGCTGCTTCTAATGCTGTTTATATTTAACTTATCCTTATTAACATATTTCTTGTTTGAATTATACAAATTATTAATATAATCGTATGAATAATTATTTAAAATTTCCTCTTTAAGCGCCTCTAGTACACTGCTATATTCTAGAATTTCTTTATTGTATTCTCTAAGTCTTAAATTGTTTAATTGAGTGGTAATTATACTAATTGACATAATAGAGAATATGCTCATTGCACATACCTGTTCAAGAAGTGAAAAACCCTTTTTCTTATTTGATCTCAACATAGCCTGCCCCTACATTTATAGTAATTAGGTATATCTTGTTGTTGATATCACTAATGCGTATAGTCCCTGCATCGCTTGTAATACCAAACTTATCAATGTTTATCCTATTTAAATTTGTATTTATGCCATCTATTTTAATTTCCCTTGGAAGCTTGAAACCATCTATTACTCTATTAGAGTTATAAAACCAAACTTCATTTTTCTCTAAATCAAATAATACAAAGCCGGGCTTTTCTTTTTCCCTGCAATACTGCTTACCGTAATTTATTACTCCTAATATAGAGCTTTCTGTCATATTTAAATCAACTTCATTTCTTATTTGATTATATTTTGATATGCCTAGAAGGCTAATACTAGTAGCAATTATAATTATGGTTATTATCACCAGTAATTCGATTAAAGAAAAGCCCTTCCTCATTTATTTCACCTGTTATTATTATTCTGTTGCTGTATCTGTGTCTTCTGCGGAACTAAAAATCTGGGAATTATCTTTATCCTTTATCATATAAGTATTATCCGTCTTGTTTATTGACAATGAATAACTTTTACCATCATTTATGAAAGTTATTTTAACTAAAGAATTATCTGAAGCATCAACGTCTAAACCAGTTTCTGATATATTTGTAGTATCCTTTACTGCGCTTTCTATCTTTGCATCTTCGAATTTATTACCTTGCGCTGAATAGGACCACATTGCAGCATTATAAATCTGCTTTCCTTTGCTTATTACATTTGCTTCCTTAGCCTTACTTATATATCCTGAAACCTTTGGAACTGCAAGTGCAGACAAAATAATAATGATTGTAACTGCTACGATTATCTCAATTAAGGTAAAGCCCTTTTTCTTTTTTCCACCGATTTTGTTACCTTTGATAAAATAAAACATTGTTGTGTCCTCCTGTTATTCATTGATTTTTGATTTTTATTATTACTGTATTCCTTTTTTGTAATTTAATAGTTCTTAGAATAAATCTCACATTTCATAAAATTCCACAGCATAAGCTTCAAATTATACCTTACGTAATAAAACCATTACTAACACCTAAATAGTGTTCATTAAGTTCATCATTGGCATGAGAACAGCTATAAGCAAGTAACCTATTACAATTGATAGACCAAGTATTAAAGCAGGTTCAAGTAACACTGTGAGTTTATCTATAGTAGTAAATAAGTCTTCTTCTATAATGTCTGATACTTTAATAAGCATTTCATCTAAGTTTCCTGTTTCCTCCCCAATTTTAGTCATAGACATAAAATTCCGAGGAAAGAACTTCATTTTTTCTAGACTTTCCGAAAGGCTTTTACCATCTTTAACTTCCTCTAGGCAATTCCCCACCTCCTTTATTACATATTTATTATCAATAACGCTTAGTGTAATAGTCAGTGCTTTACTTATCTGTATCCCACTTTCTAGTAATATACCAAGAGTTCTTGAAAACCTTACAGAAATCAATTTTATATATAAATTTTTTGTAAGCACATTACTAACCTTAAATTTATCTATTTTTATTGCAGTACTTTCAAGAGTTTTAAAATTCATAAATGCAGCCGCTAAGAAAACAAGTATTATTAGAATAAACAAATAGTTTTCTCTTAGAATTGAACTAATATTTAAGATAATTTTTGTGGATGTTGGAATTTTGGCAGAAATGCCATCAAGGGTTGATACTAACATTGGTATAATAGTTGTTATCATAATTATCATCATTAAAATACTAACAAATAGTACTATGCATGGGTATGTAAGTACCTTTATGAGTCTGTCTTTTATTTTCTTCTCATTTTCATAATACTTTCCAAGCATATTAAAGATTTTATCAAGTCTTCCGCTTTCTTCTCCTACCTTTACCATATTTACTAAAAGATTAGGATAAAGTTTGGAATCCTTATTTAGGCAATTAGATAGAGTTTCCCCCTCATAAATTAGCTGCTCTACTTCTTCTAAATTCCTAGTTAAGGACTTATTTTTAAAATCTTCTTTAAGTATTTGAACTATATCTAAAATATTTAGTCCAGCTGATAGTAATGAAGAAAAGTTATTACAGAATAAAACCAATTCTTTTATAGCCAAAGTTTGTTTATTAAAGCCTAATTTAAATGTTTTTATTTCTTTATAGTAGAAAATAAAGAAGCCTTTATTTCTAAAGGAAATAGATAAATCCTTTTTACTGGTACACCAGCATCTTCCCTTTAATTCCTCTCCATGTAAATTCTTAACCTTGTACTCGCAATATGGCATTTCTAGCACTCCAAAATTTTCAAAAATTATTACCTCTGAGCTTAATATATTCTTCATAAGTGGTTAGGCCTTTTACTGCCTTATCTCTGCAATTTTCACTTATACTTCTCATTCCTAAATTTTTAATTATTTCTCTAATTTCATCTACATTTTTACTTCCGGTAATAAGCACTCTAAGCTCTTCACTGCTTTTCATAATTTCATATACAATAATCCTATTTTTATAACCTGTATAATTGCAAAACACACAGCCCTTGCCTCTATAAAGTACTTCACCAGGTTTTAAATTTAAATTACTTTTTTCCTCAATGTTAGGCTCATAAGGCTCCTTACAAAAACTGCAGATTTCTCTAACAAGCCTTTGTGCGATACCCGCTACTAAGGAATCAGCAATTAAATAACTTGGAATTCCCATATCTTTTAATCTAATTACCGAAGAGGCTGCATCATTAGTATGTAAGGTGGATATTACTAAATGCCCAGTTATAGCAGCCCGAACTGCAATTTCGGCTGTAACCTCATCTCTAATTTCTCCTACCATGACAATGTCAGGATCTTGCCTCAAAATACTCCTTAATCCATTTGCAAAAGTTAGCCCTGCTTTATTATTTACATTTACTTGATTTATACCTTTTAAAGCCATTTCTACAGGGTCTTCAATAGTAACAATATTATTATTACCCTTGTTAACATGATTGAGCATTGAATATAAAGTGGTAGTCTTTCCGCTGCCAGTTGGACCTGTGACTAAAATAATTCCATGCGTACTTTTTAGTAAGTTATTCATTAGTACTTCATCTAAGTTATTAAAGCCTAATGATTTAAGGCTCAGTAATTTATTAGATTTATATAGAATTCTTATTACTATTTTTTCACCATATAGTACAGGCAGAGTAGATACTCTTAAATCCTTATATTCTTCTTCATACTTAAAAGTTATCTTTCCATCCTGGGGAAGCCTCTTTTCAGCAATATCCATGTTTGCCTGCAATTTTATTCTGCTGCAAATACTGCTATATATTTCCTTAGGCAAAGTAAAATCATCTAAGAGTGAACCATCTAGTCTGTATCTAACTCTAGCAGCCTCTTCAAATGGTTCAATGTGAATGTCACTGGCTTTATAGTTTATACCTTGCTCAATTATAGTGTTTGTAATCCTTATAACAGGTGAAGCCTCGGAATGAATAAAGGATGAATTATAAATTCTCTCTTCTTTAACTAAATTTTTGTATTGGAACTTAAGTTTTTCCAACATCGAATTCGTATCACCTATTTTATCCAGTTGGTTTATTAAATTTTCAATTTGAGCTTTTGAGGCATTAAAAACTATAAGATTTTTTTTAGTTAAAAAAACTAAATCCTTTAAGATTTGATTTTCCTCTATTTTATAAGCAGCAATATAAAGAGAGTTTTCTTTCATATATAATGGAATTAAGCAGTATTTAATCATGATCTCCTTTGGAATTAATTTCATTACCTCAAAGTCTGGTTTTATTCCATTTAAATCTATTATCCTGTCATTTTTTATTTCAAAAGAGTTCATATATGTAAACCACACTTTCTTAAGAATTGCGTTAACAATTTTAAGTATAACCACCTAAAAACTTTTTAAACCTATTATTTTTCGCAAAAAATAAAAAATATGCTAAAATTTTTAAGAAATTTGTAAATATCCTAAAAAATTTTAAGCATACATTTTTAATAAACGTTTTTAATATTTTATATTTTAAATTATATATTCACCAATAAAGCTTGTTACTGCGGGTCCAGTCATATATATACCATTTTCAGTAATCTCGATATAAAGAGTTCCTCCTGGGATTTCTACTGTTACCTTATTTTCTACAAGTCCTAATTTATTTGCAACTACAACTGATGCACTGCTGCCCGTTCCACAGGCCAAAGTAGCTCCAGCACCTCTTTCCCAGGTCATAACTCTTATTCTATTTTTATTTGTGACCTCACAAAAATTAACGTTGGTGCCTTTAGGAAATATTTTGTATTTTTCAATTGCTTTTCCTTCTCCAATTAAAAAGTCCTCCAATTTTCCAAAAATAATTGTATGTGGTACACCAAGTAAAACGGAATTAATTTCATAATTTTTATTTTCTATTTCAACCTTTTTCTTTAAAATTTCCTTATCACTAATAACTGGAATATCAGCAGGAGCAAATGTAGGCATACCCATATTAATTGTAACTTCAATAACTTCCCCTTTATCTATTATTAAGTAGGCAGTTTTTACTCCATCGTCAGTTTCAATACTTATGCTATCTTTTTTCTCTACAAGTTCATGCTCCCATACGTATTTAGCAAAACATCTAATACCGTTGCCGCACATGTTGGCTATGGAGCCATCAGAGTTTATTATTGTCATTTTAATATTAGCCAAGCTACTTTTTCTTACAATTAAAATTCCATCAGCACCAATAGAAAAATTTCTGTGGCAAAGTCTTTTTGCTAAGGATCTTTCATCTATTAATTTATTATCTAAATCCTCAATAACAATAAAGTCATTTCCATTCCCATGCATTTTAGTGAATTTCATAATTCTCCTCCATTAGATAATCAAAGTGGTTAGTTTAAGTTTAACTCGTTTCAATGGCAATACGGGGTGGTCTAACTTGCAAATTGCTCATCTGCAGACCACCCATAGAAGCCCATTTAGGGCTTCTACCTTTATTAAGTATAAAGTATCTGCTAAGATATATTACAAATTTCAATTAATAAAAGATTTCTTATTAATTATAATATATTCAGTAAAGCCATTTCAAGAAAGTAAATACATTAATATAGGGAACCTTTGATTTTAAAATATTATAATGATATACTAGCAAATATAAAGTTTACTAGAAAGAAGGAAAAGAATATGCCCTTAGATGGTATTTACTTATATAGCCTAAAAGATGAACTCTATAAAAAAATAATTGGAAGCAGAGTTGATAAAATTTCACAACCAGAAAAGGATGAAATTGTCCTTACTTTGAGAGCAGAAAGAATAAGCTATAAGCTTCTTGTTAGTGCTAGTTCTACTTATCCAAAAGTACATTTAACCAGTGTAAATAAAGTTAACCCTATTAAGGCCCCTATGTTTTGTATGGTACTTAGAAAATATCTAGGTAACGGAAAGATAATAGGTGTTTCTCAAGTGGATACAGATAGAATCTTAATTATAGATTTTGAAAGCGCAGATGAGTTAGGCTTTAATAGTGTATATTCAATGATAATTGAGATAATGGGAAGACACAGCAATATAACACTTATAAGGAAGCGGGATTCAGTAATAATAGACTCTATAAAGCATATAACTCCAGATATAAATAGCTATAGGAGCTTATACCCAGGAATAAAATTTATATATCCTCCTTCTTCAACTAAGATAAGCCCTTTTAATTTCAGTTATGAAGATTTAAGTAATTTTATTGAACTGAATTTTATAAAATTTGAACCAAATATGTTTTCAAAGATTTTTACTGGAATAAGTTCCCCTTTTTCAAAATCCATAGCTATAGAATTAGATAAAAATAATGTAGAATTGAACTTAACGAGCTTAAAGCAAATATTTATTTATATTTTTAATTTATTTGAAGGTTTAAGGACTAGTAATTTTGAGTTTATATCCTATAAATTTGGTGTCTCACTAAAGGATTTTTATTGTATTAAATTACATCAATATAGTGGTCTTTCAGAAAAAGTATTTTCCTCACCTTCAGAGTTAATTGAAAGTTTTTATTATGAAAAGGATAAAAGTGATAGATTAAATATAAAGAGCTCTGACCTGCAAAAAATAATTCACACTAATATAGATAGATGCAATAAAAAGTTAGAACTGCTAAAAGATACATTGATTGAGTGTCATAGCAGAGAAAGTTATAAAGTAAGTGGTGAATTATTAACTGCGAATATTTATAATATTAAAAAGGGCATGAAAGAAGTTCGTGTCTTAAATTATTATGCACCAAATGAAGAATATATAAATATACCTATTGATGAAAATAAAACCCCTTCTGAGAACATTCAAGGTTATTATAAAAAATACAACAAACTTAAAAAATCTGCAGAAATGGGAGGGCTTCAAATAAAGGCTGCTTCTGAGGAGTTAGACTACTTACAGTCTGTATTAACAAATATTAAGAATGCAGAAAGCTATGAAGAAATTGAAGAGATTAAAAGAGAGCTTATTGACACTGGATATATAAGATTTAAAAAGGAAGATAAGAAAAGATTTAAGCCTTCAAAACCTATGCATTTTATAGCAAGCAACGGTGAGCATATATACATTGGGAAAAATAACATTCAAAATGACTTTTTAACACTGAAATTTGCTGATAAAAAGGATATATGGCTTCACACTAAAAATATTCCCGGATCTCATGTAATTATAAAAGCTGCAAATGTGGTGTCAAAGGAAACCATTGAAGAAGCTGCTATTCTTGCAGCCTATTACAGCAAAGGAAAAGAATCCACTAAGGTACCTGTAGATTATACTGAAGTTAGAAATGTAAAAAAGCCCTCCGGAGCGAAACCAGGTATGGTAATCTATTATACAAATAAAACAATCTATGTAAATCCCGAAAAATTAGAGCTTCAAAAAATAGATTAAACAGGTTTTAACCTGTTTAATTATTTTTTGGCGGATTATTAATAAATTGATAATAGTAGCAAAGCAGTCTTCCATTATATAATTTTCTATTTTTGTCAGCCTTTTTTCCAAAAAGCTCTTGAAATTTAAGGTTTGAGGTTATTACGAAGAAAGACCAGGAATCAAGATTTCTATAGAGATCCCCCATTGACTTGTATAGTTCCTCTACTTCAATCATATCCCCTAATCTTTCGCCATAGGGTGGATTACTTATTATAAAACCATATTTCTTTTGTGAGCTAAACTCTCTCGCATCACGTTTTTGAAAGGCAATATATTCTGACACACCTGCTTTTAAAGCATTTTCCCTTGCTGTTTTAAGCAGTCTTCCATTAACATCAGAAGCTAGTATTAGAAAGCTTTCCTTATTAATTTTACTTTTAGCATAGCTTCTAATTTCTTCCCAAATAGCCTTATCCATGGTAGGCCAGGTTTCACATACAAAGCTTCTGTTTAAGCCAGGTGCAATGTTTTTTCCTATTAGTGCAGCTTCTATTGGTATGGTTCCTGATCCGCAGAAGGGATCTGCAAGCACTCTACTCGGTTCCCAAGAACTTAAGAGTACTAAAGCAGCTGCTAAGGTTTCTTTAAGCGGCGCCTCCCCAGCAAGCTCTCTATAGCCTCTTTTATGTAAGCCTGAACCTGTTGTATCAATGGTTAAGGTAGCTATATCCTTTAAAAGAGCAATTTCAATTTTATAAACTGGTCCATCTTCTTCAAAATAGTCAAGGCTATACTCCTTTTTCATAGCTTCCACAACAGCCTTTTTAACTATGGATTGGCAATCTGGAACACTATGAAGCACGGACTTTATAGATTTGCCAACCACATGCATTTTACCATTCTTAGGGATAAGTTCTCCCCAGGGCACTCTAAGTGTTCCTTGAAATAGCTCTTCGAAGCTCTCAGCCTTAAATTCAGTCATTTTTATTAAAACTCTATCTGCAGTTCTAAGCCAGGTATTGCAAATTGCTATATCATATTCATCGCCTTTAAAGCTAACCTTACCATTTTCACTTTTTAAATCTTCATAGCCTAATAATTTTAATTCTTTAGCTACAACTGCTTCTAAACCAAAGGTCGAAGTTGCAATTAAATCAAATTCCATAAAATTTACTCCTCGTATATTAAGTCTATAACCAGCAAAATCATTGATGTAGACTTATTTATTTTTATATCTTGTATAGATAATAAAGCACTTAAAATTTGCTAAAATAAATATACTATAATATGAAAAAAATAACAACCTTAACATTAAAATAGCCAAAAAACCAAGTGTTACTCAGTTTTTTAAGAAGTACACTTGGTTTTACAGCTATAATAATTTAATGACTATTTATTTTATTCCTTTATTCACTTAATTTTTAATGACATATTTTTCATATCTTAATCTTTGATATAGACAACTTTAAGTTTTTTATTTTAATCTTCACTTTTAATTATATATTTCTCATTCATAAGACCTAACTTATCTAAAATATAGAATAATATTGATAATAGAGTTCCTATTACTGCTGCTAATGCCATTCCTTTAAGTTCAACATCACTGCTTAATTTTACTGATGCTCCACTTACACCTACAACAAAGGTTACAGCTGCCAGTACCATATTATAACTCTTGCTAAAATCAACCTTTTGTTCTACAAACATTCTAAGACCTGAGGATGCAATTACCCCATAAAGCAATATTGTAATCCCACCCATAACCGGACTTGGTATTGTTTGAATAGCTGCAGCTATTTTCCCAATACAGGAGAATATTATAGCTAATATTGCAGCTCCTCTAATTACCCAAACGGAATATACTTTTGTTATAGCCATTACCCCTATATTTTCTCCATAGGTTGTATTTGGAGGAGAACCTGCGAAACCAGAGATAATATTACTTAAGCCATCTGCAAAGAGGGACATATGAAGTCCTGGATCTTTAATCAAATCTCTGTTTGTTATATTTCCAGTTACGATTAAATGACTAATATGTTCTGCTAGAACTACCAAACATGCAGGAGCTATTATAATCATTGCCTTTGTATTAAATATAGGTGCTGTGAAAGTAGGTAATTTAAACCAAGGAGCATCTATTATAGGCTTAAAATCTACCATTCCCATAAATAACGCCAGTACATATCCAGAAAGTACTCCAATTAATATTGGAATAATCTTAAAAAACTTTCTAAAAACCACAGAGCCTATTGTTCCTACAAGTAAGGTAAATAAGGAAACAGTTAAAACCTTTGGATCCGCTGTATAAGCTTGTACTACCTTACCAACCGCTGTAGGGGCAGCAGCTAAGCCTGCCATCTGAGCTGCTGTTGGAGCAAGCTCTAGTCCTATTACTGCAACTACTGCTCCCATTACAGGTGGTGGCATAATTACATCTATCCACTTTATTCCTACAAAGCGTATTACAATAGATATTATAACAAAGAACACTCCGAAGAATATGAATCCAACTTGAGCTTCTCCAAATCCCCCACCTCCTGCTAGTATTGCAAAAGTAGGTGCAAGAAAGGCAAAGCTTGAACCTAGATACGCCGGTATTTTTCCTTTTGTAATGAAGGAGTAGATTAAAGTGCCTATTCCGTTCATGAGAAGAGCTATGGCCGGATTAATACCAAATAAAATTGGCACCAATATTGTTGCACCAAACATAGCAAAAAGATGCTGAAAACTTAGAGGAATTGTTTGTAAGATAGGTAACCTTTCGTCAATATCAATGTAATTTTTCATAATTGCCTCCTTTTAGCCTCTCTGGGCTATATTAAAAGAATTCTTTAGTTTAGATTTCATATATTTTAACTGAGTCTGTACCATCTACTTCCATTAATTCAACAGATACTAGCTCTTCCTTTGAGGTAGGAATATTCTTGCCAACATAGTCAGCCCTAATAGGAAGTTCTCTATGACCTCTGTCAATTAATACTGCAAGCTGAATAACCTTTGGCCTTCCATGATGAATAACTGCATCTAAAGCAGCCCTAGCAGTTCTTCCAGTATATAGTACGTCGTCAACTAATATGACAGTTTTATCTTTAATATCTATGTCTAAGGTATCATTATTTAATACAGGTAAATCACTAATTTGAGATAAATCATCCCTATATAAAGTAATATCTAAACTTCCTACCTGAATAGATACTCCTTCAATGTTTTTAATAGCATCTGCAATTCTATTTGCTAATGGATAGCCTCTTCTTTTAATCCCTAGTAGAATTACATTTTCTACACCCTTATTCTTCTCAATTATTTCATGTGCTATTCTAGTTAAGGTTCTTCCAATAGCCTTATCATCTAAAATTTGAGTTTTAAATTTCAACTTTATTCCTCCTATTGTCGGAACACTGAGTAATTTAAGATTACTCACTCCGTTCGCAAATTACTCGTAAAAGCCCATTTAGGGCTTTTACCTCCTAAATTATAAGTAGCTCTTGTTAAAACAAATTAAAAAGCGCCTTGATGTAAGATCAAGACGTATAATAACATAATAAGCTATTACAATATGCGCCTTATGATCTCACAGGATCACTTAAAGGAATATTTATTCATTGGAAATATAATATCACATATTATTTCTTATTTCAATTCATTTTTTAAGATATTGATAACTTTTTTAAAGTCCTCCGGTGGTTCAGTGCAAAATTCTACATATTTCTCAGTTCTAGGATGAATAAAGCCTAAAAGCTTTGCATGTAGCAGCTGACCCTCTAAATTAAATCTTTGTTTTTTATAACCATAAACAGGATCACCTACAATTGGATGACCCTTATATGCCATATGTACACGAATTTGATGTGTCCTTCCTGTCTCTAATTTACATTCAATTAAGGTATTATTTTTGTACCTTTCAATAGCCCTATAATGAGTAACGGCTCTTCTGCCATCTTTAACTATAGCAATTTTAACCCTTTCTATAGAATGCCTACCTAGGGGTTCATCAATAGTTCCTTCCTCTTCCTTTATAATGCCTTCTACTAAAGCAAGATATACTCTATTCATACTGTGATCCTTAAGCTGCAGAGCCAATTTATTATGTGCATAGTCATTTTTTGCAACAACTAAAACACCTGAAGTATCCTTATCAATTCTGTGAACAATCCCAGGTCTAGATACTCCATTTATTCCAGAAAGGTCTCTGCAGTGGCCTAATAATGCATTAACAAGAGTATTTTCATAAACACCTGCTGCAGGGTGAACTACCATTCCTTTAGGTTTGTTCACAACTATTAAATCACTATCCTCGTATAAAATGTCAAGGGGAATGTTCTGAGGCTTAATAGATAGTTCTATAGGATCCGGTATATTAATTAAAATTGTATCTTCGCTGTTTATTTTATAGTTACTTTTCTTAAGTCTATTATTTACTAATACACTGTTTTCTTCTATTAAATTTTGAATATAAGACCTAGATTTTTCTTTAAGCATATTTGCTAAATATACATCTAGCCTCATACCGCTTGAAGTTTCATCCACAACAAATTGCTTTTCTTCCATTATACTTCATCCCTTATTATACTTAATGCTAGTAGACAGGTTCCAATAACCACAAACATGTCTGCCACATTAAAGGTAGGAAAATAATATACAGTTTTATAATGAACCAATATAAAGTCCACCACAAACTTATACACAAATCTATCAATTAAATTACCAATTGCTCCTGTAATAATCATTGCCATACTAATTCTTAAAAACCTAGACTTCGGCTTATATTTAACTAAATAAAAGATCATAGCTAAAACCACTATACTTGTAACAATTGATAGCAGCTGTACTTTATTTTGAAAGATACCAAAAGCAGCACCTCTATTTTCTAAATAGGAAAAGGCAAAAATATTTTTTATAATTACCACATCCCCATTTATGTATAGACTTTTTAAAGCCCAAAGCTTAGTTATTCTGTCTAATAATAGACCTAAAACAATAATTAAAATTTCCATCCCCATCTCAACCTTTCATAAATATTAATCTGGAAGTTGACTTTTGTATTGATCATTACTTACCTTTTCAATTGGTTCAACAAAATCCTGATCATCATTCATATACTCGTAATCTACGTTCTCTCTCCATTCGTTACTTTGAACGTCCTGATAGCTGTCCTCAGCATCATAACCAACCTGATTATATGTTTCATCAAAATCATTAAAACCATATCCAAAGGGTTTGCCTAAAACATCTTCTTCAATTGCCCTATTATTTTTTTCCCTAGGCTTTAGGTTTGCATTTTTCTCTTGGCAGGAAACACAAAATTCTGTGTAAGGTATAAATTCAAGCCTTTCTTCAGAAATTTCTCTTCCGCACATTTTACATATACCATAGGAACCATTTTCTACACTTCTAAGTGAATCCTCTATTTTACCTATTAAACTTATTTCATGTTCCTTGAGTGCCCTCCCTTTTTCTGCATCATAAAGCTCTGTTGCCACGTCTGAGGGATGATTATCATATATTGAGAGTTCAGATAATTCACTTGAGAACTCTTCACTTGAGTTAAAGGTCTCATTGCCTTCCATTTGTTTAATAAACTCTAAAACATCTTCTTTTTCCTTAAGCAGCCTATTTCTAAAAAACTTTAACCTATCTTTATTCATAATACCACCCACCTAACTATATTTTGTATCTTTATATATTTTCTCATAATCAGGTGATTTTATTACTTTTTAAGTTTGAACATTAAAAAATTCACTAAGGATACTTATAAAGTTTGGAAAAGAAATGTGTGTACATTCCCAATTATTTATTATGGTAGATCTATAGTTTTTACCGCCTAAGGCAGTAAATGCCATGGCAATCCTATGATCATTATAAGGATTAATATAAATATCTTTATTTAAATACCCGTTATTACCTGTAATCTCCATATAGTTATCATTGTAGTTTACCTCTATCCCGCATTCAAGTAAATTTTCTACAATGGACTTAATTCTATTACTTTCCTTATATTTTAGTTCCGATATTCCATTAAAGATTGTTCTTCCCTCAGCAAAACAGGATAAAACAGCTAGAATTGGTATTTCATCGATAATATTAGGTACCTCATCCTCTTCAATGACTGTCCCTTTCAAGCTGCTGCTTTTAGCAATTATATATCCAACTTCTTCATAATTTTCTGTTTTAATTACCTTATACTCAATATTAGCATTCATTTTTATAAGTATATCTAGGTATTTTTTTCTTCTCTCATTTAATAATACATTTTCAATTTTAATATTACAATCTTCATGCATAAGAGCACAGCCTATTACAAAGGCCGCAGAAGATATGTCACCGGGAATTACCATATTCTTAACTTTAAGATTCGAATTACTAATGCTTATTCTTAAATTGTTTACCTCAATATTACTGCCTAAAGCTTTAAACATACGCTCAGTATGGTCTCTAGAGCATTTCTTTTCTATAATTGTAGTTTTTCCTTCACTTAAGAAACCTGCAATTAATAAACAAGATTTTACTTGAGCTGATACAATAGGCATACTATATTCTATTCCTATTAATTTTTTACCCCTCATAAAACTTAAAGGTAATAGATTATTATTGGTATTTATTTCAGCTCCCATTTGCCTTAATGGCTCAATTATCCTATCCATTGGTCGTTTTCTTAAGGAATCATCACCATAAATAGTTCCATTTAAGTTAGAACCTGCAAGAAGTCCAGATAATAGTCTTGCTGTTGTCCCCGAGTTACCAGCATCTAATACTCCTGCATCTTTATTAAAGTTTTCAAAGCCAGGGGAATTAATTATAATATCACCCTTTTGGATTTTTATCTTAACACCAAGACTTTCCATGCATGTTAGTGTTGATAAGCAATCTAGGTTACTTGGAAAATTCTTAATTGTATATTCTCCTTTTCCCAAGGCCCCAATAATTAGTGATCTATGAGCTATGGATTTATCCCCAATAAGGTTAAAAACCTTATTTATTGACCTATCCTTTTTTTTAAGCTTTATCTTCATAAAATATACCTTCCAGCTTTTTAACTCCTGAAATAATGTTGCCTAGTGCTTCAATAGATATAGTCTGCCTAGAATCAGATAGAGAATTTTCTGGACTTATGTGACTTTCAATTATTAAACCATCAGCACCTGCAGCTATAGATGCTAAAGACATATTTGGTACAAGTTCTCTTAGTCCTGTTCCATGACTAGGGTCAACAATTACTGGCAATCTGCACTTTTTCTTTATAGCTGCTACACTATTTAAATCTAAAGTATTCCTAGTGTAGCTTTCAAATGTTCTTATTCCTCTTTCACACAAAACTACATTTTCATTTCCGCCAGAAACTATGTATTCAGCTGCTTTCAGCCATTCTGACAAGGTTGCACTCATTCCTCGTTTAAGTAGTATTGGCACATTAACTTTTCCAAGTTCCTTAAGAAGACTGTAATTATACATGTTTCTTGAGCCTACTTGAATCATATCGGTAAAATCCATGGACATTTCTACATCCCTAGGGTCCATTATTTCAGTTACTACAGGCATTTGAGTTTCTCTTGAAACTGCTTTCAAGATTTTTAAACCTTCGAATTGCAAGCCCTGAAAATCATAGGGTGAGGTTCTTGGTTTAAACGCTCCTCCCCTAAGCATTTGAACTCCAATCTTTTTAAGCTCAATTGCTATTTTCAGCATTAAATCATAATTTTCAACAGAGCAAGGACCTGATATAATTATTTTTTCTGTACCACCGAATTTTAAATCCCTAACCTTAACCTTAATATCATCCCCACTTTTTTTATCTACTAATAGATTTCTCATTTACTAATCACCTACATATTCTTAAGCATACTTTTTAAAATCGTTGTGGAATTTTCAACAGCAATATCTTTAAATTTTTCATAATCAATATGAGCTCCAGTATTTGCATTATCTGAAATAGATCTAATAACTACAAATGGAACATTGTTTAAATAGCATACCTGTGCAATACTTCCGCCTTCCATTTCACAGGCTAGAGCTCCAAACTCCTCCTTAAGCCATTTAATTTTATTTACATCCGCAATAAACTGGTCTCCTGTAACTATTCTTCCAATAAAGCTATTTATTTGAATAAGCTCCATTGAGCCTTTCTTTGCCTTACTTACAAGCTCTTCTGAACATTTAAAATCATAGGTATCAAGCCTCGGAACCTGCCCTATTTTATCTCCAAATGCTGTAGTATCAATGTCATGTTGAATTAAATTATCAGCAATAACCACATCCCCAGGCTTTATATCAAATCCAATCCCTCCTGCTATTCCTACATTTATTACACAGTCCACATTGAAATCATCAATTAAAACTTGCGCACATATAGCGGAATTGACCTTGCCAATACCACTTCTAACTACTACGACTTCTTGCTTCCAAAGGTTTCCGCAGTAGAATTCCATATTTGCCTTAATTTCTTTTCTTTTTAGATTTATTTCATTAATAAGCTTAGCAACTTCTTCATCCATTGCTCCGATTATACCTATACTCATCCTAATTCTCCTTACAAATACTGCTATCTAAAGCCCATTTTAATTCGTCTTCACTTACATTTATTTTTATTTCGCTTTGTCCAATATTCCTTAATAATACAAAATTTAAGTTGTTAAAATTTTTCTTATCATGTTTTATAGCATACAAAAAGCTGCTGTAATTGTCAACTTTATACCTATCACTTATCCCAAATTTACTATATAAATTTAGAACTCTAGTATATACTGTTTTAGGTAAACCTAATATCTTTTCTGAAAGTTTTATAGCCGGTAGCATTCCTAATGATACAGCAGTACCATGATTCACCTCATATTCTGAAGTGATTTCTAGACCGTGTCCAACAGTATGGCCAAAATTCAAAATGTTTCTTTTATTCTTATCTTCAAAATCTTCTTTTACTACCTTTGTTTTTATATTAAGACAGGTATATATAATATGCATCATAGTTCTATTATCTAGCTTCAAGACTCTATCAATATTGTTCTCAATATACTGGAACAATTCCACATCTTTTATTAGTCCATATTTAATTACTTCACCCATTCCATTTAGTATTTCTTCTTTATTTAAGGTAGTTAAGAAATCAGTTGCAATATATACAAAAGCTGGTTCGTAAAAGCATCCTATGGAATTTTTTAAATTTAAAAAATTATAACCAACCTTTCCGCCAACTGAACTATCCACTTGAGAAATTAGGGAAGTTGGAATATTTATAAACCTAATTCCTCTCATGAAGGTTGCAGCTGCAAAACCAGCTAAGTCTCCTACAACTCCACCTCCTAAAGCCATAATAAAGCTTTGTCTGTCAGCATTGCCCTCTATTAAAAATTCATATATATGGCTTATAGTATCGTAATTTTTATTTCCTTCTCCATTTTTTATTACTATCACTTGGCAGTTGTATCTACTCTTTAAATCCTTTAATAGTGTTACATATATAGCAGCAATCTTATCATCAGTTACAACAAAAATTTTATCTTTGGTACTTACGTATTCCTTCACAACTAAACCAAATTCTTCAAAACTATTTGACAAGCAAATATTATATGAATTTCCACTAACTAGCTGCATATTAGCCCTCCTTTAATCAAAATAGAAAATCTCACTCTTAGGAGTGAGATTCATGCTACTCTGATTTTACAAAAAAACTTTTAATTTCATTTAAATTATCATCTTTAAAGTCTTCATCTTCTATATCTTTCACTCTAAAATCATCGTTATCATTTTCTGAAGTAGTTTCAGTCTGAATTTCTTTTTCTATAATATAATCTTCAGAAACAGATCCAATACTATAATTTTTAACTACATCCTTTTCTAAACTCTCAAACATTTCTATTTGAGTATTCATAAAGTTTTTAAACTTTGTTCTGAACTTTATGAATTCCTGCTTTATTCCTTCATAATCATCATTTACTTTTAACACATCATTGTGTGCTTTATCTAAAATTCTTTGAGAAGTTTCATTTGCACTTCTAATAATAATATCTGCTTCCTTTTGAGCAGTTTGTTTTGACTGTTCTGCTGCGTTTTGTGCTAATAATAAAGTGTTTTGGATAGTAGTTTCCATTTTAGCATAGTGTTCAATTTTTTCATTTAAGCCAAGCATTTTTTCCTTTAAAGATGAATTTTCCTTGTATAGTGCCTCATAATCTTCTGCTATATTATCTAGAAATTCGTCAACTTCTTCAGAAGAGTATCCCCTTATTACTTTTTTAAATTCCTTATTTGATATATCCATAGGAGTAATTTTCACTTTATCCACCTCTTATATGTATTTTTTTATTGAAAGTTTTAATTTCCCCTTTTGTGTAGTACCTTGGATTTCAAGAATTTTATACTTACCATAGCCTCTAATAGTTAAAATATCTTGAGCTTCAACATTCTTATCTTTTTCTCTTAATTCAGCATAATTTAGTAGGACCTTACCTGAATCTATGATTAAAGCCGCTTTAGCTCTGGAAATGCCGCAAATGGAACTTACAACACAGTCGAGCCTTAAAGATGTAATTTTTATCAAAACATCTTTACTATTATGAGTTAAGCTTATATCATTAATATCCTTAATAATCTCTATTTCACAAGGGCACTTTCCAACATAAGACAAGTTTTGATTTATGTATTCACTAATATCCGCACAAGCAGCAGTAAAAATACAGTTTTCTGACAATATCATATCACCAAATTTTTCTCTTTTAATCCCTAGTGCCATAAGTGCACCCAAATAATCCTTATGTTCAAGTGTTCTAAATTTTGATTTATTAATAATTTTAATAAGTTCAACAGGATAATCGGCAGTTTCTATTGCTGCTTTGGAAAAGGCCATTAATTTTCTTTCTGAGTCTTCAAAAATCCCACATGTATCCATTTCCACATGAAAACTGCTCTTCATATTAAGGATTGCTTTCCATACACTTGGAGGTAAAAATTCATTGGAATAAATAATTTTATTGATTTTCTCTGCTAGGTTAATTTTATTATATAAATTTGACAGAAGATTTTTATCTTCAAAATTTATAGAATTAATAAATATCTTTTTGTCCATTACACAAAAATCCCAAATAGAGCATTTACTATATATCTGAGTACTGCTATCATAAAATAAGCTATTATGGGAGAAAAATCCAACATTGTTGAAGGTATCAGCCTGTCATGAATTTTTCTAGCAGGTGCCATAAAGGGTTCTGTAAAGATATGTAGTATATCAATTAAAGTGTTTCCTCTACCTCTATAAACCCAAGATAGGATTACATCTATGAATATTGCATATTCAAGTAAAGTAAACAGATAATTTAGTGCAGTCTGTATAGTATTAAGCATAATTTCCTCCAATATTATTTAGTCCAATTTAAGAGTCCCTTGCTAGTAAGTTCGCTTTTCAAATCATTTGAAACCTCTACGTTAGAAGGAGAAAGAATATATACTCCTTTTTCAACCTGCTGAAGTTCACCGCTAAGAGCGTAGCATGCACCGCCAATGAAGTCTAAAAGTCTCTGTGCAATTTTTGCTTCTAAAGCTGTTGTGTTAACAACAACAATTTTTCTATTTTTTAAATTATCACATA
The DNA here is from genome assembly GCF_045310675.1 of Candidatus Clostridium stratigraminis. Classification (NCBI taxonomy): domain Bacteria; kingdom Bacillati; phylum Bacillota; class Clostridia; order Eubacteriales; family Clostridiaceae; genus Clostridium; species Candidatus Clostridium stratigraminis. The sequence continues at coordinate 98,234 of NZ_JBJHZZ010000003.1, forward strand.
TATTCGCTGCTTCATCATAATCATTTGGTTTAATTATTACAACTTTTGCAGAAGCAGCAGTATGGATATTTACAACTTTGCTGTTTCCTGCCTTTTTTGAAGTACTAAATATAGGTTCTACCTCACTAATAGTATTTTCTTCAAGTTCTTCTTCTCTTTCATCTCTTTCATCTAATTCAACATCTTCTTCTAATCCTAAAAATCCCATCATTTTATTTATCATTTTTGCACACATTTTAATTACCCCCAATTGTATAATTTCTCTCTCCAAAAATTCCAGTCCCAACTCTTACCATGTTAGAGCCTTCCTCAACTGCAATTTTATAGTCATGTGTCATTCCCATGGATAAATACTCCATAGAAATATTTCTAAAGTTTCTATTTCTTAATTGATCCCAAATGGTTTTCATTTCTCTAAAATAATCTCTGCATTTTTCCTCAGACCCAATTGGTATAACAGCCATAAGCCCCTTTACCTTAACATTATTACATAGCTCACACTTTTTTAAAAGTTCTTCCAAATCTTCTATTAATATTCCGGTTTTCGAATTCTCTCTTCCGATATTAATTTGAATTAAGGTATTAGCCAAGCAGTCCTTACTAGAATATAGTCTTTCTATTTCTTCTAACAACTTTATGCTATCTAAGGAGTGAATCAAATGCACTTTTCCGACAATATACTTAACTTTATTTCTTTGCAAGTGGCCTATAAGGTGCCATTTTATATCTTTAGGAAGTGTATCAATTTTCTGAGCAAGTTCCTGCACCTTATTTTCTCCAAAGTCTCTGCATCCACTTTTATATGCTTCTATTATAGCTTCAAAAGGCTTAGTCTTTGATACAGCTATTAATGTAGTATCTTTAGCTAAATCCTGCTTAATTATATTTATATTTTCCTCAATAGACAAAATATCGTCTCCCTTAGTAAGCACTTGTATATTTTAGATATTATTATATTATACTATTCTCCATAAAATACAAAAATCCTTCAAATATTTTGCATTTTAATTAAAATAAAAGTTCAAATACATATTTATTTTTCATAACATTAACAAATTATTTTAATAATTATTTTGATATAGCGCTGCTTAAAAAGTCCTTAGTAATATCAAAAGATGCAGCTTGAATTTTAACATCCATGGATTGTTCTATATTAACCGATATAGTTCTGCCCATCATATACTTTAAATAACTATTATCATCTGATAGCATGTAATTTTTTAAAACATCTTTGTCTCCAATAGCATTAATATAAAATGGTGTAGTTATTTTAACTCCATTAACTGCAATTAAAGTTCCATCACAATATACAGAAGTCCTATCAGTAACTCTTTGACCGTTAATAGATATAGCTTCAGCCCCAGCATTTCTTAAGTCATTAATAACATAATTCAAATCATAATTATGAATAATTTTATCTATTAATTGAGGGTCTTCGATATTATAATAGGATTCATTGCTTATATCCTTCAAGGTTATAATAATGCCTTCACCCTGAACATCCTCTTCACCTATTTCCATTTTGTTCTGATCTAATTCATTTTCTATGGATGAAATAACAGGTTCCTGATCCTTTCCCGCAGACTTGTATTTAGATAGTTTAGCATTTAGTGTTAGATATTGTTTATCTAAATCACTTACTTCACCAATTAACTTGTTTTTTGTTTCGTTTGCATCTTGATATTGTTTTGTACTTAAGAAAACTCTATTATTAGTCCTGTTAAAATTAATATTTAAGGATATTAGTATTCCAACAATAATGCAAGCTATGAAGATAAATAATGATGCCTCATTATTCTTCATTTAACCACCTCATTATGTGATTTCGCTTTTTCAAGCATTTGTCTTCTAATAATTGCAAAATTATCAAATATTCTTCCTCCAAATACAATAACCGCCGCTAAGTAAATGGGAACATTTAATTTATCACCTAAATAGGCAAGTCCTGCAGCTAAGACAGCATTTCCAAAAAATCCGGAAATAAACACATCAGCTCTAAAATTTTTTGAAAGTAAAGCTCGAAGTGCTCCAAATACTGAATCTAAACATGCTAGTATAGCTACCGACATATATGGAGAAAATTTATCCGGAATATTAATATTCCAAAATATTCCGATTAAAACACCTAATAATAAACCAATTACTGCTATCATTTAATTCACCTCATTACTGTTTAACAGGCTTTGCAAAATCAAATTTCATACTTTTAGTATATTTGTTTTTACTTATAATTATATTGTCTTGTTTTTCATATTTATAAGTTGCTACAGAATTAAATTCTGAGAGTACCCCAGGAAAAGCCAATGCACCTGCTAACAAATTCTTGTCTCCTATAGCCTTAATAGTAATTCTTTCCAACGGGGATATTCTTTCTTCATTTACTAATATATAATTACTTGCACTTCTAATTCCGCTTCTTGGTGTGAGCCTTATATCATTAATAGAAATAGCCTCTGCCCCAGCTGCTAGAAGTTCATTTACAACATAAACTAAATGTTTATCAGTAATTCTGTCTGCGGTTAAATCAGTTCCAAGACCAGTAGTATTCGGATTTAAATATAAAACAACTCCTTGCCCCTGTACATCAGTTACACCTGCAAGCATTCTAGAATTTTCTAGATCTTTAAGTAGCGTTTGAGAATCTTGAGTTCTATTTGCTGCAGTATCTTCGTATACCTTTATCTTAGCTTGCAAATCATTAATATTCTTCTGAAGCTCATCCTTTTGCTTATTTAATTGTTCTATTTGAACAGTCAAATCAGTGTTGCTTTGAGTTGTATTTTGAATGTTGCTCTGCTTATTTAATATTCTAAACTGATAAGCAAGCATAAAGCCCAAAATGCAGCATACTAATGCAACAGATATTTGTGCTGTATACTTTTTTTTCATAAACGTCCTCCTTTTCATTGGAACATGGATTGTCTTCTCTTACCCGTTCCACTGGTTAATTACCCGCTAAAGTCCATAAAGGACCCATCCTACTTCTCTATGTATACCACAGGACTACTATCAAAACTTACATCTACATATCCCTTGGCATGTATCAAATTATTATTTACAAGAATATTGAAGGCTAAATTTAATTTATCCTTAATATCTATATTTCCTAATTTAAGGAGCATATTACCACAGAGAACCTGGACGTTATGAACATCAGCAATATTCACAGAAGTAATATTGATTCCACTTTTATTAGTTTTGTTTAGGGATATTAAATCAGTCATAAGGCTTATTAAGTCTAATTTACGATTGTCTACTTTTGGAATTACCTTACCAATTGTAAAATTACTAACATCAAGTCCTACTAATTTAGTTAAATTCATATTATTAACATTATCCTTGCTTTCTAAAATTACACCGTTTTTATCAAGAATAATAAATTTGTTATTATCTTCAATATAAAAAGCTGCTTCTCTTTCCTCTACTGAAATTAGTATAGTACTTGGAAATTTTCTAATAACATCCGCCTTTAATATATACGGATTACTTAATACATTAGTTACGATTTTTTTAGTATTTAATGTAAAAATATTAATACCGAAATCAATCTTACTAGAAGAAATAATCTCCTCACTGTTTATTATTTTATTGTTAACCACGTTAATACTTTCAACATTAAAGTAGGGCAGCTTTAAGCATAAAATAACTAAAGTAGATATCAATAATAAAAATATTATCAAAGATCTTTTTATAGTTCTTTTTTTTCTTCTTTTTCTAATAAGTTCATTATCTACTGCTAAAGTATTTTTCACCAGCATCCACACCTTATAAAAATTTAATCTAAAGCTTCATATATTATATAATACCACTAAATTTACTTAAGTTCATCAATTATTATGTTTATATTACAACAAAGTTTATCAGTTTTATTAATTTTTTATATATTTTAGCTGCATATAAAAAGCATTGCAAATGCAATGCTTAAGTGGAACATTGTCTAGAAATATTCAGCAAAACACCCATGGCCATTAAATTAAATAATAAAGAAGATCCACCATAACTAATAAAGGGCAGCGGGACTCCAGTTACAGGCATGGAACCTGTTACTACGGCTATGTTAATTATTGCTTGAATTGCAATTACTGATGTTATTCCAACAGCTAATAAGGTACCATATGTATCTTTTGCCCTCATGGCAGTTCTAATACCTCTCCAAATAAGTACTAAAAATAAGATTATTACTACTGTACATCCTATTAATCCAAGCTCTTCACCTATGATTGCAAAAATAAAATCATTATGCGGTTCTGGTATGTAGTAACACTTTTGTCTTGACTTTCCAAGTGTAACTCCAGTAATTCCTCCTGAACCCAAGGCTAATAGTGATTGTATTAGCTGATACCCTTTACCCTTTGGGTCCTTCCATGGATCAAGAAAATTTAATACTCTTGCAACTCTAAAGGGCTCTAGCAAGATTCCCCCTATACCAAGAGCTACAACCATTCCTATAAGTTCGGTGAAATGAAGCCATCTTGCTCCACCCACAAAAAGCATTATTAATGTTACAAGCATAATTACTGTTGCTATACTTAAGTTAGGTTCAAATAGAATAATTGCAGCATATAATCCTGATACTAAAAGATATGGAAGTATTCCATATATAAAACTCTTTATTTTTTCACCCTTGAGTTCAATACTTTTAGCCATATAAATGACTATAACATACTTAGCTATTTCAGAGGGCTGCAGGCTAAAAACCGGAATAGGAATCCATCTTTGAGCACCGTTAACTGGGTCAAATGCATATACTGCTCCTAAAAGAATTAGGGTAACAAGCATAATATACTTTGTAAATTTTTTTATTTTATGATAATCAATTTTTATCATAAAAAACATTGCCACAGCCCCTATTATTGCAGATATACCTTGTTTTTTTAGAAAATACATACTATCCCTATAAACAGGATTAAAAAAGGCACTATAGGAACTTGCACTAAATACCATTACTACACCTACTGCAACCAGTATCATAATGGTAGAAAAAAGTATAAAATCTATGGATCCCATTTTTACTTTGGATTTTTTCATACTAAGCGTATCCTCCTAGATAATTGCTGGTAAGGATAAAAATGCAATAAGACATAATATTACAGTAATAATGGAGAATATGGAAACAATTTTCGTTTCATGCCAGCCGCTAAGTTCAAAATGATGATGAATAGGCGCCATTTTGAAAATTCTTTTTTTTGTAAGCTTAAAGGAAGAAACTTGAAGAATTACGGATAATGCTTCCAATAAATATACTCCACCTACTATTATAACCAATAATGGCATCTTTAGTATTAACGCTACAGTTGCCACAGCTCCACCAAGAGCAAGGGAACCAGTATCACCCATAAAAACTTGAGCAGGAAAGGCATTATACCTTAAAAACCCTAGTAAGGAGCCAGCTACTACACCACAAAAAATAGCTAGTGTATAATGACCTTGACCAAAGCTTACCAAGGCAAAGAAGGTCATAACAAGCAGGGTTATAGAAGTTGCAAGACCATCTAATCCATCAGTTAAATTAACGGCATTGGTTGTAGCAACATAGTAAAAAACGATAAAAGGTACATACCACTTACCAAGATTCCATGTCTTTTGAAGAAAGGGAACTATAATAGTTGTTCCAATATTTATCTCAGTATTTGTAGCAGCATAGAATGCCAATATTCCTGATACTACTAATAGTAAAATCATTTTTTGTAGAGCCCTAAGACCCAAGTTATTTTTATGAAGTATTTTTAAGCCATCATCAAGAGCACCAATAAAGCCAAATGCTATAAAGGCATATAGGGCAATCATTGCTTCATCACTTGGTCTTCTAATTAGAATAACCATAGTAATAAGGGAGGAAATCATAAAAATAAGTCCTCCTAATGTTGGAGTGCCTGCTTTCTTTAAATGGCTTTCAGGTCCTTCCTCTCTAATATTTTGTCCAAATTTCAACCTATGTAAAATAGGTATTAATATTGGGCCTAAAATTAAAGCTATTACAAATGCTAATAAAACAGCATACACAATTCTATACATTTCTTATCTCCTCTTTAGCAATTAATGATCTTTAGTTTATAAACTATATTTTCGAATTTCATGGATCTAGATGCTTTTACCAAAACACAATCTCCTTGCAAAATATTACTTTCTAAGTATTTACAAACTTCTTCATTACCTGAAAAATTAATTATTTTACTATCTGACATAAAACCTTTTTTATAGGCCTCTTCAAATTCTCCGGTACAGAGAAGTAAATTAATATTTTTTAATTTTGCATATTCTCCAACTTCCTTATGGAGATTGAAAGCCTCATTGCCTAATTCCTTCATGGTACCAAGAACAGCAATCTTTCTTTTGCCTTCTAAGCTTTCAAGGACATCTATGGCTGCTTTCATAGAGTCAGGACTTGCATTATAGCTATCATCTATTAAGGTGAATTTTTTTCCTTTTATTATATCTAATCTCATAGAAGTAAACTCTATCTTCCTAAAGCCTTCTTGTAAATCATCATAGCTTAACCCTAACTTTCTGCCGCAAGCTATTGCTAATAGTGCATTTGATATATTATGCCTGCCAATTATATTAATATTAAATTCATAAGCCTTATTTTCATTATTTTCATTTACCACAAAGTTAACCATATCTTCATGAAGCTTGTAATGCTCAACATAAAAATCATCGGTGTTTTCTTCCATTCCAGTCTTAACTATATTAAAGCTTTCAGATGTTATGGTTTTTAATAAGTCGTTATCATTATTTATTATTAAAATATTATGGTCATCAAAGTAGTCTGTAATTTCAAGCTTTGCTTTTAAAATATTCTCCCTTGTTTTTAAATATTCCAAATGAGATACTCCAATATTTGTTATTATTGCTATATCTGGTCTTGCAACATCAGTTAAATTATGTATTTCTCCAAAGTCACTCATACCCATTTCTAGAACTGCAATATCGTATTCGTTAGTAATATTAAAGATCATTAACGGCAGTCCTATTTCATTATTAAAGTTGCCCTTAGTTTTAAAGACATTATATTTTGAACTTAAGGCACCCGCAACTAGATCCTTTGTAGAAGTCTTACCTGTAGATCCTGTTATACCTATAACCTTTATTTTTAGTTTTCTTCTATAATATTTAGCGAGATCTAAAAGAGCCTGTTTTCCATCCTCTACTTTAATAACAAAGGTATTATTATTGACACTAATAAGTTCATCGCAAAGTTCATCTATTATACAAACTCTAGCCCCTTTATTGCTAGCCTCCCTTAAAAAGGTATTTCCATTAAAATTTGCACCCTTTAAAGCTATAAAAATACTGTTCTCTCCTATAGTCCTAGTATCAATACTTACTGCTTCATAAGGAACTTCTTTTCCTTCCTTAATAACTTCACCTTTAGTTGCATTTAATATTTCTATTAAAGTTATTTTGTCCATTTAAAACAGCTCCTTTATTACTTCAGCAATAACTTCTCTCTCATCAAAATGTATTTTTTTATCTTTAAGTTCTTGATAATCTTCATGTCCTTTTCCAGCCACAACAACTACGTCACCTTTTCTAGCAATTTCAATTGCTCTTTTTATAGCATCTTTTCTATTTTCAATTGTTTCATAGTTATCTTTTTTAATACCAGTAAGTATTTCCTTAATAATGCTTAAGGGTTCTTCGGATCTAGGATTGTCAGATGTAACTATTGCGATATCGCTAAGCTCACTTGCAATATTACCCATGATTGCTCTCTTTGTCTTATCTCTATCACCACCGCAGCCAAATACTGCAATCAACCTGTTATCGGTGAATTCTCTTGCTGTTTCCAGAATATTCTCCAAACCGTCCGGAGAATGTGCATAATCAATAATTATCTCAAAATCTAAATTATAGTTTTTAGACACTATTTCACATCTTCCAGGTACAAACACCCTGTCTAAACCTTTTTTTACATCGAGCAGCGACACTCCAGAGTATAGACAAGCAGCTGCGCTTCCCAAAGCATTATATATATTATATCTCCCCGGTATATTTAAGCTTACATTTATATCCTTATCCTTATATTTCATAAGAAAATCAGTTCCATTAGAACGCATATTAATATTACCTGCAGTTACTGTACAGGAATTATTCAGTCCATATGTAATTTTAGGTGATGAAATATCTTTAATTATTCTTAACCCATAATCATCATCATAATTAATGATAGAAACTCTACTGTTCTTGAAAAGAATTAGCTTTGAATTGTAGTAATTATCAAAGGTTTTATGAAAATCTAAGTGATCTTGTGTTAGATTTGTAAAAATACCTACAGAAAATTCTATTCCATAAACTCTGCTTAAGGCAAGTGAATGTGAGGAAACCTCCATTACGCAATAAGTAACATCATTTTCAACCATTTCCTTTAAAAATTTATGTAATTCTAAGGATTCAGGAGTTGTTCTATGTGAAGCTAACTTTGTATCTCCAATATAATTTGCAACAGTACCGATTAATCCTACCTTGTAACCAGCTTCCTCTAAAATAGCCTTCATCATAAAGGTAGATGTAGTCTTCCCATTAGTACCAGTAATCCCAATCATCCTTAACTTTTTTGAGGGTTCACCATAAAAATTAGATGAAGCAACAGCTAAAGCCTCTCTACTATCTTCAACTTTAACTACTGTATATCCTGAAAGTCCTTCTATCATAATCTCTCTTTCACATACTATTACAGCAGCCCCATTTTTAACTGCGCCTAAAGCAAAATCATGACCATCTACCTTAAACCCAGTAATACAAAAAAATACATCTCCTTCATTAACCTTTCTGCTGTCATATTCTACTTTGTTAATATTTATGTCAGAATTGCCCTTAATTATGCTATATTTTATACCGCGAAGTAAATCTTTAAGTTGCATCATAACACTCTCCTAACTTGTTTGTTTACACAATATTGGCATGCATTTACTACTTTTTTGTCGTAATATATGCATGCCCCTATTTTTAATCATCTAAAATCTCTAATTCTATGAGAAGTTTTGTACCTTTATTAACTTGTTCCCCTGCTGTAATACTTTGGCTAGAAACTAAACCTTCTCCAGTAAATTCTGCTTCTAATCCTAAACCTTTCAGAATAGAAGTGGCTTTTTCTTTGGAAAGTCCAATAAGGTTCGGCATTACTACTACTTTATTATAGTTATCTAAACTACCAGTGTAAAGTACAATTTTATCTCCTTCTTTAATGTTAAAACCTGGTTTCGGGCTCATTTCTACTATGTATTCACCCTTCGTATCTATATCATAAATTATTTTTTGAGCTTTAAGTAATTTAATAGCATCTTCTTTTTTCATACCCCTTATTTCAGGAATAATTACGTCCTTTTGCATACTTCTTGCAATTTCTTCTTTAGATGCGTCTGCAGTTGTTCCTAAATAGTTAAATATATCATTAAATATCTGTTTAGCCACTGGTGCTGCAATTTGACCTGCATAGTAATTTGATGGATCAGGCTCATCTATAGAAACAAATAATGTTATAGTTGGTTTATCTGCTGGAGCCATTCCAGCATAGGAAGATATATATTTACCAGGTTCATAACTTTTTGTAACACTGCTTACCTTTTGAGCTGTACCAGTTTTACCTGCAATATGATAGCCTGGTATAAAAGAATTTTTTGCGCCGCCTTCTGATACAACCTTTTCAAGATATCCCCTTAAAGTATTGGCAACATCTTCCTTTAATATACTTCTTTCATTATATTTATTATAGGTTTCATCAACTATTTTTTTATCTCCATTTTGAAAATGGACAACTTCCTGCATTACGTGTGGCGTGATTAATTTTCCACCGTTTGCTATAGCATTAAAAGCCTGTATATACTGAATTGATGAAACGGTATTACTTTGGCCAAAGGATTCAGTAGCCACATCAACTTCAGTCATTTTTTCTGTTTTTCTTATTATACCCTTAGCTTCGCCCGAGAGATCAATACCGGTTTTTTGTCCAAATCCAAATTTAGTTATGTATTTATTTAAATTAACCTTACCAAGTCTTCTTCCAAGCTCCATAAAGCCAACATTACAGGAATTTTTTAATATATCCACAAAAGTTTCATCACCGTGACCAGTCCTCTTCCAGCAATGAATTATTCTGTTTGCCACTTTAGTGCTGCCGCCGCATAAAAAATGATCTGTTTCTTTAACTAAGCCTTCTTCCATAGCACCATAAGCAGTAATAACCTTAAATATAGAACCTGGCTCAAAGGTATCATTTACCGCTCTGTCTCTCCACATTTGCTGAAGCTCATCTTGTGTTTTTCCTTCTACCCAAGGATTATTAGGATCATAATCAGGCTTATTTACAAGTCCTAAAATTTCTCCATTATTAGGGTTCATGGCAATTATAGTGACTGCCTTTGCCTTGTTATCATTCAAAGCTTGAGAAGCAGCCTTTTCAAGAAAGCTTTGAATCATATTATCTATTGTTAACACTACATCCTTACCATCAACTGGTTTAGTAAACTCTGAAATAACATTGGGCTGTCCCTTACTCTTATTATCATTTTCAGATATTATTCTACCAGGAGTGCCAGAAAGTTGTTTATCATAACTTAATTCCACACCTGTTAGACCAACACCGTCTTTTCTTACAAAGCCCAAAACATGAGATAAAAAATTTCCATCTGGATAATATCTTTTAGTATCTGAGGAAACTAGAACTCCCCTAATATTTAAATCCTTAACCTTATCAGCTTCTGTCTTCTCAATTCTTCTAGCCAAACTTGCAGAGGCCATAGGCAAGCCATTAGGCAGAGTTTTATTTAATATTGCAAGCACATCTTCATTTTTCATATTAAGAGCACTAGCTAATTTAGGAGCTATGACTTCATTAGTTATATTATTTTCTTGTAAATATTGTCTTATAGTATTCATGTCTAAATCAACTCTATAAACATTTGCACTTATAGCAAGCTCATGACCATATCTATCTAAAATTCTTCCTCTTCTTGCGTCAATTTTAACTTCGCTTGTCCACTGTTCTTTAGCAATCTTTGTCAATTGTTCGGATTGAACTATCATTATATAAGATAGTCTAATTACAAGCAAAAAAAATAAAATAAAAAGTATGCCAAATGTAATCAGCATCCTTTTTTTAATTTTAACCTTGTCCCGAAAATTCAATAGATTTACCTCCACTAAAACAACAGATTCTTTACCTTTGCAATTAAATTATCCTTTGTGTTTTTAGTGCCTTTTGCTTCATTATTTGCAAAATAATCTTTAGTAACTGAAGAATAAATTATACTATTCTTATCGGGGGTTATCATTTTCAATTTTGTTACTGCTAAATCTTCTACTTGCTGCATATTACTTGACTTTAGAAGTTGAACCTTTAAATTTTCATTCTCCATGTTTAGGCTGCTCGAATCAGTAGTTACAACTAAAAGCTGCTTTTGAAGATTGTATACGGCTGAATAACGTAATACTAAAACTACACCAATAGCAAATGCTGCTATTATGTAAGCAATTATTTTAGCTTTTGTTTTGAGCCTCTTTTGTGCTAAAGCTTTTTTCTTTTTCTCTTTTTCTCTTCTAAGCTTTTCGAACTCCTCATCTATGCTAGGATTATAAGGTTTGTATTTCGGCGCTAGTGCATTACTGCCGCTTACTAAATTTTTATTATCCATTACTATCACTTTATTCACCCCATCCATAAATTAGAACTATATTTTCTCTGCAATCCTCAGTTTAGCACTTCTGCTTCTAGGATTTTCTTCTATTTCTTCTTTTGAAGGTTCTATGGGTTTTTTGCTTATTATTTTAATTGTTGGTACCTTACCACAAATACATACCGGAAATTCCTTTGGGCATTTACATGGATCTGCCAAATCCTTAAATTTATTTTTTACTATTCTATCTTCAAGTGAGTGGAAGGTTATTATAGCCAGCCTTCCTCCTTTTTTAAGTTTATTAATACTTCCTTCTATGGCTTTATCCAATATTTCCAGTTCTCTATTTACTTCTATTCTTATTGCTTGAAAAGTCCTTTTAGCAGGATGTGGTCCTTCTCTCCTTGCCTTAGCAGGAATAGCAGCCTTTATTATATCTACAAGCTCATAAGTTGAGGTTATAGGACTGTTTTTCCGTCTGTCCACAATAAATCTAGCAATTCTACTTGCAAACTTTTCTTCACCGTAATCTCTGATTAATTTATAAAGTCTTTCTTCTGAATAGCCATTTACAACCTCATAAGCTGTTAATTCTGCTTCCCTGTCCATTCTCATATCAAGGGGGGCATCCTTCATGTAGCTAAAACCTCTTTCGCCATTATCAAGCTGATATGAAGAAACTCCAAGATCCATCAAAATACCGTCTATATTATCTATTTCAAGTTCATCTAATATGTTTTCGATATTAGTAAAATTATTATGTACATAAATAACATTTTCGTAGGAAATAAGTTTTTCTTTAGCAGCACTTAAAGCTTCTAAATCCTGATCTATTCCAATTAATTTTCCTTTTGAATTAAGTTTTTTTATAATCTCACTTGAGTGACCTGCTCCACCTAAAGTGCAGTCCACATAAGTTCCATTTTCATTTATATTAAGTCCTTCAATAACTTCATTTAATAACACAGATATATGCTTAAACTCCATATAATTCTCCTTAATGACTTTAGATACCTAGTTCGCTCATTTTCTCAGCAATGGCATCATAGTCAATATTTTGATTATTATATTCTTCCCATTTTTCCTTGCTCCAAATCTCAATTCTTGTAGAAACTCCTATACTTACTATATCCTTATTTATTGAAGCATATTCTGAAAGATTTTGCGGTATTAGTGCTCTTCCCTGTTTATCTACATCAATTTCATTTGCACCTGAGAAGAAAAATCTTACAAAGGCTCTTGCATCTTTACTTGTAAGAGGAAGTTTTTTTAGCTTTTCTTCTAATAACTTCCATTCATCCATAGTGTAAGCATAAAGGCATCCATCCAGACCTTTTGTTAATACAAAGGTTCCACCAATTTCATCTCTAAATTTTGATGGAATAATCATTCTGTTCTTATTGTCTATAGCATGTTGATATTCTCCTATAAACATATTACACCTCTACACTTCTACTCCACTTTAATCCACTTTACACCACTATTATACATATTCTATATTATTTTTAAAATTCCTTCAACTTTTTATAGAAATATAAAATTTTTATTCATAAATTTTCCTATCACAACAGCTGTCTTAGATAATTAATTATCATATGTTTACAATGTAATCATGAATAACCTAATATCCTTGAAATGCACCTTGCTGTAAGGTATAATTTATTAAGAATTAAAACATTACAAATGAAAGGAATGTCATAAATGAAATTAGGAATTGTAGGTTTACCTAACGTAGGTAAAAGTACGTTATTTAACGCCATTACCAAGGCTGGAGCAGAGGCTGCTAATTACCCATTTTGTACTATAGAACCTAATATCGGCGTCGTTAATGTACCAGATAAAAGATTAGATGTACTTGAGAAAATGTATTCTTCTAGAAAAAAAGTAAATGCAAATATAGAATTTTATGATATAGCCGGACTAGTTAAAGGCGCAAGTAAAGGAGAAGGGCTTGGAAATAAATTTCTATCACACATTCGTGAGGTAGCTGCTATTGTGCACGTAGTAAGATCTTTTAATGATCCTAATGTAGTGCATGTAGACGGCTCAGTAGATCCTATAAGAGATATAGAAACAATTAATTTAGAACTTATTTTCTCAGATATTGAAGTTCTAGATAGGAGAATGGAAAAGTCTGTTAAACTCGCACGCTCTGGCGATAAAAAGGCTAAAGAAGAGGTTGCCTTTATGGAAAGAGCCAAAGAGCACCTAGAAGGCGGAAACCCTATTAGAACATTAGAAATGAGTGATGAGGAACAGAATTTAGTTAAAACATTTTTCTTACTTACTTCGAAACCGGTTTTATATGCTGCAAATATTTCAGAAGAAGATTTAGTATCTGGTAACACTGAAAATGAATATGTTAAAACTGTAAGGGAATTTGCTAAGAAGGAAGCTTCAGAAGTAGTAGTTATTTGCGCAAAACTTGAAGAAGAGGTTTCTGATTTAGAAGAAGATGAAAAGTTAGAATTACTTCAGGAATATGGACTTAAGGAAACTGGCCTAGACAAATTAATTGAGTCAAGCTACAAACTCCTAGGCCTTATGAGCTTTTTAACAGCCGGGGTACAAGAGGTTAGAGCATGGACAATCGCTAGAGGTACAAAGGCTCCTGAAGCTGCTGGTAAGATTCATTCAGATATTGAAAGAGGCTTTATAAGAGCAGAAATAATTTCCTATGATAAGCTTATAGAATGTGGCTCAGAAGCTGCAGCAAAGGAAAAGGGTTTTTATAGACTTGAAGGCAAGGATTATATTATGTCAGACGGAGATGTGGTTAATTTCAGATTTAATGTATAAAAAATGGCATCCATATGGATGCCATTTTTTTATCATTTATTGTTTTTTTGTATAGTATTTTTGAATTTCTCTATTAACAGAATTTAAAACTGTATCTGCCTTAATATTGTCCTCGTCAAAAAGTATCATCATTGCATCTTCAACTGTTGACATTGTGTAAATATGAAAATTCCCCTTTGCTATTTCTTCCTCAACCTTGTTATTTAAAACCAAATCATTTTTATTGCTATTGGGAATGAGAACCCCCTTATCTTTTACTGAATCTATTGCCATGCATACATTGAAAAAACCTTCTATTTTTTCATTAACCCCTCCAATTGGCTGAACCTCTCCTAACTGATTTATTGAGCCTGTTACTGCAATATTTTGTTTTATAGGCAGTTTTCCCAGTGCAGATATTATGCTTATAATCTCTGCTACTGATGCACTGTCTCCATCAATTTTTCCGTAAAGCTGTTCGAAGCTTAAATGAAAATCTACAGGAAGCCTTGAGTAAGAATTTAAAAACTTACTTAAGTATCCTTTTAAAATTCCAATTGACTTACTATGAATGTTACCGCTTAAATTGCTTTCTTTCTGAACATCAACAATGTTTCCATCGCCTTTGTAACAGCTGCAGGTTATCCTAATAGGCTTACCAAAACTTACGTATCCCATATCTAAAACCGATAGCCCATTAACTTGACCAATTAGGCTGCCTATAACGTTTATTAGAATTCTTTTTTCTGTATAGTTTTCTAAAATTTCCTTTTGAATTAAGTCCTCAGAATATGCTATATCTCTAATATCTGATGAAGAAATAAAATTTCTTCCATCACTTACAACTTTATTATTTGAAAGCAGTAACAACTTATTTAATTCTCCATCATTAAAATATATTTTATACCTGGATTCTGCCTTTCTGGATAAATGCTTAGCTACCTCAATAATGGAGCTTTCCGTCAAGGGTTTTAATTTATAGGTTTCACACATCTTATTTATATTACTTTGGAGAGCTCTTCCAGTTAATTCGTTTATTTCTACAATAGGCTCATATTCAACCCTAATTTTAAATATTTTCTTGAAATCTTCATCATAATTAAATAGATAATCATAGGTTTCAAAATCTCCTATAAGAATAACCTTCTCCTTAATTTCTATTGGTTCAGGGTTTAAACTGCTTAAGGATAAAAGTTCTAAATATCCTCTATTAAAGTCAAGGCTAACTTTCTCTGAAATTAGAGTTTTCTTTAAATAATAGTAGGCCTGTGGATTAGTAAAAAGATCATTAGCTCTTAATATTAAGCAACCTTCATTTGCCTTTAGCATTGAACCAGCTTTTATTAATGTTACATCAGTTGTGTAAACATTGTTATGATTTTCATATTCAATGTTACCCAAAAGATTATTTACACTTGGATCTTCCTCATAAATAACTTGAGGCTTTAAAATATTACTATTATCAACAATAATATTCATATCATATTTATATATAACTTCATTTATTTTTTCCTCATCATCCTCATAATTTAAAGAATATATATCTATTAGATTTTCTTCAATGTCATCACACATTTCCTCTAAAAAGCTAATTACTTCGCTATTATCCGAAAATGTATATCTAAATTTATCTTTTATTTCGTTTAATCCATGATTGTAGTAATCTGACATTAGTTTCTTAATTTTTTCAAGTTCATCTGTTTCAACATTCTTAAGTTCATCTAATATTAATTCTGCATTCTCCCTTAAAACGCTGACTTTATCTAATATATCATCCTTTTTCTCCTGTACAAGCTCTTCAAAGTCTTTTTCAGTCATTGCTTCCCCCTCTTTTTGAGGTATGAAAACAAAGCCGCCTTGTGTTATCTTAATTTCAAAATTATATTCCTTTGCTAAATCTTCTAGCTTACCAACAAGTACATTTCTTTTTTTCTGCATATTATCAATAATAATTTCTTTTTCTTTATTTCCACTATGGTTATAAAAATTAAAAGTGTTCTCTGCGTAACTTATTTTTATCTCTTTCAGCATTTCCTTTAATATAATGCCTTTACCGTTGGGTAGAAATAGTACCTTAGGATTCTTAGGATCATTTTTTATTATATAGCATATATCTTGAGGTTTTTCTTTATTATTTAAGATTTTTTCTACATAGGCTTTTATATTATTTAATTTATCCTTTGAAAAGTCATCTATTAAATAAACATTATACCCATTATTATCTATTTCCAAAGCACTCTTTATCTTTTTATAAGCCTCTTTGTACTCTGGAATATAATCAAATTCTTTTTCTTCTATTTTATTAGTAGAGACAAAATCAAATTTATATATTATATCCTGTGGTAATAGCTCATGATTCATATTTTCTTCCCCCCTTTTATAAGCAAAATTTGCGTTTTGTACCTTTATCACGCCATTTACTATATAAATATTCTAAAAATTAATATTTAGGAACAAAATTTTAAAATAATATGATGCTATTGGAAAAATAAAAAAATATATAAAATATGCTTATTCCACACATTTTATATATTTTCGTTACTTTATATTTTTTATTTTATGTTTAATGGTATTAGTAATTAGAACTTCCTTCTCCGCCTTCACATATTGCTATGGAAGCGGATGCGCCTATTCTTGAAGCTCCTGCCTTAATCATTGCTAGGGCATCTGCGCTGCTTCTAACTCCACCTGAAGCCTTAACTCCCATTTCAGTTCCTACAGTCTCTCTCATGAGCTTTATGTCTTCTTCAGTTGCTCCGCCCTTATTAAAGCCTGTAGAAGTTTTTACGAAGTCAGCTCCAGCTTCCTTAGCGAGTTTGCAAGCAGTTACCTTTTCATCTTCTGAAAGCAGACAGGTTTCTAAAATAACCTTTGTTAATGCCTTGCCCTTAGCAGCATCAACTACTGCCTTAATATCAGCTTTTACATAGTCTAAATTCTTATCCTTTAACTTTCCTACATTAATGACCATATCCACTTCTTCGGCACCTTCCTTAATAGCCTCAGTAGCTTCAAAAGCTTTAACTGCCGTTGTGTTTGCCCCTAAAGGGAAGCCAATAACAGTACAAACCTTTACCTGTGAACCTTTTAATAATTCATAAGCAAGGGCAACATGAACAGGGTTTACACAAACTGATGCAAAACCATATTGCTTTGCTTCTTCACATAAAGTTTTGATTTGCTTAGCAGTTGCTTCTGGTTTAAGTAAAGTATGATCAATCATCTTTGCGATTTCTTCTTTTGTCATTTAAATCTCTCCTCGTATAATAAGTTTATAATGATTAAAATCACTGCTATAGACTTATTTATTTTTTTATGTATGCCTTAATATAATCAATAACTCCATCTAATCCCTGACCCTTAGCAGAATTTACTTTGAATATATTAATTGAATCATTAAGTTTCTTTGCATTTTCAATAACTCTATTTTCATCAAAGTTGAAATATTCCTTCATGTCATATTTAGAAATTATGAGAGCATTTGATCTAGTGAACATCAATGGGTATTTCTCTACTTTATCGTCTCCTTCCGGAACACTTAAAAGAGATATTTTCAGATCTTCTCCTATATCAAATTCTGCTGGACAGACTAAGTTTCCTATGTTTTCAATTATAAGCAAATCTAGTTTATCCAAGTCGAAATAAGGAAGCATATTCTTAATAGACATGGCTTCAGTATGACAGGCTCCATCAGTATTAAGCTGAACAACTGGAATTCCCATTTCCTGCATTTTCTCAGCATCAATCTGGCCTGCTATATCAGCCTCTATTACACCTATATTATAATCTGATCTTAAAGCTTCAATAACCCTTGTAATAAATGTAGTTTTTCCACCTCCTGGTGAACCCATAACATTTAATACTAATATTTTTTTCTCATTAAATAACTGCTGAAGCTCTTTATGACAATCTTCATTCCATTCTAGAATTTGTCTTACAACTTTAATCTCCATTTTCGTCTTCCACCTCCATACTATCTATATAAAATTCATTTCCTCCTGCTCGAATAACTTTCGCACTACTGCAAACCGGACACTTGCTATTTATAAAACTGCTAGGTTCACCACTGAAATCACAGCTTGTGCATTTCATGGTAATAGGTATTTTAGTAATTATTATTTTGGCACCTTCTGCAGCGGTTCCTTTACTTGCAAAATCAAAATATTGTTGTATACATTCTGGTACTAAACCAGAAAGTTCTCCAATTTTAAGTCTTATTTCATTAATTTTTCTAATGTTATGTCTTTCTGCTTCCTCAGCTGCAATTCTCACAATACTTTGAGTAATAGGTAATTCATGCATAAAATTCTACCTCTCTAACATATTCTCGGAAGTATATCATAACTA
Source organism: Candidatus Clostridium stratigraminis (assembly GCF_045310675.1). Taxonomy (NCBI): domain Bacteria; kingdom Bacillati; phylum Bacillota; class Clostridia; order Eubacteriales; family Clostridiaceae; genus Clostridium; species Candidatus Clostridium stratigraminis. The sequence continues at coordinate 116,974 of NZ_JBJHZZ010000003.1, forward strand.
AGCTTATCTAATATTCTTCTTCCACCTAACATACTCTTTAAAAGCACTTTAGAGGGCATGTAATCTACTACTTCACCAATGATGGCAGCATCTTTTCCAAGTTCTGTACCTTTAAGCTCCTTAAGAGCCACATCAACAATTTTCGCATCCACCACTGCTAGTATTTTTCCTTCATTAGCACTATAAAGCGGATCTAATCCAAGTAAATCACAGGCAGTTTTTACATTACTGGCTATAGGAATGGCACTTTCTTCAATTTCAATTGAAAAGTTACTTTTCTCCACAAATTCATTTAAAGTTGTAGCAACTCCGCCTCGAGTTGGATCTCTCAATATTTTAATATTTTCCTTAAATTTTAGTAATGCTCGAGTAGGCTCATTTAAAACTGCACAATCGGATATAATATTTGTATCTAGAAGTTTTTCTCTTTCACAAAGAATAGCAACTCCATGATTACCTACATTTCCAGATACAATAACCTTATCACCCTTATTAATTCTATGTTTTCCAAGCTCTATATTTGGAACTTTCTCACCAATTCCAGCCGTATTAATATAAATACCATGACCATGACCTTTATCTACAACCTTTGTGTCACCAGTTACAACCTTAACCCCGGCACTTAAAGCAGTCTCAGCTATAGACTTTATAATGCTTTCCAAGTCAGAAAGTTTAAGTCCCTCTTCTAAAATTAATCCTAAGCTTATATATTTAGGTATACTTCCACACATTAGTAAATCATTTACGGTTCCGCAAATACTTAGCTTCCCAATATTTCCTCCAGGAAAAAAATATGGATCTATAACAAAACTATCAGTCGAAAATGCTATATCACCGCTTACGTTTAACAGTGCTCCATCACCTAACTCAATTAACTCCTTATTGTTGAAATAAGGTACTATCATTTCATCTATAAGTTTTGAGGTTTTTTTACCTCCATTTCCATGAGATATGGATATAATACCTTCCATTTAAATTCTCCTTTCTGCTTCATATTATGCATTAGCTTAAAGAGAGGGCGCTAGAAGGTGCTGTATTTATAGTATGCTGCACAGCTGCCTTCTCCAGATACCATACACGGCCCAATTGGATTTTCTGGAGTACATACCTTCTCAAATAGCGGACATTCATTGGGTCTTAGTTTCCCTTTAAGGATATCACCACATTTGCAGCCATTATTTCTATTTGTATCTTTTACATTAATTGGATATGTGTTTTCTATATCAAATTGCTTATACTCATTATTAAGCTTTAGCCCGCTTTTAGAAACTGTTCCTATTCCTCTCCAAGGGTCATCTACTTCAATAAAGGTACTATTAATCAGGTCTTTAGCTACTCGATTCCCCTCATGCTTTACCAGTTTAGAATATGGATTCTTTATTTTAAAATTCTTCTCTTTTAAGCTCTTAATAATGAAGAATATTCCTTCTAATACTTCATCCATTTCAAAACCTGCAATTGCAGCTGGACAGTGATATTCTTCTAAGAATTCAAAACCTTTTTCTCCTATCACAACAGCTACATGACCGGGACAAAGAAATCCATTTATTTTTAAGGTTTCATCCTCAAGTAACAGCCTCATTACAGGTTCTACTAATTTATGAATAGAAAGTACAAAGAAATTTTTTAACCCTTTTCCCTTAGCTTCTCTTACTGCAATGGCTGTAGCAGGAGCAGTAGTTTCAAAACCAATTCCTAAAAATACAACTTTTTTTGTAGGATTTTCTTCTGCTATATTTACAGCATCCATACTTGAATAAACCATTTTTACATTTGCTCCCTTTGCCTTTGCATTTTCTAAGGTTAAGCTCGGCAAGGATCCTGGAACTCTAATCATATCCCCATAGGTAGCAATAATAACTTCTTCCTTTAAGGATAAATCATATATATAATCAAGATAAAGATCTGGAGTAACGCATACAGGACAACCTGGCCCTGAAATTAAATTTATATTTTCTCTTAAAGCAGATCTAATACCGAACTTACTTATAGCGTTTGTATGCGTTCCACAGACTTCCATAAGGTTTATCTTTTCATCGAAGCTATTAATATATTCTAAAATTTTATGGATTTCTTCCATGCTTCTCATTTTTTCACCTGCCTATAATAAGTTCCCGCCAAATGGCCGCAATTAGCATAGTGCTATTTGAACCTTTGGTTAAAAAGCTTATTTAATTATTATTAACAGCCTGTTCAAGTTCATTAACTATATCCAAAGTCTCTAAAGCAGAGCTTTCATCAAGCTTTTCTATTGCAAAGCCTGCATGAACCATTACATAATCACCTATTTTTAGATTTTCAATTAAATCTATTCTTACTTTTCTCTTTACTCCATTTAATTCACCAATGGCTTCTTTATTATCAATTTTAACAATTTTTAAAGGTAATCCAAGACACATTATAACGCCTCCTACTTTAATAAAAAGCTATTAAGTACTAAGTTCTATTACATTATAAAAATCAACCTATTTACAATGTTAATAATAGCATAATTTTATTAATTTGTAAGCCGATTTAGAAAAATGAGTAATAGTTTACTATTATTTTTGGTAAAACTATAATTAAAATTAACAATCATATTTTAAAGCAATGTAAAATATGATATAATGTTGAATAAAATGTCCTATATATGTGCATTATTGCAGTGCATATTATCTTAAGAAATGATAATTCATTAAATCAAATATATTTATAAAGGAGTCATACATATGAGTATTAAAGAAAAGTTTTCTAAGTATTACACTGACACATATCTAAAAAGATACGGTGATAGAATTACACAGGTTCAAGGAAACGTAGTTTCAGTAAAGGTTGAAGAAAAAACCATACTTTGGTTATTCCATAAAATAACTGCTACTTTAATAATAAAGCCAGATAGAAGTAAAACAGTTGTTAAATGTGTCTATAAGAAAAATAGATGGTTTAAAAAGCCTGCTTTTATGGTTATTAATCAAGGCAACTTACTTTTAGTTCAAGGGCTTAAGGGTAAAAAAGGCAAAGATAACAGGGAATTGATAACTATAATGAATATAAGAAACTTAACGACTAAGAAAGACTTGATTCCTGTTGAGGGAAAAGTGCAACAAGTTCGAAAGGTTCAAAGGATAAAATAGTTTTTTGTGTATAACCTATAAATATTAAAGAAAGTGCCGCTTTTGTGGCACTTTCTTTTTCAATTTTATAGACATTTATGTTATTTCTATCTATTAATATAAAGGTAAAGACTGTTTATAAAGGCAATAATACCTGAGAAGAAGATTACTATTAACCACTGACCTAAGTCTAAGGCCACTGTATGAAATACCCCCTGTAAAAACGGAGTATAAATAACACTTAGAAGCATTATTATAGAGGTGAGCACTGCCCCAACTAAATAGATATTTGTAAACAGTTTTATTTCAAATATAGAATGTTTCTCTGATCTACATTCAAAAACATGAATTAGTTGTGAAAGTATTAAGGTTCCAAGTGCTAAAGTTCTGCATGTATCTAAGCTGAATTTATAATATTTTCCTACTAAGAAAGATAGTACAGTGCAAATACCTATTAAACTTCCTCTTAATATTATTTTTTCTTTTAAACCTCTTGCAAAAATGTGCTCATTTTTTGGCCTTGGTTTTTGAAACATTATATCCTTATCTGGAGGATCAACACCCAATGCAATTGCAGGAAGTCCATCAGTAACTAAGTTTACAAATAAAATTTGTATAGGCAGCAAAGGTGTTTCTAAGTATAGCAGTGAAGATAAGAACATTGTAAGGACTTCCCCAAGGTTGCAGGATAGTAAATACCTTATAAACTTCCTTATATTTTCATAAATAACTCTACCTTCTTCAACAGCGGCTACAATAGTTGAAAAGTTATCGTCCATCAATATCATTGACGATGCTTCTTTTGTAACATCGGTACCTGAAATACCCATAGATACACCTATATCTGCTTCTTTAACTGCTGGTGCATCATTAACACCGTCCCCTGTCATTGCAACTATGTGATTTTTATTTTTTAAAAGCTTCACAATTCTAAGCTTGTGATTTGGATTTACCCTTGCAAAAACATTAATTTTATCAAGCCTAAAAGATAGCTCTTTATCACTTAATTTATCTAGTTCCTCTCCTGTAATTACTTCACCTTGTTCCCTGCAAATATCAAGTTCTTTTCCTATTGCATAGGCTGTATTTTTATGATCACCTGTAATCATTATTGGCCTTATCCCAGCTGCATTACACTTAAACACTGCATCCTTAACTTCTTTTCTAGGAGGATCAATAATTCCTGCGATACCTAAAAATATTAGATCTCTTTCCAGACTACTATTTTTTGCTAGCCCTGTATCCTTGTAGGCAGCTCCTAAACATCTTAAAGCCTTAAGGGACATATCCTCGATTGCTGTTGTAATTTTATTTTTATAATAAGAGGTAAATAATTTTGTTTCTCCATTTACTAATATGTATTTACATTTTTCTAAAAGCCTTTCTGGTGCACCTTTTACAAAGCAATATTCTTTTATACCTTCTTTTATAATAACAGACATCATTTTTCTATTAGATTCAAATGGAATATCAAATATCCTTTTCCCTTTTGAAACAAAATTTATGTAGGTTTTAGTATCTTTAAAAAAAGCCTTTATTAGAGCAGTTTCTGTGGGATCTCCCATTAGACTCTTTTGCAGCACAGCTTCCTTCTCATTAAAGTTAACGTCATTACAATATGTAAATGCTTTCTTCAAAAGTGTATTTTCTGGTATATCTCTTATATTTAAATCATAGAGTCTTTCATTAATGAAAATAGCCTTAACTGTCATATTGTTTTGAGTTAAAGTACCTGTTTTGTCACTGCATATTATAGAGGTGCAGCCTAAGGTTTCTACAGCTGGAAGCTTGCGAATTAGAGCATTTCTTTTAAGCATTCTTGAAACTCCAAGAGCAAGTGCAACTGTTACTATTGCTGCAAGACCTTCTGGAATTGCAGCAACAGCAAGGCTTACTCCAACTAGAAACATTTGATATTTATCCTGTCCTCTTAAAATTCCCATTAGAGTAACAACAGCACAGATTACTATGCAAATAACAACTAATATCTTTCCAAGTGAATCAAGTCTTAATTTTAGGGGAGATTTTTCATTTTCAATGTCTTGTAGCATATTTGCAATTTTACCCATTTCTGTTTTCATACCAGTATCCATTACCTTTGCAATACACTTACCAGTTAGCAAAACAGTTCCCATGAAAATTTGATTTTCCTTTGTTTTTGTACTTTTATTAACTCCTACAGATTCCCCAGTAAGAAGTGATTCATCCACCATAAGGGAATTGGACTCTAGAACAATACAATCTGCTGGAATCCTATCTCCGCTTTCAAGTAGTGTAATATCCCCGGGCACAATTAATTCAGCGTTTATAACTTGGACCCTTCCATCCCTTACTACTTTAGCTGCAGGAGCTGCCAACTTTTTAAGAGCTTCTAATGATTTCTCTGTCTTATATTCCTGAATAAAACCTAGTATTGAATTCATAATGACTATAATTAATATTGTTATTGCATCTGCTTTTTCTCCCATTATTCCGGAAATAATTGTTGCAGCAAGCAAGACCCAAATAATAAAATCATTGAATTGAGATAAAAATATATTAAAAGGTGAAATTTTTTTGCTGCTCTTTAGTTGATTTAAACCATATAAATTTTGCCTTTTATCTACTTCGTTTTTACTTAATCCTGCGTGGATAAATTCGCTATTAACCATGTTTCCCTCCTGTAATGCTTTATAGTACGCAAAGATTATTAATCTTTGCGCCTCCAATTCTCTTTATAGCACACAAAGATTATTAATCCTTGTACCTCCTGTTATGTTCTGCAGTCCCTCCGCAAAGTTTATTAAAAATACACCTCCTGTAATGCTCTGAAACATGCAAGGATTTTTATTCTTGCGTTTCCTTATTTTCTCCTGCTACTTATAGTAATATATGAGCTTAAATACATTGTTATGAAAAAAAATAAATGTAATTGCCTATTTACAAGGCTGCAAAATAACTTTAAAATTAAGCTATATTTAAATATTCTCAGATGTTTCTATATATTTATGAAAGTTAAGTTTTAATATTATTCAAAATCTAAAAAACACATTAACTTATGATAAAAAATGGAGGGATTCTAAAATGAATGATTTATTATATATAACTGGCCATAAAAATCCTGATACTGATTCAATTTGTGCTGCTATAGCCTATTCAGAATTTAAAAATAAAACCGGAGTACTCCAGGCAGTTCCAGTTAGGCTCGGAGATATTAATAGAGAAACTGAATTTATACTAAATTATTTTGATGTAGAGGTTCCTAAACTCGTTGAAACAGTTAAGGTTCAAGTATCAGACTTACATATAGATAACGTTGCTCCTGTTGCACCAGATATTTCACTTAAAATGGCTTGGAACATAATGAAAAGGAATAATACTAAAACGCTTCCTGTAGTTGATGATAATGATTCCTTAATTGGAATAGCTACTATAACAAATTTATTCACCAGCTTCATAGATTTTTGGGATAACAATATATTATCTAAAAGCTACACAAAATTAGAAAATATTCTTGACACCCTATCAGCCAAATATATTTATGTTAAATCTAGCAATTTAAGTCTAGGTGGTAAGATAGTGACTGCTGCCATGCATCCTGACAGTGCAGAAGAAATTATTGAAGAGGGTGATATAGTTATATGCGGTGATAGAGAAGACACGCAGAACACTATTATTAAATGCAATGCGGCACTAATGATAGTTACTGGGAATCATTTAGTTAGTGATGAAGTAATTGAAATCGCAAAGGAGCAGGGTACCTCTATAATATCCACACCTTTTGATTCTTTTACTGCTTCAAGACTTATAACTCAAAGTATTCCAATAAGCTATGTTATGACGAAAGATAATATTCTTAGCTTTAGTACAGAGGATTTTGTTGATGAAATAAAAGATGTAATGCTTGAAACAAGATATAGAAGCTATCCAGTAGTTGATTTGGAAAACAAAGTTATCGGTACTATATCCAGATATCACCTCATTAGCCAAAACAGAAAAAAGGTAATCTTAGTCGACCATAATGAAAGAACCCAATCAGTGCACGGTTTAGAAGATGCAGAGGTTTTAGAAATAATAGACCACCATAGAATTGCTGATATACAAACTGGAAACCCTATTTATTTCAGAAATGAACCAGTTGGCAGTACTTCAACCATTGTAGCTTCAATATTCTTTGAAAATGGAATCAGACCTTCTAAAAAGGTTGCAGGATTATTATCTGCTGCTATTATATCAGATACCTTACTATTTAAGTCTCCTACTTCTACAAATGTAGATCAATTGATGTTAAAAAGGCTTTCTGAAATAGCATGTATAGATGTTGAAAGTTTCGCTAAGGAAATGTTTAAAGCAGGTACTTCATTAAAAGGAAGGACTGTAGGAGAAATTTTTCATCAGGACTTTAAAACCTTTACCCTTAATGGATTAAAAATTGGAGTATCTCAAATAAGCACCATGGATCTTGAGGGCTTCTCAGAAATGAAAAATGACATGCTTAATTTAATGGATAAAAAAGCATTAGAGAACAATTTTGATCTTTTAGTTTTTATGTTAACAGACATACTAAAAGGCGGATCAGAATTACTAATTGCAGGCGAAGAAAAAGAAATTGTAAACAGAGCCTTTAATGTAAAACTTAACTGCCCAAGTATATACTTACCAGGAATCTTATCAAGAAAAAAGCAAGTGATTCCTCCAATTACTGCTGCTATAACCTCATTAAAATAAGAAGTGGATAATATCCGCTTCTTATTTTATTAATAAAAAGAAAATTATAAAAATAATTAAGCAAATCCCATAGCCGATACTTAAGTAATCCTTAACACAAACATCATCGATTTTTTTTGAGTATTCTCCATAGCTTTTTAAATAACTAGTATTCTTTGAGCTATAGAGGTAATAAAAATTTACAGACTCCACATATGCTCCTAAAATATCTACATTTAATAAAGGTCTCATAATGAAATTTACAAAGAAATCCCCCTTAAAATCGATACCATATCTTTTGTTTTTAAAAAGATAGATAATATAAAGAAATACCTCTGCAATAAATGAAGGTAAAATGGTAAAAATGGTAAATAGAAACTTAAATATAATAAAGTCTTCATCTAATTGATAAACATTGTAAACAAACATATAAATTAAGCTTACTAAATTACCAAAAAAAACTATTAAAAGTAATGGAGCTATAAATCCACCAACCATTGATTTTGAAATAATTGAAATGGAGTCGTAAAATTTAACTTTTTCTCTTTGCCTTAAGTTTTTCTTTTCTGTATTGCTTATATCTATAACTAAGAAGGCAGTTATAAAATTACTAAGCTCAATTATTTTTATTTTGTTTAATAATAAGCAAATTAATAAAATTACAATACAATAAATTAACTGCAGCATTATTTTATTTTTAATTACTTTTTCTAAATTAAGGTTAATTCTAACAAATAAATTTTGCCTATCAAATTTCCACACTATTATGCTTAAAAAACATCCTAAAACATAACCAATCCCCATGATATTCCCCCATTATTCTTCTATTTCTTCTGCAGGTACAATAGTAAAATTGATATTTTCATCATAATTATAGGGCATGGACCTCTGCTTTATGCATAAAAAACACCTTGGGTCAAACATCAAGTTACAGCAAGCTCTCATATCTATGTCATCATTATAAATATTCATATTTTCCATGGCTTACCTCCAATAATAATCTATATAACATTATATGTTTATGTTTAACGGTTTTATGAAATTAAAAAAAGTTTGAAAAGAATTTAGATATAGCATCTGAAAGATCAGTAAAGCCATTAGAATCCAAAAAAAATAATATGTTATAGCAACATATTATTTTAGAAACTTTTATATTATAAATTCATTTACTTAGATCTTAGATTGTTTGTTATACTCCACATTTCATCTGCTGTCTTCATAGCCTTAGAATTCAGTTCAAAAGCTCTTTGAGCTACTATCATATCTGTCATTTCTTTCCCTAAATCAACATTTGAAAGCTCAAGGAAGCCTTGCCTAATAGTAGTATCATTGACTAAATAAGGCTTTTCAACAGGAACATCTACCCCATTTATATTTTTAGTAGCTACTGTATAGAGGTTATTTCCAATAGAAATAAGAGAATCTCCGCTTATTACATTATAGAGACTTATTTTTCCAACAGCCTTCTCTTCTCCATTGACAGTATTAAAAACAGTTCCATCTTCATTTACTTTAAAGCTATCCTTGGTAAAATGATTATCTACTTGAGAATTAGTGTTAAAATCAATTATAAGTTTATTTCCATTTTTGTCTACTATATTTCCTTCACCATCAATGTTAAAGCTGCCTGCTCTGGTATAAGCTGTTTTATAGGTACCATCTGCATTTTTATCTGGAAGTTGAACCATAAAATAACCTTGTCCATCTATTGCTAAATCAGTTTTTGCATCTGTTTGTGAAAGACTTCCTTGAGTATTATCCCTTGACCACACGCCTGTTCTTACGCCTGTGCCATTTAAGCTCTCTCTAGAATTAGGATAGCCTACTCTATTTAAGTTTTCATATACTAAATCTCTAAAACTTACATCAGTCTTCTTATATCCCTCAGTATTTACATTTGCTATATTATTAGATATATTATCTAATTTATCCTGTTCAGCACTCATTCCACTTCTACTGTTCCACAATATTCTTAGCAACTTTTGCGCCCCCTTTATTAAACCTTTCCAACTTCATTAACAGCCTTGCCAAGAGTTTCATCAATAGACTGTACCACCTTTTGGTTCGATTCAAAAGTTCTTAACACGGTCATCATATTAACCATTTCATCCAGTACATTTACATTCGACTTTTCTAAGGAGCCCTGGCTTATTGAAATTTTAGGATTTTGAATCGGGTTTGTTCCTTCATATAGATTGTCTCCAACCTTTTTTAGAGTATTATAATCAGTAAAATCAGCAGCAGCAAGCTTATAATTTAATCCATTCAAACTAAAGCTGCCATCACTTAACAATTTGATTTCATTACTTCCTGCATTAATTTGGGCTGGAGCCCCAATAGGCTGCCCATTAGCATTAACCTCATAAGCAAGCACCTTATCACCGCTATCATTAACTAGAACTCCATCACTATTAACATGGAAGTGTCCATCTCTAGTGTAGTAAGTATTATTAACGCCATTTACATTTCTTGATACTGCAAAGAAGCCTCTCCCGTCAACGGCAAAGTCGCTCCATTTATCAGTCTCTTCAAGTAATCCTTGAGTAAAACTAGTATTAACTCCATCTATTTCACTTCCAAGGCTTAAAGATCCAATAATATTTCTTTCATTTCTTCCATTAGTAATTTTATCATAATTTTGAATAAGCACATCATTAAATTTCTTTATGGCAATATTGTCCCCTTTAAAGCCCACGGTATTTGCGTTAGCCATGTTATTAGTTATAACGTCTTGTTTGGCTTCTTGTGTTATAAGTCCTGAAACCGCTGTATATAGTGATCTAATCATTTACTCACATCCTTATTTATTACTTTAAATTCACTAGGATATTCCATACCAAGTGCTCTGGCCTTATTTTCTATTTCGGTACTGCTTAAGTTGGTATTAATTTTTATAGAAGTCATAACAGCTGTAGCTAAAATTATTCCTATGCCTATACCTAGTAGAATTTTTCTATCACTAAAAAATTCAAAAATAGCCTTTATCGTAGATATAATTCTTTTATTAATAGCACCTCACCCCTGCCTATGCTAAGTTTCTCAGAAATTTCTTCAATAGAAAGTCCTAATGCTAATAACTTATTAATTTCATCTATTTTTATATTATTACTTAATTCATTATCGTCATTTATTATATTTTCTTTAATATTACTTAATTTCTCATTATTATCGATAATTTCAGAATTAAATTCACTTTTGTTTTCTTCTATTATTTTAGTTATTTCGGAAGCTTTATTTTCTTCCATAATTTTAGATTTATCTATGTTATTTAAATAAATATCATTGCCTTCTTTTATTTCACTTTCAATTGTATCATCTATATGTTCTGCTTTAAAATCTTCTGCCCTATTAATAGGCTCATTAATATTCTTGCTGCTATCATAGTCTTCCTTAAGTATAACAATTTCCTTTTGAAGTTCTAATATGGTTTCTGAAAATTCTCTTCTGATTTCAGAAAGCTTAATATCAAATTCCTCCATATCTTCTTCGGTATGTATGAATATATTTTTAAAGGAGCTTTTTTCTTTTTTTATAGCTCTTATATTAAAGATTATAAGTAGTAACCCAATACCTAATAGAATCAATACCATAAAATCACACCTTAAGCTTAATTATATTTTAATTTTGAAAGTTCCTTTCTTAAATGAACAATAGCTCTGCTGTGAAGCTGACAAACTCTAGATTCTGAAACCTCTAGAACCTTACCTATTTCTTTTAAGGTTAAACTTTCATAATAATATAAAGATAAAACAGTTCTATCCTTCTCGTTTAAATTATCTAAAGCCTTTGTTAAATACTCTATTTCTTCTTTTTCCTCTAATAACTTATATGGACTGGGACTTTTTTTATCCTCAATAGTTCCCATAAGCTGCATATCATCGTCTTCAGAAAATACCATATCTTCTAACGATACAACAGATAGATAATTAATATAACCTTGAATTTCCTTAACTTCATCTTTAGTTATATGAAGCTTTTTTGCTATTTCATCATCTGATGGTTCCCTTAATAATTCCATCTGGAGATTTTCCATTGCTGTATTATATTTATTTAGCCTATCCATGGCACCTTTCGGGATTGGGCTGTTTCTTCTTAATTCATCAATCATAGCTCCTTTTATCCTAATAGAGGAATAAGTAGAAAATTTCATACCTCTGCTTTCATCAAATTTGTTTATGGCATCCATAAGCCCAATCATTCCGTAGCTTACCAAATCCTCGTACTCTACATATTTACTTTTTCCGATTATTACCCTTGAAGCGATATATTTAACCAAGGGTATATATTTTAAAACTATTTGTTCTTTTACATCTGTTTTAAGTGCTAAGGCCATAGAACTTCCCCCTTTTAGTAAATACGCTCCTACATTATTTCTTTATTTTCCTTTATTCATTTGCTCACGCATAACCTTGAAAATAAACCTTATAAGCTTTTCTCTTTTCCTCTCATCTAAATCCGTAAAGCTTACACCGCAGATGCTTTTCTTTTTATCCTCATCTTTATCAATTCTTACAACTTCACCTTTTAAAATCAGTTTCTCATTACCTAAAGGAATATGAGTCACTATTTTGCTTCCAAGTTTAACTTCCTCACTAAGTTTAATTTTCATTCCGCCGCCGCTTAAATCTATCATAATTGCCTTGAAAGGTTTTAAAGAAACTGACTTGGTTCTTTCCATAAAGTATTCAATATCACAAATTAAAGGAACCCTGACAAACCTTCTTCTTTGTATTTTTACGACTTCCTTAGGTATTTCAATTAGTATTAGTGGAATTCTGTCTGTTTGCCTGTCTGTTACAACAGAGTAAAATTTATAAATATCATTTTCAAAGTAGTAAAAAACTTCAATCTGTTCACCTATTCTAAGAGGTATATATTTCCCATCCTTTATAGGTATACTTATGTAAATTGATTTATCATCTGTATTTTCAATATTACTTTTGTAATAGTCATCATTCCACGAAATTTCTAATTTACCATTAATAATAAAGGTTAATCCGTCTAACATTATATAAATCTCCTTATGAAAAAATACTGAATAGTTTTTTAAAAAGCCCCTGAACTCCTACCTTTTCTTCTTTTTCATCAGTACCAATTAGTTTTCTTGCAATTGAATTTATATCCTTAGAAGCGTCACAATTGGGATAGGATAAAATAAATGGCTGCTGGCTCCTAACGGCTTGTACCAACTTTTTATCTTCTGCTATGCTCCCTAAATACTCAAGATTTATTTTTAAGAAGTTCGTTACTGCATTATTATATTTATTATAGGTATGAACGGCTTCTTCTTCATCTAATGCTCTATTTATTACAACCTTAGCTTTATTCTTAATTTTAAAGTGCTTAATTGCTTTTAATAGACTATAGGCATCAGTTAAGGAAGTAGGTTCCGGGGTAGTTAAGATTATAAGTTCTTCGCAGCATGCAACAAAGCCTAAAACACTTCTATTTATACCTGCTCCTGTATCCATAATTATGTAATCTAAGCCCTTAAGGTCCTCAAGCTTCTTAATAAAATTAGCTCTCTGCTTATCAGTAAATTCTTCAATTTTTGTAAGTCCTGAACCACCAGGTAAAAGTTTAATTCCACTAGGTCCAGTAACAAGTACATCTTCAATTTCTTTCTCATTAAAGATAACATCAAACACATTATATTTAGGTAAAAAGCCCATTAATACATCGTCATTTCCCATTCCTACATCAGCATCAAAAATCATAACCTTTTTCCCCATTAAAGAAAGTGCAATTGAAAGGTTAACTACAAAATTACTCTTTCCAACTCCCCCCTTGCCAGAGGTTACAGTGATTATTCTGGCTTTATCCATATTTTCATTGTCCGCAGCTAGCTGCCTTAATCTCTGCGCTTGATCTAACATATATTAGCCTCTCCCAAAATAAGATTGGAAACTTCATTAGTTGAAATATGCTTAATATCATCTGGTACATTTTGTCCTGTAGTAATAAAGCTAAGTGGCTTTTTAGCAGCATCTAAAATATTTAAGATAGAGCCATAAGTGCTAGTTTCATCAAGCTTAGTTATTATGACATTGTTATAACTTAGTACCTTAAAGCCTTCTACTATTGAATTTATATCCTTAGCCTTGGTAGTGCTGCTTATAACTAAATGTATATTCTCTGTATTTACACGTTCTATAAAGGCCCTAAGCTCAGATATCTGCATAGAATTTTTACTGCTTCTTCCAGTAGTATCTACTAAAATTACATCACAGTTATTTAATTCATCTATAGCCTTCTCCATCTCTTTTAAAGAAAACACAACTTTAAAAGGAATATTCATAATATCAGCATAGGTTTTTAACTGCTCAACTGCTCCTATTCTGTAAGTATCAATAGTAATAAGCCCGACCTTTTTCTTTTCTATTAAGGAAAGTCTTCCCGCAAGCTTTGCGATGGTAGTAGTTTTTCCAACGCCTGTAGGTCCAACTAAAACTATCCTTCCTTCCATTTTAACCTTTGAAACGGGAATCATAGTTTCTATTGCAAGCTTTACCTTTTGGTCTTCTTCTATTTCCTCATTTATGTCTTTCGTTTTTGTTATAACTTTTTTTACTAACTTTTCATTTAAATCAGAATCCTCAAGCCTTATTTGAAGTTTTGATCTCTTAGCAGACTTTTCAGGTTTTTTTTCTATCATATCATTTATAAGGCTTTTCATTTCTTGCATTTCTTTAATTAAATCACTATTATTTATGTTTTCTAAAGGCCTATTATCTTGGAGAACTTTATCTTTATCTATTGGCTCTTCCTTAGTCATAATATTCTCCTTAGACAAGGATTCACTTTCCGCAGCAAATCTTAATGCTGCTATGCTGTTATTAAGATCTTCTTCGTTCTTTTTAGCATTTTCAATAGCAGCAGTTACTTCTAATATTTTTTTAGAAAAAAACCTTTAATGCCACCTCGTCTAATTTTCCTTTGGGTTATTATAACAGCCTCCTGACCTAGTTCATAACGTATTCTTGTCATAGCTTCATTCATGTTATTAACTAAATACCTTTTTATTATCATTTACACTGTCACAACTCCTTCAGTTCTTATCTCTATGTCGTTTGGTATTTCATTAAGTGATAAGACCATAACACTAGGAAACACCATTTCAATTAATCTCCTAAAGGCAGGTCTAATTTTTGGTGAAACAAGTATTACCGGTTGATTTTCATTAAAGTAAACATTATCAATTACATTTTTTATAGAATTTAGAATCTTACCTGTAGTATCTGGGTCTACTGCTGGGAAAGAACCCTGCATTGATTTTTGAATATTATTTGCTAATTTTTCCTCTACTTCAGGTGAAAGAGTAGCTACTGTAATAGCACCCTTATCATCAACGATTGGATTGCAAATTGTCCTTCCTAATGTAAAGCGGACATATTCAGTTAATAGTTCTAAGTCCTTAGTAGACCTGGAGTTATCTGCAAGTGACTCTAATATAGAAACCATATCTTTAATAGGAACCTTTTCCTTAAGCAAGTTCTGAAGAACCTTTTGAACCTCACCAATAGTCATAAGGTCAGGTATAAGTTCCTCTACAACTGCACTATATTTTTCCTTTACTGCATCAACTATTAATTTTACTTCCTGTCTACCAAGAAGTTCATGTGAATGACTCTTTATAGTTTCAGTTAAGTGAGTTACCATAACTGTAGTTGGATCAACTACGGTAAGTCCTTTTATTTCTGCATCTTCTCTCTGATCCTTATTAATCCAAAAAGCTGGCAAGCCAAAGGATGGTTCTATTGTTTTTATACCTTGAATTTCTAATTCGCCATTAGTAGGATCCATACATAGAAGCATGTTAGGCATTAGTTCACTCTTGGCAGTTACAGTTCCCCTAATTTTTATTATATATTCATTTGTTTTAAGCTGAAGATTGTCTCTAATTCTAATTGGCTGTACTACAATCCCCATTTCTATAGCACATTGTCTTCTTACTGATGATATTCTTTCAAGTAAGTCTCCTCCGGCACTTTCATCTGCAAGTGGGATTAAACCATAACCAATTTCCACTTCCATTGGTTCAACAGTTATTAAGTTCATAACATTCTCAGGTTCTTTTCTTTCTGTTTCTATGATTTGCGCCTGTTCTTGCTCCATTTTTTCTATTACTTGATCCTTCTGATCCTTGAATAATAGATAAGCAATTGTTCCTACACTAAAGGTCAAAATTAAAAATATAACATGTGGTAGTCCTGGTATAAAGGTTAAAAATAAAAGAACAACAGCTGCAATTGCAATTACCTTTGGGAATCCAGTTAATTGATCAGCCACCAGATGTCCAAGATTTGTATCACTTCCAGAACGTGTAACCAATATACCGGAAGCAGTAGAAATTAAAAGGGCCGGAATTTGAGTTACTAGACCATCACCTATTGTTAATCTAACAAAGGTTTGTGCTGAAGTCGTTGCATCCATATTAAGCATTACTACTCCTATTATTATTCCACCTATGGAATTTATAAGAGTAATTATAATTGCAGCTATAGCATCTCCTTTAACGAACTTTGAGGCTCCATCCATGGCTCCATAAAAATCTGCTTCCATCTGAAGATTCTTCCTTTTAACTCTGGCTTGAGCTTCATCTATCATACCAGAGTTTAGGTCTGCATCTATGCTCATTTGTTTACCTGGCATAGCATCTAAGGTAAATCTTGCTGAAACTTCTGCAACTCTGCCAGAACCGTTTGTTATAACTAAAAATTGAATTATCATAATAATGAGGAATATAATTATACCTACTATATAATTTCCACCTACTACAAAGTTTCCAAATGCATCTATAATATGACCTGCATAATGATCTTTTAATATAAGTCTTGTAGAAGATATATTAAGTGCGAGTCTAAATAAGGTAGTAATTAACAGTAAGGTTGGAAAAACTGAAAATTGAAGTACTTCAGTTGTAAACATAGTTAAAAGAATTATTACTACAGCTATAGTTATATTTAAGGCTATTAATATATCTAAAAGCCATGTAGGCAAAGGAATAATTATCATTAAGACAATACCTACTATAACAAAAGCCACAAGTATATCAGAATTTCTTTTTACGTTAAATTTTGAATTTAAACTGCCTTCCACTTTGCCTCCGCCTTTCTACTTTCTCTTTTTCATTTTGTATATTGCCGCTAGTATTTCTGCAACAGCCTGATACATTTCACCAGGTATAGCAGAATCAATTTCTACTTCACTATATATAAGCCTTGCCAAGGCTCTATTTTCCATTATTGGTACTTTATTTTCTTTTGCAATTTCCTTTATTTTAATAGCTATATTATCAGCACCTTTAGCAACAAGCACCGGAGCCGAGTCCTTTCCTTCCTCATATCTAAGCGCGCAGGCAATATGAGTAGGATTAGTAACTACTACAGTAGCATTTGGTACAGCCTGCATCATTCTCCTAGAAGCTAATTCTCTTTGCCTCTGCTTTATTCTTGACTTGATTTGCGGGTCTCCTTCCTGCTGCTTAAATTCTTCTTTTATTTCTTGTTTGGTCATTCTAAGTTCTTTATTATACTTATATTTTTGATATAGAAAGTCTATGGCTGCTATAACTATCATGACAATTGTTATCTTAAAGAAAATTCCTATTACAATTTTGCTGAAAATAGAGGGTAATAATTCTATTCTTGTATTTCCAATGTTTAATAATGTATTATAATTACCTTTTATGTAGGTGTAGCTAATATAGCTTAGAATGCTTATTATTGCCACATCTTTTATAGTTTCAACAAAGGTTCTAAAGGAAAAAATCCTTTTTAATCCATTAATAGGATTAAGCTTAGATAGCTGCATCTTTATAGGCTCTCCGGTGAACATAAAACCCACTTGGATGAAATTTGCGGCTATACCAAAAATCATTATAGGTATAACCACAGGCAAAATTATTATTGCAGCCCGCCAAAGAGCAACTAAAGTTAAATTTTGTACTGTATTATAGTCAATATTTGTAGTTAAATAATTACCTAAAAACATCCTTGTAGTTGAAAGTAAGCTGTTTCCTACATACGCACCCAAAATAACAAGTATCAATGTAGAAGCTACAAGGGTTAGTGCCAAATTTACTTCCTTGCTTCTAGCAACTTGTCCTTTTTTTCTTGCCTCGCTTTTCTTTTTAGGTGTAGCTTCCTCGGTTTTATCCTCTGAAGCAAATATAATAATACATGGAATAATTTTAAAAAGTCCTTTTATAGCTTGTTGGGTATTATCAAAATTTAATACAAAAAGATTCATTATAAGTGGTAAAATTACAACCAAGCTTAGCAGTCCCATAAGTATTTTAATAGGCAGCCCCAATATCATAACATTTAACTGAGGTACTGTTCTGCCAATTAACCCAAGGGTTATATCCACAATAATTACAATTAATACTATTGGAACGGCAATTTTAAAACCTATTATAAAAAACTGAATAAAAGCTGTAAATATGAGGTTAAAGCTCGCCTCTGAAAGAATAAACTTACCAAGACTTATTGAATTAAAACTTTCAATTAAAGCTTTTATTAGCATATGATGACCGTCAATGCTAAAGAATAAAATAACACTGCTCCAGTACATAGCCTGCTCTACTAAAGTAACATTACTGTTTGAATTAGGGTCAAAGGTATTCACCATAGAAAACCCTATTTGAAGATCAATAATATTGCCCGCCATTTTTATGCTGTAAAAGCATAAATTTGTTATATAACCTAGGGTAAGACCTATAATAATTTCACAGAATACTGCAGCAACTAAGCTATAATTGCTGGCCACACTTAAGGTTTTGTAATCTATTCCAGGCATTAACACATAAGCTGTAACTAATGAAAGTGCAATTTTAGCAGCATTTGGCGTGCCTTTAGGGAAAAAAATTGGTACAACTATAAAGAAAGTTAACATCCTTACGAAAATTAAAATGAGAGTTGTAAAATATGCGATATCAATCAAAGCCTATCCCACCTAATGTACTATATTTGAAATAAGTGAAAAAATTCTTTCAGTAAAATTCACTGTTGTATGGAGCATCCAAGGTCCAGCTATAAGCCCAACTACTGCTGCAGCAATAATCTTTGGAACGAAAGTTAGTGTCTGTTCCTGAATTTGGGTAGTTGCCTGAAATATACTGATAACAAGTCCTACCACAATGGCTACCAAAAGTATAGGAGCTGCCACTAGAAGTCCGGTTTGAATCGCATCCTTTAATACAGACATAATCATATTTTCACTCATCTAATATCACTCCTGCTTCTTATCATGAAAAACTCATTATTAATGACTTTACTATTAAATGCCACCCGTCAACCATTACAAAAAGCAGTAATTTAAAAGGCAGTGAAATCATTACAGGTGGAAGCATCATCATACCCATTGATAAAAGTACACTAGCTACGACTAAGTCTATTATTAAAAATGGTATGAATAACAGAAAGCCAATAGTAAATGCTGTCTTAAGTTCACTTATTATAAAGGCTGGTATAACTACATAAAGTGGGACATTATCCTTAGTAATTTCTCCTGGGACCTTTGCTATATCAACAAATAATTTTAAATCAGCTTGTCTAGTTTGTTTTAGCATAAATTCTCTTAATGGTTTTGAACCCTCATCTATAGCCTGCTGCTGGGTAATTGTGTTGTTTAAATAAGGTTGAATAGCTTTGGTATTAATAGTATTAAAAGTTGGTGCCATAATAAATATGGTAAGAAATATTGCTAATCCAGTTAATACCTGATTTGGAGGAGCCTGCTGTGTTCCCATAGCATTTCTTAAAAAAGAAAATACCACTATAATTCTAATAAAGCTTGTCATCATCACAATGATAGATGGCAATAATGTTAATATTGTCAGCATTATAAGAAGCTTAATATTATCTACATATTGCTGAGGTGTATTTGCTGCACCATCAACTGAAATATTTACATTAGGTATTGGTATTGATGCAGGTGCTGCATGGACTTTATACCCTAAAAATAATGAGAAGGTTATAAACGAAATTATCAAAGCTGCATTCTTTTTTCTCATATTTAATCTTCCTTCTTTTTAAATACTTTTTCATATAAATCTTTAAAACTTGTATACTGAGGTAATTCTTTTACAGCTTCAACTTGCGCTAATTCACTAGCTTCTAGCTCTATAAGCTTTTCTATTTTGCCATTACAGGAGGAAAGAACATAGCCCTTTTCACCAATTTTAACTACTAAAAGGCTATTTTCTTTAGAAAGCCCTACCCTCTCTAAAACCTTTATAAACCTTCCATTTTGAAGTGTTTGCAATTTACTGCCGCCAAATTTCATAGAGATATAAAATATTAATAATATAATTGGAAGGAAAATAAATATTTTAAGTAACATAAACCAAAAGCTAGAATCCATAAGTATCTCCTTTACTGTACTAAAATGTCATTTATGTATACACTATTAGCTTTTCCGGATTGAAAAAGTGGGTTAACCTTTGTTAAAATTTCCTTTTTCAAACTATCGATACCCATTTGTGTATCGATATCTGTAGACTTTTTAGATCTAAGTACACTTATTATTGTATCTCTAATATTATCTGTTTTATCCGCTAATTCTTTATCCATATTCTTTTTAGTCTTTGCATCATAACCTAAGGAGAGCTTTATTTTTAAATATTTTTTTCCGCCATCATCAGATAGATTAACTAAAAATTCATCTAAGGAATAGGTATATGGTGAGGCGTCTGAGTTATTTACTGCGGCTACAGTAGTTGAATTATTTATAACTACTGGAGTTTTCTGAGCTGCTAAAAGATATCCTACAAAGCTTAAACTCCCTACAATTAAGACAAGAAGTACTATTAAAATAACTTTAAATAAAGCACCATTGCTTTTACCTTTTTCTTTTACATCTTTTTCTTTTTTCTCTGCCATAACTAGTCTCCTTTGTACACTCTATTACTTCATCCCAAGTCTAAATATCTTGCTTTTATATTCAATAACTCTATTAATAATTTCATCAACTTCTTCATGAACAAGGTATTTATTTCCGTTTATAAGTGTTATTAAACTTTCAGGAACAGCTTCAAGCTTTTCTATGTTGTCTGCATTTATAATAATTTCTTTATTATTTAGTCCAGTAAGCTTTATCAAAATTATCCCTCCTGTTTATTAGGCGAGCCGCGAGAGGCTATGGCCTATCAAATGATGCACTAATATGGTTTTTATTAGTTAAAATATGATAAATGAAACATCCCGCGACTCATATATTTATTATCTCTTTAAGCTTAATATATCTTGAAGTATTTCATCTCCTGTAGTAATTGTTTTTGTGTTAGCTTGGAAAGCTCTGCTAGATACTATCATATCAGTAAATTGCTCTGCAAGATCAACATTTGACATTTCAAGCATACCTTGAAGCATATCGCCATACCCTTTACTGTTGTCTTTTGCTGAACCTATACCAGTTCTAATAGTTGCATCACCAGAGTTTGCCGATTCACTATATAAATTTTTTCCAAGCTTTGTTAAACCAGCAGGATTCTTAAAAGAAGCCATTGCAATTTGTCCTAAAACTGATACGCTGCCATCTTCTAAAACTGCCGATATTTGACCATCCTTACCAATACTAAAAGATTGTATTCTAAGTGATGTAGCTGGCACCCCATTAACTGGATCACCTGGATCTGTAACCACAGAATCAGGTATTACTAATGGAACTAATGTTGGTGCATTCTTATCAACTGAATATGGTTTATTTGCATCAACAAAGTTAACACTTGGAACACCATTTGTATAATCAACAGAATTAGGATCGCCAGCAGTACCAGTACTAACTGCATAGCCCATTACTCTATAACCATCAGATGTTAAAAGATTACCTTGGCTGTCTAGGGTAAAAGAACCATCTCTTGTGTAAGAAATATTCATCCCATTAGTTCCTGTAATACTGCTAAAATTATTTGCATCAAGAGTAACACCTGCAGTATTTGTTTGCGGTACTGGTCCGATTCCAACTACAAAGTATCCATCACCATCAATAGCAGCATCTAAGTTTCTACTGGTTGGCTGCATCATACCTTGAGTTACCATTGTATCTATACCTGCTAATTGAACACCTAAGCCAACTTGTCTTGGGTTTATACCACCTTGATTTACTCCTGCAGAAAGTGCCTGAGATACATTTTGGCTAAGCATATCCTCAAAGCGTACTCTTGCGCTTTTAAATGCAGTAGTTCCTACATTAGCTATATTGTTACCTATTACGTCTAATTTAGTTTGATTAACCTTCATTCCAGATATTCCAGAATATAGTGATCTTAACATATTTATTTAGCCTCCTTTATTAATGTTGTATATTTTTACTTTGCTTCTATCCTTCCGCAAAGCTTGGCTTCCAAAAATGGTCCAGCCATTATATAAGCACCACGCTATCAATATTTGTAAAAACATTTCCTTTACTGCTGTCTTTGTCTATGGCAGTAATAATAGTTCTATTTTTTATACTGGTTACAAGTGCTAGGTCTTTATATAAAATTAATGATTCACTTGAACCCTTTTCCACAGCTTTATTTATTCCTTCATTGATTTTATTCATGTCACTTTCATTTAAAGAAATATTCCTATCCATTAGTCTTTCTGCTGCATGCTTTGAAATTACAAAACTGTCATTTTTATTAATCTCTTTGCTTAGAATATCCTGAAAGGCACTGCCTTCCGCTTTCTTAGGTTTTTCAGATGGAAGTCTTGCAAAATCTTCAATTGAATACAGCTTGCCATTTATTACTCTATAGCTCAAAATTAATATATCCTAACCTGTTACAAGCTGTACATCTGAATATGGAAAATCCATTATTGAAGAAGGGTCATTTGGATTAACCTGTACACTTAATTTTACAGTTCCGCCATCCTTTGTAACTCCTCTTACCAAGCCGTAGTATTGATATCCATTGCTGTCATAATCTGAAAGTACTACTGTTTTACCTAATAAGGCAGATGCTCCAGAAAAGGTCATAGTGCTATTTAAATTTGACATTTGTTCTAGTGATGAAAACTGAGCTAGCTGTGAAATATATTGCGTGGAATCTTTAGCATCATCAGGGTTTTGATTTGACAATTCTGCTGATAATATTCTTAAAAATGCATCCTTATCCATTTCGCTTCCTGTTTTGCTGACTATTTTTGTACCTTTTGATGTCGCTGTTGAAGAAGCACTAATTGAATCAATTGACATAATATTACCTCCTTTTTACTTAAGCTAATAAATTTACTGTGTTATTATCCTCTATGTAATTTTCCTTTTGTAAATCATCTTCTAGATTGTCTACTTTAATGTTGTTTCTACTTTGCTGCCTACCATTTTCACTTGAGCTGCCGTCTCCACTAAACAAGAAATTATCTCCATTATAAAGGCTTAAGCTAAAGTTTTGAATTGTCATATTTTGTTTAGCTAGTTCGCTGTTTATTGCTGGAAGCTGGGAATTTAGCAGATTATAGGTATCTTTATTTGCAGCTGTAATATTAGCCTTCATAACACCATTTTCCATGCTTAGCTTAATAATCACTTCACCTAAATCCTTAGGTATAATCTTGACTGATAGTTCTTTAAGATTATTAAGATCCATAAATTTAACAGCCTTTATAAAGTCCTCATTTAAAGTTGCCTTATTTATAGTTAGATTGGCTTCATTAAGGGGTTGATTGTCCAATTTAAAAGTTTCAAATCTATTTAGAATATTTGTAATTTTATCTGAAACATTATCTTTTGAATCTTTAGAAGTATTATTTTCTGTAAGTTGTTGTAATAGTTTGTCTTCTTTGTCTGAAGAAGTATCCTCAACCTTATTTGCTGCAATAATGTTTTTGCTTCCACTACTTAGTGAATTAAAGGCTTCATCATTGCTTTCATTAGCTTCAGTACTATTCTTAGAAGTAAATCCTGCTGCTAATATATTATCCTTTAAAACTGTTGCAGTACTAATTTTATCTTCAATTAATCCTTTATTAATTGAAGTTGAAGCTTTACTAGAAGAAATGGTTTTTAGCTGATTAATAATAAGCTCTTTTAAGGTACCTTCATTACCAGTAACTGAAGCACCATCACCTTTTTCTAAAAGGCCTGCTGTAATATTTTCACTTAGAGACTTATCTGACATAAGCTTATTTGTTATAACAGCAGCTAATTTTTCTATTGCTTTATTATCAGACCCTTGAAGCTTATTTAAGTCTCCATCTTTGGAATTACTATTTAGCAAAAGTGAATTAAATATTTCATCTAAAGATGGGTTTTCATTATTTCTTTGGTTTAAATCTAAGGAATTCTTAGTTCCCAAATTATCCACTAAAATTTTTGAAATTACATCCTCAATATCCCTTGTATTAGCGGTACCGCCTGTACTTAACAAATTCATTAAGGTTTGATTATTACCTTGAGACAATAAAAGAAGCTGAATCAAATTATTTATATCCTTATCGTCTTTTGTTTCGCCTGCAATAGTGTCCTCCTCAATGGCTTTATTTTTATTCGAAGTATCTGTGCCTTTACTACATGAATCTTCTGTGTATTTTGCAGTATCAGCTTTGTCTTGAATAGTAACATTATTAGCTCTATCATTTACTTCTTTATAAACCTTAGAAAAGCTGTTTCCTTTGTCCTTTACATTAGAAGTTTTAGAGGATACATCATTAAAATTAGAATTCACCTTAAAATTAACATTACCTAGTTCCATGTTCTCACCTCCTTTCATGAGTTCTTATATAACCATAAAGAGCAAATTCGTCATTTGCCTTTTGCTCAGCCATCTGTAGTTCTTTAGTAAAAGCTGCTTTTTTCTTTTCCTTTAAAGTTTCTACAGTTTTTCTATCTATCTGCTTTTGTTTTAATTCTTCTCTTTTCTCATCTAAGGTAATAATTTTATTTTCTAACTCCACTTTAGTTTCAGAAATTGTATTATCTAAACAGTTAAGATATAAATTTCTCAGCTTTTTCAGAGCTACAGTGTCCTCCTCAGGGCATTTCTGATATTTAGTATAATCTTCTTTTAATGAAATAAGCTTACCTTCGGTTTTTTCCTTTTCAAGCTTAGCCTCTTTAAATACTCTTTTACTTTCTTCTTCTTTATCTATCCTAATATCTAAAAGTTTTTGAAGTCTGAACTTATATGTTTCCTCCAAATTTAGCACTTCCTATTAATGTATTTTGTTCCACCCTGTGTCTATATTAATTAAAAATACTTTTTAACTGTAACAAAGCTTCATCAAAACTCATATTTTCATTAATTCCTTGTTTTAAGAATTTGTCTATAACCTCATGATATGCAATAGCTAAGTCTACCTTTTTGTTGCTTCCCTTAACATATGCACCTATATTTATTAAATCTTCGGAATCCTTATAAGCAGCCAATAAGTCCCTAGCTAAAGAAGCAATACTTTTATGCTCTTCATCAGCTATTTCTGGCATAAGTCTACTTATACTACCTAGAATATCGATAGCTAGATAATGATTTTTTGCTGCTAAGTCTCTTGAAAGAATAATGTGTCCATCTAATATACCCCTTACAGCATCTGCAATTGGTTCATTAAAATCGTCCCCATCAACTAAGACTGTGTAGAATGCGGTTATGGAACCTTTATCAGACATACCTGAACGTTCCATAAGCTTTGGAAGCATTGCAAATACAGAAGGAGTATAACCTTTAGTTGCCGGAGGTTCTCCAATTGCTAGTCCAACCTCCCTTTGTGCCATGGCAAATCTAGTTACTGAATCCATCATAAGAATTACTTTCTTGCCTTTATCTCTAAAATACTCTGCTATAGCAGTAGCGGTAAAAGCTCCCTTTAATCTTACAAGCGCTGGCTTATCTGAGGTTGCACAAATAATTACAGATCTTTTGAGCCCTTCTTCACCTAGGTCTCTTTCAATAAAATCAAGAACTTCTCTTCCTCTTTCACCTACGAGAGCAATTACATTTACATCTGCCTGAGCATATTTTGCTATCATACCTAAGGTTGTACTTTTTCCTACACCACTTCCAGCGAATATTCCTACTCTTTGTCCTTCTCCACAGGTTAAAAATCCATCTATTGATTTAACTCCAGTTGGAAGTATATCTTTAATTCTTCTTCTTTTTAATGGATCTGGCGGATTATTATCGAGTCTATAAGGGACTCCATTCTTAATTTCATCACCTTCTAATGGCTTTCCTAGGCCATCTAATACCATACCCAATAAATTCTCGGAGCAATTTACGCTTAAAGGAATACCTTCTGTAACCACTCTGCAGCCTGGAGATATCCCAGTTAGTTCTCCAAGCGGCATCAAAATAACATTATCTTCCTTAAAACCTACTGCCTCACAGGTAATGGCTTCCGCCTTCTCATTATAAATAGTGCAGACTTCTCCAACAAAGGCCCTAATACCCTCAACCTCTATTGTTAAGCCAATTACTTTTTTAACAATTCCTTCAACGTAATATAACTTTTCACTTTGTAACCTTTTCTTAAGAGTATTAAAGTTAATAGGATGCATACTATTCTTTTCCCTCCAATAGTTCTTTAATCCTTTGAAGAGCATAATTTATTCCTACTACAAGCTTGCCATTCCCTTTATTAATGATTGCATTTCCAGCTTCTATTGTATTATCCTTAACTACAAAAATGTCACCATGATATCCTAATTTATCTTTCCAATTTTCTACTTGTTCTTTAAGTTCCGAAATATACATTTCATTGCATCTAATAATATAATTATTGGCATTTTTAGAAGCTTCAAGTGCATCAAATATCATTTTATTAATTGAAGATTTGTCTTTTATTTCATATTTCAAAACAGCCTCCGCTGCACATACAATTAAATCAATTAATTCACTTTTTTTATCTTCAAGATAATTTTCATACTCAACTTTAGCATTAAATAACATTTCTTCAGCTGATGCAATTATAGAATTTTTTTTAATTTCTGCTTCACTTAATGCTTCCTTATAAGCTAAGTTAAAGCCCTGCTCTTTTCCTTCTTCGTATCCATTTTCATAGGCAGTTTTTTTAAGCTTTTCAGCTTCTTTTATTGCATTATCCTCAATCATTGCCGCATCTTCATAAGCCTTAGCAAGTATTTGTTCCTTTTGTCTTCTGGCATTTTCAAGAATTGTACTTACAAGATTGTTATAGCTCTCCATATTACAAGTGCTACCATTATCCTCTGGGTAAGAGGTTATTTGTGGTTTTTCTAAGTTTGTAACAATTTCTCTTAAACCATCATCTTTTACGGAATTATTCTTTATTATCCTATATGATAATTGCATCTTCGCCACCTCTAGAGATAACAATTTCCCCTGCTTCATCAAGTCTTCTTATAATTCCTACAATTCTCTGCTGAGCTTTTTCAACATCCATAAGTCTTACAGGTCCTAAGAATTCCATGTCTTCCTTCAAAGCAGCTGAGGCTCTCTTTGATTGATTTCTGAATATAGAATTAGCAACTTCTTCAGAGCAGCCCTTAAGAGCAAGTGCAAGCTCTTTAGTATCAACTTCCCTAAGAACTCTTTGAATAGATACATCGTCAAGTGAAAGAATGTCTTCAAATACAAACATGGATTCCTTGATTTTTTCTGCTAATTCAGCATTTTCCTTTTCAAGGCCTTCAGTAATATTCTTTTCTGTAGTTCTATCAACTTGATTTAATATATCTACAAGAGTCTGAACTCCACCTATTACTGTCATATCGGATTTAACTACACTAGATAGCTTTATATCTAGTACCTTTTCAATCTCCTTCACTACTGAAGGAGATGTATTGTTCATTGAAGCAATTCTAAAAGCAACTTCTGACTGAACATCCTCTGAGAGAGAAGATAGAATTTGACCTGCCTTATCTGGCTGTAAGTAACAGAGAACAAGAGCAATGGTCTGCGGATGCTCATTAGAAATAATATTAAGAAGTTGATGTGCATCTGCTTTTCTTGCAATAGAAAAAGGCCTGTATTGCTGTGTGGCCTCAGAAACCTTTTCCATAATTTCTTTAGCTCTTTGTGCACCTAAAGCTTTACCTAGAAGTGTCCTTGCATACTCCATTCCACCTTCTAGTATAAAGTCCTTGGCTTTATTAATTTGTATAAACTCATCTAATATTTCATCCTTTATCTCAGAACGAACAGAGGTTATATTAGCTATTTCATAGGTGATCTTTTGTATTTCCGACTCAGGAAATTTTTTAATTATTCCTGAAGCTGCATCTGGGCCTAGAGTTATAAACAATATGGCTGCTTTCTGAACTCCAGACAATTTAGTTTCTTTAGCCATTAACTAATCACCTCTCATCCTCTGCTAACCATGATTTTATTATGTCAGCTACTTGGTCTGGCTTTTCTGAAGCGTATCGCTTAATTTCCTTTTCTATATGCCCTCTTTCAGAGTTCCCCTGATTTTCAAAATCAATAGGCTTAAACTCTACTTGTGGCTCTGAATTATCACCTACTAGAACATCAATTGATTTAGGCGTAATAATTGCATCTAACTGCTCTTCTTCCGAAGTGCTCTTTTTCTTTTTTCTTAAGAATGCAAATAACATAATTAAAAGTACTAAAGCTCCTCCACCTATTGCTATTTCTTTATATAAATTCATCTTTGCTTCCTGGGCCTGAGCTTGCTTCATTTGGTCTAATGCTTGTTTGGCAGCATCTGAATCTGTAGTATCAAATTTAATACCTTCTATTGCTACAGTATCTCCTCTAGTTGTATCTATACCTATAGCAGCAGAAACTAGATCTTGTACTTGTGCCTTTAAAGTATCATCTATAGGACCATCTATTATAACTGAAGCTGTAAGTCTTTTTACTGAACCAGGCGCTTTAATAGTCTTAGTTTCACTTTTTCCAATTTCGTAATTGTTTGTTTCTTCCTGATGTGTTACTGTTTGTCCATTAGTAGTCTGCGTAGTTACAGTGCTATTAGTCATATTGTTGTCCACTGGACTTTGTGATGGTTTTGTAGTCACATTACCGTTTGTATCTCTTATGTACTTATCACTTACAACAGTTCCTTTAGGATCTACTGTAGTGGTATCGCTTTGAACAGCATCGAAATCCAAATCAGCATTTACCTTTACTGTAACCTTGTTCTTAAAAGGTTTAGATAGCTGATCCATGGCCTTTGCTTCAAGCGTCTTCTCATAGTCCTTTTTTAATTGCTGCTGTTTGTCTGTATTACTACTAACAATAGCTGTATTATCATCCTCATATAGCTTATCAGTTAAAAGCCTCATGTTATCATCAACTATTTGAACGTTTTCTTTAGGTAAATTCTTTACAGCACCTGTGAGTAGTGCAACAATTGATTTAACTTGGTCATTACTAAGTGTCTGCCCTTTTTTCATTATGAGAGTTACTGACGCACTTGCTGGTGTTGAATCTTTAACAAAGACGCTGTCATCTGGAAGTACTAAATTAACTTTAGCATTTTCAATTTGAGAAAAGCTTTTAATAGTTTTTTCAAGCTCTCCTTGTAATGCTCTTTGATACATTATTTTCATTTCTGCATCTGTAGTTCCAAAGGTGCTCGAACTATCAAATAATTCAAAGCCTTTACTACCTGAGCTAATCTGTGGTGCAAGTTCTAGTCTAAGCTGATCCACTTGATCTGCAGGTACAAGTATTGAATTTCCTGATACTTTAACATTAGTAACTTTTTTAGCAGATAACTCATCCATAACTATTTTGGCATCATTTGCATCAAGATTATTAAATAGTACACCATATTTTGTAGCCCCTAAGGTTATAGCTAAATAAATACCTATAACAACTATACTAATAGCGGCAACTCCGAGAGCTATCTTTTTTAATTTACTTAAATCTCTAAATTTTCCAATTAAATTTTTTGCTATTTCTGATAGCTTGCCCATTAATCAGCTCTCCTTTTAGTAAGTGAATAAAATTTAGTCTAAATTAATTTTATTTACTGCTATATAAATTATAATTGCATTCTATTTAGTTCCTGATAAGCATCTACAATTTTATTTCTTACTTGAACTGCAAGCTCAAGAGACATTTTAGCTTCTTCTGTAGAAAGCATTACATTATGTATATCTGTATTATCTCCCTCAATAAAAGCCTGAGTGGTATTTTCAGCATCTATTTGCTGATTATTAACCTCATCTAACTTTGACTTTAGCATATCAAAGAAACTATTTGAAGTATCATTGTTAGTTACCTTACTGTCTGAATTAATTTTATCAAAGATGGTACTATCTGGAACAAAAGAATTAATTTTCATTGCTTATTTCCTCCTATTGTCGGAACACTGAGTAATTTAAGATTACTCGCTTCCGCTCGCAAATTACTCGTTAAAGCCCATTTAGGGCTTTAACCTCCTATTTACCTATTTCTAGAGCCTTCATAAACATGCTCTTTTCAGAATTCATTGCACTAACATTTGCCTCATATGCTCTAGTAGACGAAATCATATCTGCCATTTCATTCATTATGTTTACATTTGGCATAGTAACATAACCGTCAGGGCCAGCATCAGGATTAGTGGGATCGTATACTTTTCTAAGAGGTGATGGATCATTCTCGATTCCTACAGCTTTTACCCCCAAAAGATTATCCTCTACTTTCCCAGTCTTAGGATTTAATTCTCTGTCTAAATTCTCCTGAAAAACAGCAATTTTTCTTATGTATGGTTGTCCATTTTCACCTCTTGTAGTTGTAACATTAGCAATATTTGATGCTATTGTATCCATTCTTAGTCTCTCAGCTGATAAACCACTTGCACTGATTCTCAAGGTATTGAATGCATTAATCATCTATTTATCCCCTTCCATCCTTAATAATATATCTTTCTAGCGAAATCCTGCTGTTAACTTGGCTTATGAGAGCGTTGTACATTAAATTATTAGCGGCCTGGTTTGCCATTTGATTATCAACATCTACATTGTTGCCATCTTGATTCATGCTGGAAGTTAAGTCCTGCTCCACATTTATATCACTGCCAGCTTTATCATCTTTGATATGCTTTTCATTTGTTGTTTTAAGTTCTACATCATCAATAGACTTCTTAAGATTATCTTCAAAGGATACATAATACGCCTTATAGTCCTTTGTATTAAGATTAGAAATGTTGTTTGCTATAACCTTGCTTCTAAGTGAAGAAGCGTCTAGACCTTCTTTAATAAGGTCATATACATACTGACTTTTCGACAGATTATTTACATTCACAATATCATCTCCACAGCTATAGATTTATTTTCCAATAATTTTACATAATTCGTGGTAATTATTAATATAATTTTACAATAATTTTTTTTGTTTGTACATTAAAATTTCTTATTTTTATGAATTGCGACAAAATAAAAAAAGAGATATTATCACTTTCATATTAAATAAAAATGATAATACCTCTTTTGTACTTGTTTATAATATTATTTCATATTTTGTAATATCCTTAATACATCCTGAGGAAGTCTATTTGTTTGTACCATTAATGCTGTTCCTGCCTCGGAAAGAATGTTATCCTTTGAATATTCCAGCATTTCCCCAGCAATATCTGCATCCCTAAGATTACTGTCTGCACCTTCCATTCTGTCACTTAATTCATTTAAGTTATTATATGTACTTTCAAAGCGGTTTTCTAGTGCGCCGTATTTGCTGCTTATGGATAGTACTTTATTTAAGGCATCGTCAATTACTGAAAGATCATTATCTGTACTATTATTTATGACATCTATGCTTGTAAGACTGTTAATATTAGATGATGTATCTTTTGTTATACCATCTGATTTATATAAAGCCAGATTATACATTGGAATATCAACCTTATCACCAACATTTGCTCCTGTTGTCATAGGGATCGAAGTTGATGTGTTTGCTAGTAGTTTAACGCCATTAAACTCCATATTTTTAGCTGTATCATCTATAGATTTTAACATCTGATCTATTTCTGTTTTAATAACAGCATTATCCTCTGGAGTGTTTGAACCACTACCAGCTTGAATTGTTAGCTCTCTAATTCTTTGCATGGCTTCAGTTATACTTCCAAGAGCCCCTTCCGCAGTTTGCATCATACTCATACCATCCTGGGCATTTCTACTTGCCATTTGCAGTCCTCTTATCTGCATCCTCAGTCTCTCGCTTTGAGAAATTGCATTTGGATCATCTTTTGCACTAGTTACCTTGACTCCAGAAGAAATTCTACCAAGAGCTATACTTTGCCTTTGCATGGCTTTAGTTTGTTCATTATATATAGTTAAGGATGCCAGATTGTGCATTAATCTCATAAAACCAACTCCATATTAATAATAATATTTACGTATATTATCGAAGAAAGAATAATAAACTTTATACTTTAAAAAAATATAGGTACACCTTAGCTGAAAAATAAGTCCTTGGAAAGAAACCCCTCTAAAAATATTGGATAACTCTCTAGAATAGGTTTATGGAGGTTTTGATAATTAGCCAAAGTTACTTAAGAATATTGCATAAATCAGCGGATCGAAATTGTACTCGAATGCCATGAAAGTGATCAAAGTATAGTCTCATGGTGTAAATATCATAACTAAACCTTTGATTCTACATATTGATTTAGGCTATTTCATGCCTCTTTAAAGAAAGAAGAAGTTAATCTTGTTAGTTATTTTGATTATAATGCAGCTAGGTTAGCGATATTTGAATATACAGAATCCTGGTATAACAGAAAAAGAATACATATTAGTATTAGCTATATACCTCCATAGGAATGTTAATACTTGGCCAAAAGAGCAGCATATAAGTTAAACCTTTTATGTATAATATATAGGCATTTATTCAATTTCACAGATAATTTTATCTATATTTCTACACTATCTTTTTATAAGATCCAGTAAGCTATCCCTAAAACACCTAATTACTCAATTATCTTTAACCTGCTTATAGCGTTCTCATAATTTCCACATAACTTATAGTATTTAATAGCATTTTTTGTATATCCTAAAACTTCATTTATAACCCCAATATTATAATAAGGTAAGAATGTTGTAATACCTTTAACTTTACCAATTTCATAATTTGTGCATTTATCGAAGTAATCTATTGCTTGTGAAAACATTGCATTATTCATATGTATTATCCCCATTAGAAAAAGAAAATCAGGACTATTTTTATAGTAATCAAAATAGTCTTTTATTTGTAATGCTGTATCATATCTTTCATCCTCTATCAAAGAATAACCATAAGTTTCTACTAAATCTTCTACATACTCTAATTTATAATCCAGCTTATAACTTAGAGAATTTTTAAAACAACTGCAAGCTTTTTCAAAATCTTTAATCATATAATAAGATTTGCCCAGCTGATAGAAAAGGTACGGGTCTTGTGGATCATTTTCTATTGCCTTATTTAAAAGATCAATATTTCTATTTAATTTACCTTTTCTAATCATATTATTTTTAAGATAGCCTTCATGTTCAACGCATATATCTACTAAATCTGTGCAATAATTATTACCATTTTTTGAGACAACTTGCTCATGTATTGTTCCATTATAGCAAAAATAATTTTTATTAAAGAGCCTATTGGCTCTTTCCATATAAATTTTTATTCCTTTTATATCATCCATAAAATTAGTTCTTTTAATTCTGCCTACTAATTCATTATTTTTTTCATTGTTAATAAACTTAATAATTTCTTTTATATTAAAATGAGTTACTTCTTCATCAGCATCTAACACTAAAATCCAATCATTTGATGTCTTTGATATAGAAAAATTCCTAGCAGCTGCAAAATCATCAATCCAAGTAAAATCATAAATTTTTTCTGTATATTTAAGGCAAACCTTTTTAGTAGAGTCTAAGGAACCGGTATCAACTATAATTATTTCATCTACAAAATTTTTTACAGCCTCTAGACATTTTTCTATTATATCTTCTTCATTCTTGACTATCATACATAAACTTAACATTGTTACCTTCCTTTTACTAAAATCGTTATTAGTTCTTTAATAATATATTTTTCATATCAATTTTATTAACCTCTCATACCTTTAAGAAGGTTTCTTATAAACATAAATGACACCAATTGTTTTTTATAAATAATTGATGTCATTTTTTTATTACCAAATTGATAATGTTAAATTAGCAACTTTAGTTCCATTATAGGCATAGATTAAACTACCTTCGTTTATTTTATAATAAATATATTTTAAGAGTCCTCAATATATCTATTTCAAAAGCTCAAATCTTTTCCTTTAGCTGCTAAAAAGGAGTCAAAGTTATTAGCCTTGACTCCTTTTTAAAATTTTCTATCATTCAATTATCTTAATAATTGAAGAACTCCTTGAGGTTGTTGATTAGCTTGTGCAAGCATTGCTTGAGCAGCTTGGCTAAGAATGTTGTTCTTAGTGAAGTTCATCATTTCTTTAGCCATATCTACGTCTCTAATTCTTGATTCAGCAGCCTGTAAGTTTTCAGATGAATTATCAAGATTAGCAACTGTATGCTCTAATCTGTTCTGATAAGCACCTAATAATGATCTACCAGAAGATACACTTTCAAGTTCTGTATCAATAGTAGTTATTAATGCAGCTGCTGTTCCAGCATCAGCTACATCTGTAGCACCCAATCCACCAATAGCAGTTTCAGTAGCTGTTAAGTCTATACCTGCAGTAGCGAAATTTAAAGTCATATTCTGATTTTCATTAGCACCTACTTGAAGAATTACAGAACCAGCTCCATCACCAGCTGTTCCGTCTAATAGATTTTGTTTGTTGAATTGAGTTGTATCCTTTATTCTTGTAATTTCTTTTCCTAATTCACCAAGCTCTTGTCCTATAGCATTTCTATCAGCAGTTACGTTTGTATCGTTAGCACCTTGAACAGCAAGCTCTCTCATTCTTTGAATTATTGAATGAACTTCGTTTAAAGCACCTTCTCCAGTTTGGATCATTGAGATCCCATCCTGAGCATTTCTTGAAGCTTGATCTAATCCTCTTATCTGTCCTCTCATTTTTTCAGAAATTGATAGTCCAGCAGCATCGTCTCCAGCTCTGTTAATTCTTAAACCTGAAGAAAGCTTCTCCATTGCCTTACCTGATGCTGATGTATTAGCCATCATCATTCTGTGAGCATTCATAGCATTAAGATTGTGATTAATTATCATAATAAATTCCTCCTTGAATTTAGCTGGGCATCCTTGCCCTATTATTTATAGTTAAGCTTTAAATTATTAGCTTACTATCAAAAGAATTAAGTAATTACTTATACTTCTATATTCGTAGTCCTCTTCATTTACTTTATAGCTTTTTATAAATTTTTTAAATTTTTTTACTAAAAATATTGGATTTTTGAAACGCAGCTTTATTATAGCTGTTAGCTGCAGTTTTATTTATTTCTATAGTATCTATATTCTGTCTTAATTCTAGCATTTTTAACTTAAGCATTTCAGAAAGCTTTTCATCTAAAGCTTGAAGCTCAAATTCCTTAGCAATAGCTTTACAATCTTCTTTAGCAGGTTTCATATTACTAATTGTGTCTAATGTATTCTGCCTTCTTAAGATAAAGTTTTGTGTAGAATCAAAATCATTATTTTGCAAACTAGTTATACAGTCTAATGTATATTCTTTGAATTCCTCAAATCTCTTTATCAAATCCTGTTGCATTAAACTTCTCCATTCACATTATATTAATTTTTAGACCCTCACTAATACAGTGAAGGTCTCTACTTTTTTAATTTCCTGAAAGCATATTAGTCATTTGTGACTGCTGAGCATTAAGTTGATTCATTGCAGTCTCAAGCTTGGAAAACTGCTGATAGTACGCCTCTTGCTTTGCGCTCAACGTGTCATTCATTTTATTTATTAATAGCTGTTGATAATAAATTTGATCAGGTAATGTATTAGAACCAGCACCGCCAGTTATACTATAATCTTCCTGAAAATTGGCATACTTTGTTAATATTGCGCTATTTAATGTAGTTCCAATCATGCCTACATTATCCTTTAATATACTATTAATTCTTTG
This sequence comes from Candidatus Clostridium stratigraminis, assembly GCF_045310675.1. Classification (NCBI taxonomy): domain Bacteria; kingdom Bacillati; phylum Bacillota; class Clostridia; order Eubacteriales; family Clostridiaceae; genus Clostridium; species Candidatus Clostridium stratigraminis. Next base: position 152,682 of record NZ_JBJHZZ010000003.1, read on the forward strand.
GAAAATACCAGATTCATTATAATTAACAGTCTTGTCTGTGCTTGTAGAAACGTTATTGAAAAGTTTCATAAGCTGATCTCCATATTGGGCTATAGCATTATTAAGCTTTTTATCATCTACAATTGATATTTTCCCTCCATCTTCATAGTTACTAGAAGTATCTATACCTATAGCTCCAGAACCATAGTTTCCAAAATTCAGGGCAGTTATTTTATTGCCATTGCTATCCTTTAAAGGAGTAGTAAAAGCTTGCCTTAAACTAGTAAGTAAGTTCTGAAGATTTGTATCATTTCGTAATATTCCTTGCTGTGCCTTTGTGTTCCAGGCAGCAATATCGGAATCTTTCATTGAACTTTTTTGCGCATCTGTTAAAGGAGGATAATTCTTATCCTTTTTTTCGCCTAGTTTTGTCTGTATTTCATCAACTATAGCATTATATTTATCTAAAAAGTCTTTAATTTTATCGTGAAGCTTTTGAGTATTTTGTGTAATACTAAAGGTACTATCTGAAGCTGATATAAGATTATAACCAATTCCATCAATAGCAAAATTATTTTGCGAATTTGTATATTTTGTTGGTGTTCCTCCAGGAGGAGTTATATAAACTAGTGCATCTTTAGCTTCTATTTTATATTTATTATCAATAGTATTGTCGGTCATGTCACTAGTTACAGAATTTGTAGTTCCATCTCCAAGATTAAGGGCTTGAAGCAATTTGCTTATATCCATGTCGTTACCATCTGCATCCTTCAAGACATTTCCATTCTGATCTTTTGGAACTTCAATACTTAAGCTAGTTTTTTCACCTGTTTTAGAAGTTTGGATTGAAAAAGCACCAGTAAGTTCACTGTATTTTGCTGTAACAGCATTGCCTGTTGCTGTATTTATTTGTTTTGCAAGATCCGATAAGGTAGTTGAAGCATCTACAGTAATAGTTGCAGCAGATGGCTTTCCATCTCCATTATTGTAGTTTATAGTAAAACTATAGGAATCTGAAATTCCTAAATCTGATAGCCTTGTGTTAGCAGCTGCTTTAGAACCATTACTTCCTAGTATTGGGTCACCACTTTTTACCCCTGCAGCTTGTGCCAAATTTCCATCTTTTACTCCTGTTAAAGGGTTAGTAAAGGAAACTGAGTAGGTTCCAATCTGTGCTCCTATTCCTGCTGAAACTGAAATAGCAGAATTATATACATCTGCCATATTTACATCAAAAGCAGAATAATTACTAGCTGATAAAACACTAGTATTTGTACTAGTTATATCAAAAAATGAGCTTTGCAAATCCTTTATATCTTTAATAATACCCTGATACGCTTCTTGTTTCCATTGAATAAGCTGCTGCTGCTGCTTCAATTTATCTAATTTCGTCTGTTCCGCAGCCATCATTTTCTTTACCATTGCATCAACATCAAGTCCAGTTGCCATTCCTGTTATTCTTAATAACTGACCACCACCGGCACCTGTCATTCCTGATGGTGTACTATAACTCCCTGATACGTCACTCATTAAGTCCACCAACCTTTCTTTAAAATTATTTATTACTTAATATTTTTTGATATGTTGTAGGCTTCATTCCAGGTTTCTCTTATATCTTCTATCAGTGGAATAACTTCATCAATTATTTTAATATCCTTTTTTATATTTGCATCACTAAGTCTCTTTATAATGAACTCATATAGCTCAACTATATCCTTACCCCAGTCTCCTGTATTTGTCAAATCAATAGAAATAATTAATTCATAGAATATGTTTTGTGTTTTAATAAGAAACTCATGCGCTTTTTTTACATCATTATCTGAGATAGCTTGTCTAGCTATTTTTGAAAATCTTACTGCACCGTCAAGGAGCATTAGCAGCAGTTGTTCCTTGGAAGAGTAGTTTACGCTATTATTCTTGTAAACGTTATAAGCATTGCTCCCTACCATTTTTCCACTCCTTTATATACTTCATTATCATTTTTTTACATCTAGTAAGGTTCCCTTTGTTGTTGTTACCTCAGTTTCTTCCTTATAGGCTTCTATTTCTAATTCCTCCGCCTTAGTTGCATCGATTAATAGTTTTTTATTACTGGTAGTTTGGCTACTGCTCTTCCCCGGACTGCTGTCTTCTCTTTCTTTGTTTTTGTATATAGAAATATTCTCATAGCCGTGAATTATACCTTCTTTAGCAGCCTCATTTATTTCTTTTCTGCGCTCTGTGTCTATTTTATTGACTTTATATTCCATGACACATATCTCCTAAATAAAAACTTATGCCTTCTTATCGAATAAAACTCCAACTAATTCACACATTTTCGCTACCATATCTAAAATCTTTTTTGGAGGAAGTTCTTGAATAACATCTCCAGTTTTATCATCGACAATTTTTATCATGACATCTTTAAATTTATCATGTATCTCATATTCTGCATGAGATTTGTTGTCTTCTAGAAACATATTAATTTTATCAATGGCTTTTTCAATTTCTTTTTCATTTGCCCTAATTAAATTATCATTGTTAACTACATTTTTGTCAGCCACTTTTTTGCTGTCTGGGTAAGTAGAAGTATTTTGCTTTGCTGTGTTATCTATCCCATTACTCACGTTTAAAGAAACTTGTCCTCCTTGACCTAACGCCCCAATTTCCATATTAATCCTCCTTGATTTCTTCTACTACACTAAATATTTTTTTGCACTTAGCTTCTAGTAATCCATTAAATGCTTATATAAATCATTGACCCACTTAGCTTCTAATGCATAATCTACATAAAGCTGTTCTTAGCTATTTTAGCTTTTTTAAAATTTCCATATTGAAATTTAGTGCATTTTTATTTTCTTCCTCTACTTCCTTGTAAAGTTCTTTTCTAAGTATGGCAACATTTTTAGGTGCATCTATAGAAAGCTTTACAGAACCTTCTTCTGTTTTAACTACTGTGATTTCTATATCCTCACCTATTAAAATTGATTCTCCTTTTTTTCTAGTAATAACTAACATAAATACTTCCTCCAGATAGATAACTGTATGTTTAGACAATATCTCCTAATTAGACTATCCTTTAAATAGGGGCTGTCTTATAAAATAACTTTCATTATTCAATATTATTTGTTCCCCTAATTTTGCATTTATATTTATAATAAATGGTGCCTTAAGGTTTATAGTTATATTTTCTAATTTAGAACTTAAAGTCACTGTATTTAAAACTAAGACGTCCTCATTTGAAGTAATTCCTAATTCTTTAAGTTTTTCATCTGTTAACTCAAATTCATAATCTTTAAATTGTGTAAAAGGTGATGTTAAAATTAAACCTATTTTATCATCTTCAATGGAGTGAAGTATATTAAACATTTCATTTTCTTCTGCAGAAAACAAAATAAATTTCTTAAGGCCCTCAAAGCCAGGAATGCCCTTGTTAAAGTTGATAACATCATCTTCCTTATATTCTTTAATACCATGGTACTTCGTATTTAGCTTCATTTTATTCACCTTATCTCATATTTATCTTCATATAAATCTTCATCCTCAATTAGGAGAGACTTACATCATTTTACTTTAAGAAGTCCAGCAAGGTAGGCTGTATTACCCTTGCACTTGTTTGCAGAGAAGCCATATATACAGTTTGCATGGTAGCATACTCCATAGTTTTTTGAGTAATGTCTATATCTTCAGTTTTTGAAAGTATAGAAGTTAAATTAAAGTTCTCATCTTGGTTTTTTGAAGCTGAATTTTCCATCCTGTTTTGTTTTGCTCCAACTTGGGATCTAATCTTTAATAAGTTATTTATTGTATCCGTAATACCTTGTAAATCATTGTTAGGGAGTTCTGATGTTGCAGCAGCAGGATCTTGTACCCAATTTGTCCCATCATAAACATTCCCATCAAGATGCTCTGTAATACCTTTTAATATACTCCTAAGATCACAAGCAGCTCCACTTTCATTATTAAACTCTAGAAGGTCTCCTGCAGTAACATTATATTCCATTGTCACACCTTGAGAAATTTCTACAGTCATCTTTTTATTGATTTTGTTAAGTTCAATATTGTAGTTCTGAAGGTCAGTTATATATAGTGGATCAGTAGGGCCAGTATATTTAGGATCAGAGGGATCAGGAGCAGTTGCATTATAATCGATGCCTTTATTAACTAGATTGCCTAAATTATCAGGTATCGCTATAGTTGCAACTGGCTTAGTTGAGGTACTTGTACCTCCAAAAACATATTTACCATCATAATTTGTATTTAATATTTGAGTAAGCTCATCTATTCTTTGGTTAATTTCATCCTTTATAGACTGTCTTTCACTGGAACCATAGGCTGCATTGCCTGCAGAAACAAGTAGCTCCCTTACCTTTTGAAGTACATTCCCAGCTTGGTTAAGTGCTGTATCTGTAGTATCCAGCCAATTTGTTGTATTGTTAATATTTTTATTATACTGCTCATTTGCGCTAATATCAGTTGTAAGCTGCATTGCCCTAGCAACCTTCGCAGGATCGTCAGAAGGTTTATTTATTTCCTTACCGGAAGTCATTTGCTTTTGAAGCTTTTGCATATTTTGTAAGTTTGTATTCATATCAGCTAAGAAACTATTTGAAAGCATTTTATTAGTAACTCTCATATCTTCACCTCAATAGTATATTTGTATTTTATTTCTTCAAACCATTTACTACAACATCCAACAGCTCATCACAGGTTGCTATTATCTTCGCATTAGCTTGATAGGCATGCTGATATTGAATTAAATTAGCCATTTCCTCATCTATAGATACTCCTGAGACAGAATCTCTTCTTTGCTGAAAATCTGCAAGGAGGGTACCTTGATTTTTCACAATTCTTTGAGCCTGGGCTTCTTGTACCCCTAGTCCATCCACCATATCCTTAAAGTAGTCTTCTATTTTTATACCACCTGAACTGCTTACGAAATCAATAGCATTTCCATTTACAGTGATGCTGTTTCCACCTTTAGTTGAATCAAAAATGTCTGCTCTAGTTGTATTTGTGTTAATTGATTGTATTAAAATAAGCTTGTCTTTAAGCTGTGCCACAGCTAAGGCTCTATAACCATCATTAACTCCATCTAAGTTATTTTCCCCTTCAGTTGCAAACATATCATCATTTAGTCTTGTTTTTAGCTGCATAACATTATCTATTAGCTGCTTGCTTACTGAGATATTAGCTGCAGTAATATCTTTTTCACCTGCAAGGGCATTATCTAGATTTGTTGTATCTGAAGGATCATATAATATATTTTTTGAATTACTTTGTGTATATTTTGCTGTATCACTATTTACAAATAAAGGCATATAATCCTTTGTCTGAATATTGACTGTACTTCCATCCGCATTAGTTCTAATTCCACTGCCGTCAGTTACTCCGCTAAGCACTGCATTTACTGAAAAAGCAAGAGCCTTTGCAATACTGTCTAGCTGATCCATGTAACCATCAATGTCTGCTTGAACAGATGAATAGCCTTTTAGTTCTCCATCAGAAGGAGTAAATAATGTGGCATTTGAATATGACCCTGTACCTATTGAATTTCCGGCTGAATCTACTGCTTTTATTTGATTTCCATTTGAGTCAATTGCTATTCCGCTATTATCCGCCCAAATTACCCTATTTTCATCTAATGCCTTGAATTCATCTGGGGATAAAGTAACGCCAGTAATTGTTACTGCATTAGCCTCGGTACTTTTATCGCCAAATTTATAATATTTAATATCATAGGTTATATTTCCTGATGCATCAGTATTTTTAGTTATACTATCCACATAGGACAATCTTCTCTCTTGCTCTGGATTTATAGCTTGAATTAAATTTGAATTAGTAGGAGCAATTGAATTTACAGGGCTAACATCTTGGCCCTCAAAGTTTTTCTTATCTATATTTATGTTGAACTTGCTGCTTAGCTGATCTAGAAGTAAATCCCTTCTATCCATTAAGTCATTTGGCATTTGGCCAGCTACCTTAACGCTTATAATCTGCTGATTAAGCTTATCTATTTGATTTAGTATATCATTTACTTCAAAAACTGTATCCTTAATGGTAGTTTGTGCATTATCTTTAAGCTTTTGAAGTTGAGTTGCTGTATGGTTCAGTTCATCTGCAAGAGCTGAAGCCTGTTGTATAACTATTGTTCTGGAGTTTGAACTTGCAGCATCTGTAGAAAGATTTTGCCAAGACTGAAAGAATTTTCCCATAAGGCTAGATATTCCAGTATCACTAGGTTCATTGAAAATAGTTTCTATTTCGCTTAGAAACTTATCCCTTGCAGTATACTGTCCTTGAGTACTTGTTTCAACTCTTACCTGATAATCAAGAAAACTGTCTCTGATTCTTTGTATGGCCTGTATTTGTGCTCCTGTTCCTAACTGCCCCGGAGCAGCAGCATTATTTACAGAAGGCATACTAAAGGGTCTTGTTGTTTCTATTATAGCCCTTTGTCTTGAATACCCATCTGTATTTGCATTTGCAATATTATGTGAGGTAACGTCAATAGCACCTTGCTGAACTGCCATTCCCCTTGTGCCTATATATAAAGTTGAAAATAATCCTGACATCTCTTCACCCCTTATTATCTTTTCTATTTGTAAACTTTTCCAAAAGAGTTATAGGTTTTTGGACTTCTCGATGGATTCAAAATATTTAAAATCCTATTTGTAAAGCTTAGGCCTTGTTTTATTAAAAGTTCATTTGTATCTTTTTGAAGCTTAGTTTCTTCAATTATTCTTCTAAGTTTTCTATAATTATCTTCTAAGGCTTCCTCCTTAGCTTCATAAATTACTTCACCCATTGACCTACCCTGAGTTATTTCTCTTCGTTTTACTTCCCATTCAGCTACTTTTCTGTTATAGATATCTATTTCCTTAACACAATTCTCGAGAGTAACTGCGTCACTTTCAATTAAACAGACGTGCTGTTTTTCAAGTACCCTTAGAAGTCCTTCCATTGCTTGGAGCTCATTAACTAAAATTATATTTAATTCCTTCTTCAAGTTAAACTCCTCTCCCTTTGATTATATCTATCATCTTCTTAGCAGTTAAGTTTGAATCAGCCTTATAAGTTCCTTGAGAAATCTGATTTCGTAGGCTCTCTATTTTCTCAGGTGAATTCTCGCAGCTGCCATCTACTCCCAAGGTACTTAAGCTTTTACCTAAAGAAGAAATTTGTATTGAATCACTGCTGCTTTTTACAGTACCCTTATCGTTATTTTTTTTGTTATTGCAGTATAAATTCACTACCTTATTTAATGATGCTCCATCTATTTTCATAAATACACTCCTTTTAGAAATAACAATTAGATTTATTGCTTATCTTTAAGATGAACTTTAAATTTATTGTTAATCCATATTTATAAGCCGTAAATCCTTATATATGTAATATCTAATTTTATTATCGTATATAATGAAATAAAATTTATACCTGGATAAAAAAAGAAATAAAGCATACACTTTATTTCTAGTTTGATAATGATTTAACTCTATCTACATTGCTAACTATGTTAGTTATTCTCACGCCAAAATTCTCATCTACTACAATAACTTCACCATAAGCCACAATTTTGCCGTTTACTAATATCTCAACAGGTTCCTCAGCCATTTTATCCAATTCTATTAGAGAACCTGTACTTAGATTCAAAATGTCTTTTATGCTTTTTTTAGTTCTTCCAAGTACAACTGATACTTCAAGTGGAACATCTAAAATTAAATCAATGTTCTTTGGCATCCCTTGTAATGATGATGCAAGAGGCTGAAAGGAAGCTTTTTGAACCTCGAATTCTTTCTCTGCTTTGACTTCTCTTACACCTTGAGGCTCTGTGAAGTTATCAGCCTTTTTAGAAACTGTTTCTTTTATTTGAGTTTCAATTGGCTTTTCTTTTATAGGTGATTCTTTTTCAGCTTCGCTTTCATTTCCCATCATTATTGAAACTATTTTTTTAGCTGTATCTACAGGAAGTAATTGCATTATAGTGCTGTCTACTAAATCTCCAATAGTAAGTCTAAAGGATATTTGTACAATACTATCATTTTCATTAATATTAGTTGTGAGCTCCTTAGTACCTTCATCCCATATTTTTGCATTAGGTGGTGATATATTTACTTCCCTTGCAAACATAGTTGCCATAGATGTTGCTGCGGAGCCAATCATTTGATTCATAGCTTCTAAAACTGCGCTTTCTTCAAGTTCTGATAGCTCCTTTGAATCAGTCTTTCCGTCACCGCCCATCATTAAATTGGCTATTATGGCTGCATCAGTTATCTTCATAACTAAAAGGTTTTCCCCAACTATACCGCTTGTATACTTTACTTCTAAAGCAATATTAGGTACTTCAAAGCTATTTCTTAAGCTTGCTAAAGTGCTGATTGAAACCACAGGAGTAGTTATATTAACCTGTTGATTAATTATGGTAGAAAGAGCTGTAGCTGCTGAGCCCATTGAAATATTTCCAATTTCACCAAGTAGATCCTTTTCTATTACTGAAAGATTTTCCTCATTAATCGGCTTTGAACTTTCCATTCCTCCACTAAGTAGAGAATCTATTTCTTCCTGCGAAAGAAATCCATTACTCATAGCTTTCCACATCCTTATCTATAATATCAAGTATTTGAATTCCAAGATTTTTTCCTATAGTGCCAGGCTGAGTTAAATAATAGTTTTTATCCTCAATAAATAGCTTTATAGGGTTACTGCTTTTATTATCTAAGGCTATTACATCTCCTACAGTTAACTTTAGAAAATCTTCTACGTTTATATGAGTGCTTCCTAAGATTGATGTTAGTGAAACTTTAACTATATTTAGCCTATTTCTAAGTTTTTCTTTAGATTCTAGTAAGAGTTCTTCATTACTTTCTTGTATCCAATAATTAACTACTAACTTATCGAGAACTTTTTCAATGCTTAAATAAGGTATACAAATATTGATAAAGGTATTAGTTTTATTCATTTCTACTGAAAATGTTATAAGCGCTACAGGTTCAGTAGGTGCCATGGTTTGATTAAGTGCCGGATTGGTTTCCAGGCCTTCTATTTCTGGTTCAACAGTCATTACATCTTCCCAGGCAAGCTTCATATTACCTATTAGGCCGCTGTTAAGATGTCTTACTATGTTTTTATCAATATCAGTGAATTCTCTCATTTTATATTTTCCTGTACCAGTACCACCAAGAAGTACATCTATAATTTGAAAAACAAATTGAGGATTTGTTTCAAAAAGGATGGAGCCAGTTAGTGGAGGCATTTTAAAAACAGTTAGTATCGTTGGATTTGGTACAGAATGAATAAATTCTTCATAGGTTATTTGTTCTACAGATTCAATTTTGACCTTTACATTACTCCTTACTTGGGCAGTAAGATAATTAGAAATTATTCTTGCATAATTATCATGAATTAGCTCAAGTGTCCTTATGTGCTCCTTAGAAAATTTTTGCGGACTCCTAAAATCATAAGGTTTTATTTTTTGCTTATCTTCTTCCTTTGGAAGCTCCTCTGGCTTTAATTCCCCAGAAGATAAGGCAGACAGGAGAGCATCTATTTCATTTTGTGATAGTACTTCTGCCATACATTCCCCTCATTTCTTTCTAATTTGAAATAAGCTTATTTATATCTATAAGTGTCACTATTCTATCCTTAAAGTTTAATACGCCTTTTATGTAGGATTTTTTTCGTTCTGATTCAATTTTTTCAATTATGTCTTCTTCAATCTCAAGTACTTCATCAACTTCATCTACTGTCATTCCAACTTGCTCTTCATCAACTTCTAAAATTATGATATTATTTTGCGAGCTATTATTTTTTTCAATATCCACTAATAAATTAATATCTAGAAGTGAAATAATGTTACCTCTTAAATTAATTAGCCCTTTGATGTATTTTGGAGCCTTAGGCACCTTGGTAATCTCCATAATATCATTAATACTTTGAACCTTAGAGGTTTCTACTGCAAACTGTTCATCACCAATTCTAAATATAACTACTTGCACTCGTTTTCCCCCCTTACTTAAAATATCTGACAATACTTACCATGAAAAATCTAAAATTGATTATATAGTGTTTTTTAACCCACAACTTTTCTTATTGCTTCTAAAACTCTATCTGGCTGGAAGGGCTTAACAATAAAGTCTCTAGCTCCTGCTCTAATAGCATCCATTACCATAGTCTGCTGTCCCATGGCACTGCACATAACTACTTTTGCTGCAGGATCAAAAGCTTTTATTTCCTTAACTGCCTCTATTCCATCCATATCTGGCATAGTTATGTCCATAGTTACTATATCTGGTTTTTCCTTTTTGTATAGTTCTACGGCTTTTATGCCATTATTCGCTTCTCCAACAATTTGAAATCCATTTTTCTCTAGAATATCCTTTATCATCATTCTCATAAAAGCAGCATCATCAACAATCAAAACTCTTGAAGCCATTTTATATCCTCCTCATAATACATATAATAAATTATAATTTTAATAAATTCCTAGGGCATTTAAAATTTTATCTAAAGAACCAGGCATTGGAATATAGAAGAAGCTTCCGCTTATTCTCGAACCTGACTCTAAAAACATTGTCTCTATATCAAGTACAAAATCTTCATATTGTCCCGATTCTATATAGGTTGTAGATAGTATTGCACCTAACATATCATTGCTGACAGCAGGTACTGAGGGCATAATTAATAAATTGGTAAATCTAGCAATTGCATTCATAAAAGAGCTGGAAATAATATTTCCTATTTCGCATAGCACTGAATTCCCCATGTCACTTATTTCTTCCTCTTCTATTCCTGTAAGAGTATTAATAATATTTAAGGCTACATCCTTTTCAAATACAAATAATATATTTCCTGGTGTATCGCCAAGTACTCTTACGATTATGCCTATAACTTCTTCCTCTCCTTTTATTTTAGAGAAAATAGATTCAAAGGGCACAATATTTATAGAAGGTACTGTCATATCAACCTTCTTGTTTATAAGCTGTGAAAGGGCTGTTGCTGCATTTCCAGCACCAATGTTGCCTACCTCCTTTAATGCATCTAATTGTACCGGGTTAAAATTAAATAATTCCATTGCTCCTCCTAAATAAGAGCTGCAACGTCTAGTATTAGTGTTACAAGACCGTCTCCTAGAATTGTTGCGCCTATGTATTCTTTTACTCCTTGAAGGGTCTTGCCCAGCGGTTTAATAACAATTTCCTTTTGTCCAAATAAAGAATCAACGAGAAGTCCAACCACCTTTTCTCCAACCTTAACAATAACTACATAATTTTTATTTGTGGATACAGCCTCCATTCCAAGCTTTTTATTTACTCTAATAAGCGGAATTACATTGTCATTATAAATTATAACCTCTGTGTTATTTGTCTTTTTAACCATATCCTCTTTGTAATCAATTACTCTATCTATGTATCCAAGAGATATTGCCATTGTTTCAGTTCCAATCTTAACTAGTAAGGCCTGAATTATCTGAAGAGTAAGCGGTAATCTAATTATAAAGGATGTCCCTTTACCGACCTCACTAATAACATCCACTGTGCCTCCTAAGGCGGATATTTTAGTTTTAACTACATCCATTCCCACTCCCCTGCCAGAAATATCAGTTACGACTTCATTAGTACTAAAGCCCTGAACAAAAATTAGATTTTTAATATCATTATCACTCATCCCATCGGTGTTAATTCCTATTCTTTCTGCCTTAGCTTTAATTGCATTTACATCTAATCCATTGCCATCATCCTCAACCTTAATAACAGCCTTTGTCCCTTCTTGATAAGCTATTAATTTAATTTTTCCGACAGCTTCTTTACCTTCAGCAATTCTTTTTTCTGCATTCTCTATACCATGATCTGCTGCATTTCTGATTAAATGTATTAATGGTTCTCCTATTTCATCTATAACAGTCCTATCTAATTCAGTGTCTTGTCCTCTAATTATAAGTTCAATATCTTTTCCAAGTTCAACAGACAAGTCTCTTACCATTCTTGGGAATCTGTTAAAAACTACATCAAGAGGCATCATTCTTATTTTCATAACTAAATCCTGTAAATCAGAAGTAGTTCTTGCAACCTGCTCTAATGTTTCATTAAGCTCTTGAGCTTTTAAATTATTGCTTATTTGCTCTAATCTTGTTCTGTGAATTACAAGTTCAGAAACCATGTTCATAAATTTGTCTAGTCTTTCCAAATCAACTCTAACAGATTGATGTGCTTTTTTATGAGACGCATTTTCTTTAGATACTGTTTTCAGATCAGCTCCTTCATCTTTCGCTTTACTAGTAGCAGCTTTTGATTTAGTAATACTAGTATTCTCTGCTTGAAGAATAGCCTTTGGTTCTATTTTATTTATCACAGATCCTGCATCAATATTAACAAATTTGATTTCTACCTGTTCAACCTCTGAAATATTAACAAGATTCTCATATATTTCATCTTTGCTTTTATTCGATACATAAATTAAACCAAGTTCAAAATCAAAATTTTCATTTTCAATATCCTCTGCAGCTGGTATGGATTTAATGATTTCACCACTATCTTCAAGGCTCTTAAATATCAAAAATGCTCGTGCTGACTTTAACAAGGTATTCTCACTTAAATGAACTTTAATTTCATAAGTATTGTAACCCTTATAAGATGCCTGTTTTACAATATTAATATCATATTCATTAAGCTCTATATTTAGCGTTGAGGCATCTTTATGAGAGGTTTCAGTATCTGAAATATTATTAGTAACTTCTGTCTGTATCTCTTCTCCTAAAGCAAGTGCTTCTAAATTATTAATTATTTCTCCTATTGGTACCTTCTCATCTTTACCTTCGGATATATTACTAACCATGGTTTCTAATGTATCTAAGCACTGAAATAAAACTGTAACAACTCGCTCAGTTACGCTTAGTTCTCCATTTCTAAATTTTGATAGCACGTCCTCCATTTTATGAGTAAGTTCTGCCATTACATTAAAGCCCATAGTTGCAGCCATTCCCTTTATGGTATGTGCTACTCTGAAGATTTCATTTAACTTATCAATATTTTCTGGTTCTTGTTCAAGTTGCAAAAGTGACTCATTTAAATTCTGAAGATTATCCATTGACTCTTCAAGAAACATCGAAAGGTATTGAGTAGTATCCATTTAATTACCCCCCTGTATATAATCTATAACTTTTTATATATAAATGTAGATGCTTTTTCAAATCCATATTCCTTATAGTTGTAAATACTTTCAGTAGCTCCTACAAATAAAAGTCCACCTTTTTTTAGAGAAGCACTAAATTTCCTATAAATATCATTTTTTACATCTTGATTAAAATAAATAACAACATTCCTGCAAACAATTAAGTCAAAATTATTATCGTAACTGTCAAGTATTAAATCATGCTTCTTAAAAGTAACCATGTTCTTTATATTACTATCAATAACATATTTGTCTCCAAATACTTTAAAGTATTTATCCAAATTTTCTTTTCTTACATTTTTAATTTCAGAATATGAGTACTGACCTGCCTTAGCTTTTTCTAGTATAGTACTGTCTATGTCTGTAGCAATAATATTATGTTTTGACATAGGTGTCAAATTATTTAACATGATTGCTATAGAGTAAGGCTCAGCTCCAATTGAACACGCGGCGCTCCATATTTTTAAATTTTTATTATTTATTAATAAATTTGTTTTAAGCTTTTCACTTAAATCTTCGAAAATTTCTGGATTTCTAAAAAACTCCGTAACATTAATTGTTATAAAATCTAAAAATCTCTGCTTCTGTAAGCTATCACTTTTTAATACTGCTATATATTCTTCTACACTATTTACTCCTACTCTTGACATTAAGCTTAATATTCTTCTATGAAGCTGGTTAGATTTATAAGCTGATAGATTAATATTATACTCTTTCATTACCCACTTTTCAAAATCTAATAAATCCATTTTGTCCCCCTAGTATTCCTATTATGCACGCAATGATTATTAATCCTTGCGCCCCTAAATTATCTTTTTGTAACAATTTTGATAATTTGTGATGCCACCTCATCTAAAGGAACCACTAAATCTACCATACCTGTTTCGAAGGTGGCTTTGGGCATTCCATAAATGGTGCAAGTTGATTTATCCTCTGAAATTGTAACGCCACCACTTCTTTTAATAACCATAGTGCCTTGAGCTCCATCCTTACCCATACCAGTTAAAACAACACTAAGCAAATGAGGACCATATACCTTTGCTGCAGAATTAAACAACTTATCTACTGAAGGTCTAACACCCCAGATAGGAGGTTCTGTATTTAAATGAATCCTATTTTGAGTTAAAACTTCCATATGATATCCTCCTGGTGCTATATATACTACATCTTTTTCAATAAATGCAGCCTCAGAAGCTTCAACTACTTTAATCTTGCTATTTAGATTTAACCTGTCAGCAAACGCCTTAGTAAAGCCTGCTGGCATGTGTTGTACTATAAATATTGGTATCCCTATTTTCTCAGGCAGAGCCGTAATTATAGTATATAATGCTTTTGGTCCGCCAGTGGAAGCTCCTATAACAACTGCATCAATTTTTTCATGTACTGAATTATTATAATGATTACTTTTTTCTATATGAGCATCGATTTTTTCATAAGTATCAATTTCTTTATTTAAAGCAGTTCTTATTTTCAACAAAAGTTCATCTTTTACTTTATTAATATCAAGAGAAATAGCCCCAGATGGTTTTGGTATAAAATCAAAAGCACCAGCCTCAAGGCATTCCATTGTTAGTGAAGTACTACTTTGGGATACGCTGCTAAGCATTATAGTTTTAATATGAATTTGTCTTCTTTTCATTTCCCTTAAGGCAGAAATACCATCCATAATTGGCATTTCAACGTCCAAAGTTATAATGTCAGGATTATGCTTTAATGCCTTTTCCAGCATTTCTTCACCGTTTCTTGCTATATCTATTACTTCCATATCTTGTTCAGAATTAATCATATCTGATATTATTTTTCTCATTAAAGCCGAATCATCTACTACCAAAACTTTGATTTTTATCAAATACATCACTCCATCATATATCTTTAATTCCTTGGCCTACAGTTCTAATTTGGACATCTCCATTAAGAGTGTGAAAAATCATTGTTCTGCCTTTATTGCCTCCGCAGTCTTCACCTATAATAGGGATTGCTAGTTTTCCTAGAGCATCCTTTACAGCATTCATGTTTCTATTGCCAATATCCATCATCATATTTTTATCAGTAAAATTAAACATTGATGCTCCTCCGGCAATTTTTGCTCTTAGATTTCTCTTTAAAGCACCCATGTTTTGAACTTTATCAAGTAAAATTGGAATAGCTAAATCAGCAAATTTTAAAGGATTATTTACAGTGCTAAAGGCTTTGCTGTCAGGAAGCATAATATGAGCCAAACCACCTATATTCTTAGAGCTGTCAAATAATGCAATTCCTATACAAGACCCTAGTCCAACAGTAATCAGCTTATCTGGCGAACTAGCCACATTTAAATCTGCTATACCAACCTTTATTTCATTAATCTCCATATTTACTCCATTAAATTAGTTTCTTTTCTTCCTCTGTCAAAACAGTTCCTAAGTTTAAGAAAATGATTATTTTTTTGTCTATTTTAATAAGACCTTTCATGTATCTCTTTGATATACCAGCTGCTATATCTGGAGGTGTTTCAATTGTTTTTGAATTCACATCCCTTACTTCAGAAACAAGGTCAACAATAATTCCTATTTTGTTACTTGCTTGTTTAGCAACAATAATCTTCGAGTCTTCCTTTATTGCAGAAAAAGGGAGATTGAATTTTTTTGCTAGTGATATTACAGGTAATATGCTGCCTTCATGGTTAATAACACCTTCAACAAACTCTGGTGCATCTGGAAGTTTTGTTGGTTCTTCATACCCCAATATTCTCTCTACCTCCATTATATCAGCAGCATAGTTCTCATCGTTAATACTAAAAATAACAATCTTAATTTGACTATTCTCCATAAAAAACCTCCTATAATCTAAATCTATCCACTATTAATTCTTGACTATCATTAATGTACGCATGAACATCCTTACAAGGATAATCTAGTGTAAATTCCCTATTTCCTATATAAATCATAGTATTTACATATGCTACAGATATTTCTATATGTCCTTTTTCAGATACCATAAGTTTTGTAGTAACTCCACCAAGGCTTCCAACAACTTTACATATAATTTCATTTTCAGCTTTTATGTTACCGCCTCTTACAATACTTTTATCCTGAAGGAAATAAATACTGCCTTGAGAAGTAATAGAAGAAATATATGCTCCCTTACCTGAGAATATAATATCTCCAGTACTTATAATAGTGGAGTCCTGACAATAATTAAGTTTAACATTTACTGGTATAGATTTTTCCATTTTTAGATCATCCAAAAGGCTTTTTAAGATTTCAACAATCTCCAATACTTCGCTATAGTGCTTAATTTTAATTGGATTTAGTCCAATAAGTTTTTCTTTAATTAACCTTACAAGCATTTCGAACTTTACATTTTCATGATTTCTTACCATTATAGATTTAGCAATTACACCCATGCAGGCTGAAGGCATAGCCCTGAATTTACTATCAATTAACACCTTAATAATTTGTCCATCAGAGGTATTATAACCAAGCAAATTGAATTTCTTTATTTCTTCAATAGCTATAACCATTTCGTTTAAAAGCTTATAAAGGACATCAAATTGCTCAATTGCCCTAACTTTTTCATTATCTTCTCCACCTCCAACAATAGTGGAGCTTATAATATTACCATTTATAAATATGTCACCTTTTCCGCTGACTACCGCACTTTCCACGTTTTGAGATATATTAATGGAATTGCCAGAAATAACTTTCATCCCTTCCCTAACACTTCCATTAATTTTTATGTCCCCTAAAAAGCTAATATTTCCAGTACTTATATCTACATCAGTATTTAATTCGTGAACACTAAAGACACTAAAAGTATTGCTCTTCATGCAGGGTTTTCCGTCAATTAATGCAATAATAGTATTATCATCTTTTAGTTCAGCGCCTTGTCCTGCTCTAAACTTGACCTTTTTAACACCTTTTGGCTTTATAACTTCACCAAAAACATCTTTACCCGGAATACCTTCTATGCTATCAATTTTAACAGCAATAACATCGCCCTTAAGTACTGCATTTACGGCACCAATATTTTTGAAATCTACTTTGCCATTGATATCTTCCCTTAATTTTACTATGTCACTGTCCACATCAAATTTGATTTGTATACTTTCATCCTGCCCTTCAATTGCTGTCTCGCCTTTAGCTATAAGAAGTCTTCTAACTCCTTCTTCTAGGGTACACTTTAATAAATTTTCTTCTATAATGCCAGTTGTTATTCCAAAACCTACTAAAGCTTCTCTTATTTCACTAGAAGTATATTTAGGAGCTTTTTTGCCTTCACTATCTAGGAAATATTCAATTGTTATGTACGCCTCTATTTTATTGTTATTAGTATTAATTTTTAAACTCCTGGCAACTTCAATAGGCTTGTCCTTTTTTAAAAGATCTGCATCTTGCACCTATCCCCACCCCTAACAATAATTTGCACAATAATTATTTTTCGTCAATTTCAGAGAAAACTTAACAAGTTTAGGCTTGTTTGTTATTATTTATATAATTATTGATACTTATATTATAAGCGCTCATAATATTTTGTACAATGTAATTTGTTGAAGAAGATAATTTAACGTCATTAATTTTGTCAATTGGTAGAATCTTTGGAGAAGTTCCACTGATAAATGCTGCATCTAATTCCTTTACATCATTATAATTAACCTTTTTCTCTGAGAATCTTATTCCTTCGGCTTTACATAGTTCAATAATTATTGTTCTTGTTATACCTGGAAGAACATCTTCTAAAGGCGCAGTTATTAACCTATCACCCTTAACCATGAATATATTGGATCTGCTTCCTTCAGTAATATCTCCTTGCTTATCAACAAGAATCGCTTCATATACATTATTCTCCTTTATAAGCTTATTAGAATATTCTCTTAGCTCCTTATTAATAATCTTAGCATTAGGATTGCTTCTTTCCATAAAGCAGAAAACTGTATCCACTCCATGTTTATAATCTTCTTCTTTTGGGTAATGACTTTCAATAAAAAAAGCATAAAAATTATCTTTCTCTACTAAATCATTACCCAAGTTATTAAAAATGATTTTAATATTTCCTTCACTATAATTATTAATTTTTATTAGCTTATAGAGTTTACTTTTAAGTTCAGCTTTATTTATCCAGATTTTTTTATTTATTAATGCAGCTGAATTATTAAGTCTTTCTAAATGTCTATCTAAGAATAGAGGTACTTTATCAATTACTCTAATAACCTCATAAAGAGATACCCCTTTATTAATATTTTTGTCATTAAATTCTTCTTTGCTTAAAACCTCTTCATTTTTAATAAAATAAGCACCATAACATTCGCTCATATTAACCCCTCCTTCTAATTTCCGAGGTACATAATGATTATTCAAGTATTATGCCTCCTATTATTTAATGGGTACGTAATGATTAACCATTACTATGCCTCTTATTAATTTTTACAGATGCTCTAATTTGATAGATATATGAAATTTAAGGACCAATTTATTTTATTTCCATTTCAATACCTTTATTTTATTCTGATTTTTTCTATAGTTTATTAAATAGGGATTGCCTACTAAATTAAATAAGGGTAAATCCGAAAGAGAATCTGAAAACATATAAGAGTTTTTAAAATCAACTTCTATATTATCCTTTTTAATTTCCTCCATAAGCCTTCTAACCTTTTCCTCACCTTTATTATTTTCTCCGCTAATTTTAGCTTTATGTATACCTTTTTCACTTAAAAATCTTGTGCCAATAACCTTATCCACTTCCTTAATATTATAAAGTTCATTTAAGTAAAACTCTGCTGAAGCGGATATTAGATATATTCTGCAGCCTTCAGCTTTAAGTTTCTTTATTGTATCAATTGCATCTTTATATAAAATCTTGCTTAATCTCTTCTCATAAAAGTCCTTTACCGAAAACTTCATATCCTCTTCCTTTATGCCATCTATAAATGAAACAAAGCACTCCTTTGTTCTTTTTAAGGGTATAACCTTTAAGGCGTACAATATTCCCGTTAAAATAATCTTAGGCATAAATATTATAAGTTTTGGGTTACTTTTTAGCATAAATTTATAAAATTCAATTAGCGTTTCTCTTTTAGTTAAGGTAAAGTCCACATCAAAAATAGCTAGTTTCTCCATATACCCTCCTGAATTCCTTTTTACTAGGCAAGCAGTACTACCCGATTCCCATTCACCAGTTTATCTATAAAAGTCCATTTAGGATTATTACCTATCCTCATGCAATATTAATTCTAAATTTTCATTTCTTGTCCCTTTTATAAAAATAAAGACCGCATAAGCGGTCTTTGATTTTATTCCTCATCCTGTAGGGATTCTTCATAATACTTGGAAACTTCTTCGAATTCCGCATCCTCTGGAACTACAAGTTCTCCTTCTTCCCCTACAACTTTAAATAGATATACTGAACCATCATCAGGATTCTGAACTAATATATAGTCCTGTTCCTTATAAGTAAAGCCATCTACAACTTCACAGGAAACTACGTTTCCATTTTCATCTTCTAAATCAACAATCATTGGTTCATGATCGTGATCATGACCGCAGCAGCAGCCACCTTCTTCATGCTCATGTTCGCCGCAGCCACATGTATCGTCTTCACAACCACAGTTGTGTAATTTATTTTCTTCCATAACTAATACCTCCTTTAGACATTATAATAACATTGTAACCGTTATTTAACTTTTTTAAAAGAGTTTTTTATAATTTTTTTCTAATGTGGCATAGTGACGTATCTTTTGGCTCATTATAAAATTTCTAATAAAAATGATACTTTAGCCTTGTGCTGTATAAATCAAAAGAGCCTTGAAATAGCACATTACTGCTATTTCAAGGCTTTTTAATTATTAACCCTTAAGAAAAACGTCCTAAGTAAGATTTTTAGTAGCTAGCAAGTCTCTTATAGCCTTCAAGTCTTTCTATAGCATCTCTTTGAGTCTTTTCAAATAATGCATCTGCAGCTTCTGGGAATTGTTTAGCTAGTGAAGAGTATCTTACTTCACCCATTAAGAATTCTCTGAAGTCTCCAGTTGGTTCCTTTGAATCTAAGCTAAATGGATTCTTGCCTTGTTCTTTTAGACTTGGGTTGAATCTGTAATTAGCCCAGTATCCACAATCAACAGCCATCTTACCTTCAGCTTGGCTCTTACCCATACCATTTCTTAATCCATGGTTAATACATGGTGAATATCCGATAATTAAGGATGGTCCTTTGTAAGCTTCAGCTTCAGCAATAGCTTTTAAGGTTTGGTTCTTGTCAGCACCCATGGAAACTTGTGCAACATAAACATAACCATAGCTCATAGCCATCATTCCAAGATCTTTCTTCTTAGTGTTCTTTCCGCTTGCAGCGAATTTAGCTATAGCAGCTGTTGGAGTAGCCTTTGAAGATTGTCCCCCAGTATTGGAGTAAACTTCTGTATCAAATACAAATACATTTACATCTTCTCCTGATGCTAGGACGTGGTCTAATCCGCCGTATCCAATATCGTAAGCCCAACCGTCTCCACCAAAGATCCAGTTTGATCTCTTAATAAAGAAGTCTTTATTCTCATATAAATCATTTAATAATGAACAATCGCCTTTTTCAGCTTCAAGTAAAGCAGTTAATTTATCAGCTCTTTCTCTTGTTCCTTCTCCATTTTCAAGATTTGCTATAAAGTCTTCTAAAGCTGCCTTAAGTTCTGCACTAATGCTTCCTTTAATTGCTTCAGCTGCTGTATTAGCCAATCTGTCTCTTACTTGTTTTACACCAAGATACATTCCAAGACCAAACTCAGCATTATCTTCAAATAGTGAATTTGCCCATGCAGGACCATGTCCTAAATGGTTCTTAGTATATGGAGTTGCAGGTGCTGATGCTCCCCAAATTGATGAACATCCAGTAGCATTAGCTATCATCATTCTGTCACCAAATAATTGAGTTACAAGTCTAGCATAACCTGTTTCTAAGCATCCAGCACAAGCTCCTGAGAATTCAAGTAATGGCTGTTCGAATTGACTGCCTTTTACAGTTAACTTATTCATTGGGTTTTTCTTAGGTGATACTCCCATAGCAAAATCCCATGCTTCTACTTTATCTAATTGAGTGTCTAGCGGCTTCATAATAAGAGCCTTCTCTTTTGCTGGGCATATATCAGCACAGTTTCCACAGCCTGTACAATCAAGTGGTGATACAGATATATTGAATTTAAGTCCCTTTGCTCCAGTTGCATCTTTTGCATTAAATTCAGCTGGTGCTGCTGCCATTTCTTCATCATTAACAAGTACTGGCCTTATTGCAGCATGAGGACATACAAAGGCACATTGATTACATTGAATACAATTGTCAATTTGCCATTCTGGAACGCTAATAGCAATTCCTCTCTTTTCATAAGCAGCAGTACCCATTGGGAAAGTACCATCTTCCATTCCTATGAAAGCACTTACAGGAAGCTTGTCTCCATCTTGTCTATTCATTGGATTTACAATTTTGCTTATAAATTCAGGAACTTTAGCAGTTGCAGCTGCTTCTTCTTGCGCCTCAGCCCAGGAAGCAGGAACATCTATTTTAACGATTGATAGAGCGCCCTTATCAATAGCAGCGTTGTTCATATCAACAACTTTTTGTCCTTTCTTACCATAGGAAGTTACAACAGCATCTTTTAAATATTTTATAGCATCATCTACTGGAATTACATTAGCAATTTTAAAGAAAGCTGATTGCATTATCATGTTAATTCTTCCGCCAAGACCTATTTCTTGTGCTATCTTAACAGCATTTAGTGTATAGAATTCAATGTTGTTTTCAGCTATGAACTTCTTATAGGAAGCAGGTAAATGCTCTTCTATTTCTTCTGGGGTCCAGATAGTATTTAATAAGAATTTACCGCCTTTTTTAAGTCCTTCTAAAACGTTATATTTAAACACATAGGATTGATTATGACAAGCAACGAAATCAGCTTTGTTTATTAAGTATGGGGACTTGATTGGTGTCTTACCAAATCTTAAGTGTGATACTGTTATACCGCCTGATTTCTTTGAGTCATATGCAAAGTATCCTTGTGCATACATGTCAGTATGGTCTCCAATGATCTTAATAGCACTCTTGTTAGCTCCGACAGTACCGTCTGATCCAAGGCCCCAGAATTTACAAGCCTTTGTCCCTGCTGGAGTTGTATCGATGTCTTCAGCAACTGGTAAAGAAGTGTTAGTTACATCATCAATTATACCAATTGTAAATCTATCCTTTGGAGCAGCTAATTTTAAGTTTTCAAATACAGGAAGTATTTGTGAAGGAACAGGATCCTTTGAACCTAAACCATATCTGCCTCCAACTATTACTGGCTGGAACTCTTTTCCATAATATGCGTTTTTAACATCTAGGTATAATGGTTCTCCTATTGAACCTGGTTCCTTAGTTCTATCAAGAACAGCAATACTCTTAACTGTGCTTGGTATATATTTGAAGAAATGCTCTAATGAGAATGGTCTATATAAATGAACATTTAATAAACCTACTTTTTCTCCTTTAGCTATTAAGTAATCAATTGTTTCTTCAATAGTATCGCAAACAGAACCCATTGCTATTATCATTCTTTCAGCATCTGGTGCTCCATAATAGTTAAATAGGTGATATTCTCTTCCTGTAAGCTTTGTCATTTCTGCCATATAGCTTTCTACTATTTCTGGAAGTTCTTCATAAAACTTGTTTGAAACTTCTCTTTCCTGGAAGTAAATATCTGGGTTTTGAGCAGTACCACGAGTTACTGGATGATCTGGATTTAATGCTCTTCTTCTAAATGCATTTACAGCATCCATATCAACTAAACCTTTTAAATCATCATACTCAAGCATTTCAATTTTTTGTACTTCATGAGAGGTTCTAAAACCATCAAAGAAGTTTACGAATGGCACTCTTCCTTTTATAGCTGATAAATGAGCTACTGCTGATAAATCCATAACTTGTTGTACTGAACTTTCTGCAAGTAGAGCAAAGCCAGTTTGTCTTGCAGCCATAACGTCTTGATGATCTCCAAATATATTAAGTGAATTAGCGGCTAAAGCTCTTGCTGAAACGTGTAAAACTCCAGGTAAAAGTTCACCAGCCATCTTGTACATATTTGGTATCATAAGTAATAGACCTTGTGATGCAGTATATGTAGTTGTTAAGGCACCTGCTTGTAAGGAACCATGAACAGCACCAGCTGCTCCTGCCTCAGATTGCATCTCCATAATCTTTACAGTTTGTCCAAAAATATTCTTTCTTCCTTGTGCTGCCCATTCATCAACATGTTCAGCCATTGGAGATGATGGAGTAATTGGATAAATAGCTGCTACATCAGTAAATGCATAGGAAATATGAGCTGCAGCAGTGTTTCCATCCATAGTCTTCATTTTTTTCATTAAAATACCTTCTTTCTATGTAAATTTTTGAAAGGTGACAAAATAAATTACTCACATCTTTATTATATACTTTTATTTCAATAATTCAACATGAATTGTTTCTATTTTTGCGTCTTTTAATTTCTATTAATTTTCTTAGTAAACTAAAGGACTCTCTAACAGATACAGAGAGTCCTTTAATAAATTATTTTTACCTGTATTAACTTTTTTTGTTTGTCTGTATTAATTTATTAATATTATCTTCTTATAAATTCCTGAGTCCAATATATTACTCCACTAGAAGTTTTAGCTACTCCAACACCTATTTCGTTAAATTGTGGGTTTAATATATTTGCTCTATGGCCAGTGGAATTCATCCATGCATTCATTACTGCCTGAGGAGTAGGCTGACCCATTGCTATATTTTCACCGGCAGCATAGAAGCTTATTCCAAAATCGTGCATCATTTTAAAAGGATCTCCATAGGTTGGGGAATAATGTGAAAAATATTTATTATCCCTCATATCTGCCGATTTATATCTAGCAACCCTTGACAATTGCCAATCTGCTGTTAGATGCCCTAGACCATATTTACTCCTCTCTATATTTACTAATCTAATAACCTCATTTTCTAGAGCCTTAATATCAGTTATATTAGGTACACTTATCTTTTGACCTGGGTATATTAGATTTGGGTTGGTAATACCTTTGTTAGCATCAATTATTTCAGACACTCCAATTTCAAACTTAACTGCAATTTTCCACATACTATCACCTGGCTGAACAGTATAAGTAATATTCTGTGCATGAATAGCGGTTTTTGTGCAAATTAAAATACCAAACGTAAATAGAAAGATGTAAAATTTTTTCATAGTTTCTCACCTCTCTATTTATTCTGTAAGATTTTACGTTAATTATTTTTAATTCTATTGGTTTGTTAGAGAATAGTTACCAAAATGCTTATAAGCTTGCTGTATCTATAACCTTAACAATCAAGTCCACTGCATTTGATAAATTACTTTGGGACATATTATTAATGTATTTATTTTTGTTACTATTAAGCTCATATATTTTTTTAATAAATAATTCATCTTTTAAATTTTCTTCTTTAATTACTAAGCTAAAGCCATTTTTTTCAAAAGATTCAGCATTAAGAATTTGATCTCCTCTACTAGACTTAGATGATAGAGGTATTAATAAATTTGGTTTTTTTATAGCTAGAAATTCAAATATAGAATTAGCGCCTGCCCTAGAAACGATAATATCCGATGCAGCCATTAAATGAGGTAAATCCTCATTTACATATTCAAATTGCCTATAATTTTCTATAGCTTTATAATTATTATCTATATTACCTTTTCCGCAAATATGCAAAATATTAAATGATAATAATAAATCGTTTAGATTTCTTCTTATTAAATCATTTATGTTTTTAGAACCAAGACTTCCACCCATTATGAACAAAATAGGCTTTTCATTGCTAAAATTACATAGTTTTAGTCCTTTTATTCTGCTTCCTTCTAATAATTCCTTTCTTATTGGAGTTCCTGTAAGTACAACCTTCTTTTTACCTATTTTATTAACAGACTCCGGAAAGGTTACACAAATTTTAGTACAATATGGAGCAGAAAGCTTATTGGCAAGTCCAGGGGTAATATCAGATTCATGGGCTATTACAGGAATTTTATTTAAATAAGCTCCTAGCACAACTGGTACTGCCACAAAACCACCTTTTGAAAATATAATATTTGGTTTTTGTCTTTTTATAATATCATAGGCCTCAAAAATTCCCTTAATTACTTTAAATGGATCTGTAAAATTCTTTATATCAAAATATCTTCTTAACTTCCCACTGGAAATGGAATGATACTCTATATTGTTTTCTTCAATTATCCTTCTTTCAATCCCTTCTTTTGTTCCTATATATTGCACTTCATATCCTAACTCTTTTAGTTTTGGGATAAGAGCAAGGTTTGGAGTTACATGCCCTGCAGAACCTCCACCTGTCATAATTATCCTTTTGCTACTCAAAATACCATCTCCTATAATGAATTAATTAATTCAGCTAATATTATAATATACATGAGGTATATTTTTGAATATAATTATTAAAAAATAATTGTGAAAAGTTAACATTGATATATAAACTTAACTTTTACACCTCTAATCTACTAATATAATTATAACCTTATTGGACAATATAATAACATAAAACAAATAAGGAGGTCATACATTATGGCAAGAAATAAAGCATTAGTTCCAGAGGCTAAGGCAGGACTTGATAGATTTAAGATGGAAGCTGCTAAAGAAGTTGGGGTTCCATTGACTGATGGTTATAATGGTGATCTAACTTCAAGAGAAAATGGCTCAGTAGGCGGACAAATGGTTAAGAAAATGGTTGAAGCTTATGAAAAAGGATTAACTCGATAGTTTATTATAGGAAGGCTTACTTGTAAGCCTTCTTCTTTTTTTATATTTATAAAATCCTTAATAATCAAGATAAGATAGAAAATTGCTAAAATATTCTTTATAATCTTATAAAAGATAATCTATATTTTTCCTTCACTTCCTACAAAACTCTATAATATTCTATACCGCTTTGGATAAGCTATTATTACAAAGATATAAGGAGGTGAATATAAATGGCAAGAAATAAAGCATTAGTTCCACAGGCAAAGGCTGGGCTTGATAGGTTTAAGATGGAAGCTGCTAGAGAAGTTGGGGTTACATTAAATGAAGGCTACAACGGAGACCTTACTTCAAGAGAAAATGGGTCAGTAGGCGGCCAAATGGTTAAAAGAATGGTTGAAGCTTACGAAAAGAATCTATAATATACTTAAAGACAAGTAGGAATTTCCCTACTTGTTTTTTAAATTAATAGACGTTGCTGCAGTAATAGCTTTAATAAAATATTTTATATCTTTAGCTATTTTTCATATTGCGATTTTTACATTTGAGATAAATTTGCATATTAAAATAAATAAAAAGGAGAAAACTCTCCTTTTTATTACTTTTGAGATAGTCCTGATACAATTCCTTCAAAATCTTGAAGGCAGTTATCTATATGACCAATCTCTCTTTCTATTTTTTCTTTTATGGTTCCATTTTCTGCATTTCCTGATGCTATAGATAGACACTGTCTAACATCTTTTAAACTTAATAATGCTCTATCCATATGTTTTCTAGCTTCATCATTCATTTTCATCACCTCAAATAATATTATGTGCAGAAGTGAGGAAATTTAACTAAATTTTATGCCAATCTAAAAGCAATAATTTTAATTTGAATAGTTTGTACACCATTAAAGCTATTTAAGTTTGGATAATAGATTAAATCAAATTTAAGCTTCTCATTATTATAATTATAATTTTCTAAAATATCTAAATAGGATTCCCCGTAATAGGATTTCAGAAGATCCCTAAACTCATCTATTTTGCCAAAACATATTCCATCCATTTTAAAATTTGTATTATCTATTTTGAGACTTAATTTAAGAACATTGCTTTCCTTGCCTACAATAAATATTTTATCTGCAATTACGTTCTTTTCTGCAAAGACTGGTGTTTCATTTCCTTTGCCAAAGGGTTCTAACTTTTCTAAATTGTAAATAAAATTTTCAGAAAGTTTATTTACAGGTATTCTCTTATCAATTCTAAGCTTTGGCATTATATCTTCATCATTTAATTTACAATTCTTATTTAATTCATTCCTAAGTAATTCAATATTTTCTTTCTTTATAGATAAACCTGCTGCCATTGGATGCCCGCCAAATTTTTCTATTAAATCTTTACATTTTAAGAGTTCTTCAAAAAGATTGTACCCCTCAATTGATCTTCCAGACCCCTTTGGCATTTCTTTACCGGAGGTTATTACTATTGTAGGAACATTATATTTTTCTTTAATTTTACCAGCTACAATTCCAGCAATACTTTCGTGCACATCTTCTTTGTAAATAACTATAACCTTATCATTTTTTATATTAGTACTTTCAATTTGTTCTATTATTTCTTCAACATTTTTAGTTGTCATGCTTTGTCTCTTCTTATTTAAATCACTTAGCTTAATAGCAAGTTCTTTTGCTTTTTCCATATCCTCACTAAGCAGTAATTCTACAGATAAGGCCGCAGTCTCCAGCCTACCTGTAGCATTAATGCATGGACCAATTTGAAAACCAATGGTTCCAGCATTTAATTTTCTGTCCTTTATACCTAAAACCTCCATTAATGCATCTAGTCCAATATTTTTTGTTGAGTTTAGACTTATTAAGGCATTTTTTGCTATTATTCTATTTTCATCTACTAAATCTACCACATCACATATAGTACCAATACCTGCGATTTCAATTAACTCAGTTAATTTACTTAAATTAATATTCATTTTGTAAAATAATGCAGTGGAAAACTTTAATGCTATTCCTGCACCACACAGAAGTTTAAAGGGATAACTACAATCCTTCTGCTTTGGATTTATAACTGCATCTGCCTCAGGTATGATATATTCCCTATTTCCATCCTTATCCTGCACGAAAGTAACCTCGTGATGATCTGTTATTACAACCTTTAGACCTAATTGTTTTGCTAAAGCTATTTGCTCTATGGCTGATATTCCATTATCACAAGTTATAATTACTTCTGCTCCTTCTTCCTTTAAACTTTTAATTCTTTCATTATTAATTCCATAACCTTCATTTTCTCTATGGGGAACATAATAACGTACCTTTGCATTACATTTTAATAAAGCCTTATACAAAATTACAGTACTTGTAACTCCATCTACATCATAATCCCCATATACAACTATATTATTTTCATTTCTGATTGCTTCAATGATGATTTCAATACCCTTGTCCATATCTTTCATAAGAAAGGGGTCGTATAAATCATCAAGTGATGCATTTATAAACTTAATCACATCTTTTTCAGTTTTAATTCCTCTGTTTGCAAGTATTGCTGCTATATTTACATCTATACCTGCTGTTTTTGAAATATCAATAATTGGTGCTTTTGTTTGTCTTAATAGCCATTTCTCCTTCAAAATTCCCACCTCACCAATTCATTATAGCATAATTAATTTTACATAATAAATACAAGTTAATATCCTAATATTTCCCAGATAATATATGTATATAAAAAGACTGTTTCAAAATATTTAAGTAATTCAATTTAATATTCCGAAACAGTCACATGATTTTACTTTTCTTTAAAGATTTCAGTTGATCTTGGAAGAATACCATTTAAATAAGCCAAGATTACACCATAATTTGTTATACTAACATTTTTTTCTTGGCACAAATCAACACGAGTCTGCATTATTTTCTTATTAAGCATACATGAGCCGCAGTGAATTATAAGGTCATAATCTTCTAGATTCTCAGGAAAATCTTGACCCATTCTAAATTCATAATTAAGCTGTTTTCCAGTGAATTTATTTAATAGCTTTGGTATTTTAACTCTGCCAATATCCTCATGGGAATGATTATGGGTACAGCTTTCTGAAATTAGTATTTTAGAACTCTCATTTAACTCTTTTATCTTTGAAGTACCTTGTGTGAAGGCATCTAAATCTCCTTTATATCGGGCAAAAAGTATTGAAAAACTAGTCAGCTTAATATCTCTAGGAACAATTTCATTGACCTTTTTAAAGGCTTGCGAATCAGTTACAACAACGTCAATATCCTTTAAATCCAAAAGTGCATCCTTCAGCTCAATATCTCTAACTACATAGCTTTTAATACCATGATCTAGGCAATCTCTTATAAGCTGAACCTGAGGCAGAATTATTCTTCCTTTGGGAGCTTCAGAATCCACAGGAACCACCATTACAACTTTTCCATTATAAGGGACTACATCTCCAATAATAGTTTCTTCTACTTCACCTTCACTAAGCCTTTTTATTAGTTCTTCTTTTAATGTAAGGATATTTTTATTATCCTTAGCAGATACAAACATCCCATCTTTAAACTTTTCTTTTATTTTAAATAAGTCTTTTTCAGCTATTAAATCTATTTTGTTTATAACAAGCATGTAAGGTATATTATATTTTTTAAATTGCTTAATAAAATTAGTATAAGAAATTTCATCTATATCCTCGGCTTCTATAACATAAATGGCGAAATCAGTCTGCTGCAGTACCTTTAAAGTCCTTTTTGTTCTTAGTTCCCCAAGCTCCGTTGCATCATTTAGCCCTGCTGTGTCAATAAAAACAACAGGTCCATAGGGGATCAGCTCCATAG
This sequence comes from Candidatus Clostridium stratigraminis, assembly GCF_045310675.1. Lineage (NCBI taxonomy): Bacteria > Bacillati > Bacillota > Clostridia > Eubacteriales > Clostridiaceae > Clostridium > Candidatus Clostridium stratigraminis. The sequence goes on from NZ_JBJHZZ010000003.1 coordinate 182,376, forward strand.
CTTTATTTACCGGGTCCGTTGTAGTTCCCTTCACTGAAGAAACTAGGGAAATCTCCTGACCAATTATTGAATTTAATAGTGAGGATTTGCCGGAATTTGTTTTTCCAAATATAGCAATGTGCTTTCTATTTGCATTTGGCGTTTCGTTCATGGCTATCTCCTTTAATAGTTTTTTTCTGCAAAAGCAAAGATTAATTTCTACTAATCATATATTTATTTTCTTATCCAATTAATATTGTCCCCTCTGCCCATATCTAATTCAAAGCCTGCACTTTTTATTCTTCCTTCAATACACATTCTGCATTCAGCTGCTTCATCCCCTGTACAAATCTTACCATCATATAGGGAATATTTTTTTCTTACAGAGGTTGGTGATAAATTAGGCATAACTACATTAGCACCTGCTTTTATACCTTCCTCCCTGCCCTTAGGATTAATAGTACCCAGTGCAGTGGTAGCCGGAATTAATGCAGCTGGTAATAGCAGCCTTGTTAAGGCTACCATCAATATTGTCTGATCAAGAGTCCCCCCTTTTTCTTTTGATAGCGGAGTGTCCTTATGCGGAATAAAAGGGCCTATTCCAACCATTTCTGGATTTAATTTTTTTAGAAATAGTAAGTCTTTAACAAGATCCTCATTGTTTTGGTTTGGTAAACCTACCATAAAGCCAGAACCTACTTGATAGCCTATTTCTTTTAAATCCCACAAACAATTAATTCTATTATCAAAGCTAGTACTAGGATGTAATCTTTCATATAAAGCCTTCGAAGCTGTTTCATGTCTCATTAAATATCTGTCTGCGCCAGCTTCGTAATATTTTTTATAGGAATAATAGTTTTTCTCTCCTATTGAAAGCGTTACAGCACAGTCAGAATGTCTTTCCTTAATCTCCGTTATAAGTTTAACAATTTTATTATCTGTAAAGTAATCATCTTCCCCACCTTGAAGTACAAAGGTTCTATAGCCAAGGCTGTAGCCGGATTCACAGGCAGAAAGTATTTCCTCAGTAGTTAATCTATATCTGTCTGTATTTTTATTTAAGGCTCTAATGCCGCAATATAGGCAGTTTCTTTTGCAATAATTGGTGAATTCAATTAACCCTCTCATGAAAACCTTATTGCCATAATATTTCATCCTTGTTTCATGAGATTTTTGTAATAAATATATTTTATTTTCCTCATCTAAATTATTTAATAAATATAAAAGCTCTTCACTTTCTAAACTGTTGTTTTCATAGAGTTTGTCTATAATTGACTTCATAAACTAAATCTCCTCCGTAGAAATAATAGTTATGACTTATTCAAGTTCAATATTATTTCTTAGAACTTAACCTCAAAATAAAAAAAGCTTTCTTAGAAAGAAAAGCTTAAGTCATCAAACATAGCCCTTGTAGGATATAATGGGCTATATAAAAGCATTCTTCCTTTCAGATTAGATAACTCTTCTCTGTTAGGTTAAATTCCAAAGAAATATATTGCAGTACTTCTTAATGTTTTTTATGTTAATATTTTATCAATTTCTATTAACCTTTGTCAATTATTTTTAATTATTTTTTGGAAAAAGAAGCAGTTTTGATTTTGATATACGTGATTACTATTAATTTATGACTTTATTATTTGTATGGATGGTTTGTCTAGCACCCTTCTGATTACATTGACAATGTCTACCTCGATAATATCATCAAAATCATCAAGTTCCTCATAAAATGTTCCTTGAGAACCATACATTATTTCGTTTACAGCTAGGGATTTACAACGTTCAATAGACTTTTCTAGTTTTAATTCTCTTTTAAGCCTTAGGGATTTAATACTTTTCTTAATAAGCTCCTCTGTAAAGGAATTAGTACTGCTTTTTACCTTTTCTAATAATTCATTTATTAGTTGTAACACTATATCTATATTTTTTTCTGATGTGGATAAATCTATATTAAATATTTTTATACCATTTTCATTATTAATCCTACTTCCAATATCATAAACAAGTCCATTCTTAGTTCTAATTAAATCAAATAACAAGCAGCTAGTTCCTTCTCCAAATATACAATTAAATACCTTAAGAGCATTGACTTCATTTTCATTAAGATCATGAATAGTATATATATATTTTATCTTAGCTCCATTAATTCCATCTTTATGCTTTAAGTAAACTCCACTTTTATTTCTTTCATAAAGCTTTATATTTTTACTAATATATTCTTTATCCCACTTTCCATATAAATCTTCTATCAAATTTAGTATCTCCTCAAATTTCAAGGAGGATATGACTGAAATAACGCAGTTACTAGGCCTATAATATACATCATAAAAACGTTTTATTTCTTCTAAAGAAATTCTTTTTAAGCTTTCTTCATTTCCAATAATAAGTTCTTTTAACCTTCTATGTGAAAATGAATTATAAAAAAGTTCATCCTCACAATATTGTACTAAATCATCCTTCCAGTCTTTAAGTTCCTCATTAATTATTGACATTTCCTCTTTAAAACCCTCTGTTCTAAAAGCTGGATTTAATATAATATCTGAATAAAGTTTAAAGCCTCTGTGAAAGTCATAACTTAAGGTTGTTCCATAGTAGATACAGTAAGGGTAATTAGTCATGGCATTGTTAAACCCAAAAATTTCATCACTAAGCTTATTTATTTCCAGTTCATTTAAGGAATTAGTACCCTTAAATAGCATATGTTCAACTGCATGGGCGGTTCCTAAGTTATAATCAGTTTCCATATTAGCCCCTGCTTCAAAACCAATGCAGAAGGAACTTATATTCGAAGGTTTATATTCATAAATTACTTTTATTCCATTACTCAATATTCTTTTATCCATCTAAATCAACCCCTCTTATTTCTCCTAATGAAAAATCTATGGAGAATGTTTTTACTTGCAAAAAATTCCTAGAAAGGCTTCTAGGAATTTAATTTATTCTTCAATAATATAAGGCACTGTAACTACAACTATATTTCTCTTTTTATAAAGCATATTCTTTATAAATAAAGATGTTTGATTATGAAGCACATTATGCCACCATTTAGTAATTACAAATTGTGTAAGTACAACGGTAACTATATCGCCAGGTTTAGAATCATGTTCCTCAGAATCAATAAAGTTTACTAATGGCTCATAGATATCTCTATAAGGTGAACGCTTAATAACTAGTGGCACACCTACATTGTAGTCCTCCCACTTTTTCTTTAGCTTCTCAGTTGCATCAGTATCAACAGAAACATGAAAGGCAACTATATTGCTTGATATAGTTTTTGCATAATTAAGGGCTTTTAAAAAGGATCTATTTAAAGTATCTACCAAAATAACTACGTGCTGTTTATCCTCAGAAGGAGTAATATCCTTTGGTCTAATATTTAATGGAAGCTTAAGTTGTTCTGCAACCTTTCCATAATGCCTTCTGATTCTTAACATTACGATAACAAAAGTAGGTATTAATATGAATACTAGCCAAGCCCCATGAACAAACTTTGTAACACCAATAATTACAACTGTAACAAAGGTTACTAAAGCACCCAATCCATTAATAAAGGCCTTATGTCTCCAACCTGACTGCTTACCCTTTATCCATTTAGTAAACATACCTGTTTGAGATAATGTAAAGGAAATAAATACACCTACAGCATATAGAGGCATAAGTAAATGTGTATCCCCTTTAAATAATATTATTAATATTGCTGCTGCTGTATAAAGCATTATAATTCCGTTTGAAAAGCTGAGTCTATTTCCTCTTTTAGTAAATTGTTTTGGTGCAAAGCCGTCTCTAGATATAAAAGACAGCAAAAGCGGAAAATCAGCAAATGCTGTATTTGCAGCCATTATAAGAATCAAGGCCGTTGTTGCCTGCAGGGCATAAAACATAATATTATTATTGCCAAATACCTGCCATCCAATTTGTGCAATTACTGTATACTTTTCACTTGGAACAGCATGATAAATAGTTGAAAGATAAGATAATCCTCCAAAAATAAATAACACTGTTACTGCCAAAAGTCCAAGAACTATTTTTGCATGTTTTTGGGCTGGTGCTTTGAAATTTGGAATTCCATCACTTACCGCCTCAACCCCTGTTAACGCTGTACAACCAGATGCAAATGCCCTAAGAAATAATACTAACGTTATACTATTTAAAGGATTAACAGGTTCAATAGGTATTATGGGCGCTGGATTATAATTAAGAATAAAATGCCTAATAACACCAGTAATAATAAGTACAGCTACCGTAACCATAAAGAGATAGGTTGGCACTCCAAATAGCTTAGCAGAGTCCCTCAATCCTCTTAAATTACCTATTGTAAGAAATGTTATAATAATCAAGGTAATTATTACTTTATAATTTAGCAAGAAAGGCAAAGCAGAGGTAATTGCTGCTGTTCCCGCGCAAGTACTAACTGCCACAGTTAAAATATAGTCAATACATAAGGCAGCTGCAGCCGTCAAGGAAGGTATTGTTCCAAGGTTATCCTTAGAAACAATGTATGATCCTCCTCCTAAAGGATAATTGTCTATTGTCTGTCTATATGAAAAAACCAATAAGAACAGTAAAAATACAATACACAATGCGGCATAAAACATATATTTATATGACATTACTCCAATTACAGGTATAAGAACCCACAAAATTTCCTCGCCAGCATATGCTACTGAGGAAATAGCATCACTTGATAGTACTGGAAGGCCCCAAAGTACGCTAAATTTTTCGTGTTTTAATTGATCAGTTGTTAATGATTTACCGATTAATAATTTTTTTAATTTTGAAAACATAGTTTATCTCCTGCTTACTTTTTAACATTCTTAAATTATATAGTAGGTAAAGAGTATGTACAAACCCTTATCTAGCCATTTTTTCATTAAAAAACCTTATTATCAGCAAATTATTCATATAAATTTTACATTTAGTTTGATTTTCGTTAAGAATCTCCTGTTATATACGTTTTCCAATTTATTTTATTACATTAGTTTTACTTCTTTTACAAATTCATCAAATATTACCAGCATAAGACTTACTCCCCTGCCAGCTCTGTTTTGCCTTCTTAATTCGCTAAGTTTTACATTTTTCTTATTTTTTTTATTGCTGACTAACATTATTTCTTTATCTTTTAAACTTGATACTGCAATTTCATCTGAATTATTAAATATAATTTGTCCATGTGTTGAGAATATTACCTCATCTTCGTCCTTAAGACTTATTCCAATTACCCCTGATGCTAGCTTTCCCATATACGGTATATCTTCACTGCTTATTTTTATTGCAAAGGCCTTTTGGGTTACTATCAAAATTTCATCAGAAACCACTTCAGAAATAAAATCAATTGCTATTAGCCTATCCTCTGAAGACTTAAATTTATAGCCTTGGGTAATTTGATAATCTCCAACAAATTCATCAAGTTTAGTTTTCTTAACTAGTCCTTTTTTACTAATAAAAATAACACTTAGCCTAGCAAATGAATTTACGTAATTATAAATGTTCAAGATCTTTGTCTGTTTATTTAAAGCCTCACCAAATAATGTATTTAAATTGATACCCTCTTCACCTACATTAGCAAATAGTGCACTTGAAAGGTTCAATACACTACCATTACTTAAGAACATTAACATTTTTTCCTGAGAATTTGTAAATATATGTTTATCCTTTTTGCTAATAATATGATTATTAGCACTGCTTCTTATTAAACCATCTGAGCTTATGGATAGAAAAAACTCCTTAAATTCTCCTTCAGCTGAAAGCCTAACTGTACTAATTTCATCATTGATTGGCAAGCTTATTAGTGCTGATGCAGAAAGGTTTCTATCAAGATTTTCAAGTTTTGGCTCCATTATTGTAAAATTTAGTCCCTGCATAGTAGTAATTTCGATAAACTCTTCTCGCCTGTCTTTTGACACTAAACTTATATTGATTAAAAACTCAGAATCTTTAAGTTTTATAGCCTGAAGTTTTGAGTAATTAGTAGTGAATTTATCCAAAGAAGTTTTCTTAATATTTCCTTTATTGGTTATAAAAATAAGTTCCTTTTCATTAGAAAAATTATTCAGAGAATATGCTGTTAATAATTTTTCTTTTGAAAGATCTACTGTTTTTATAATTTCATCTAATCTAATGCCCTTATCCTTCCACTTAAATTCAGGAACATTATTTCCCTTTAATTGATACATATTTCCCTTATCTGTAAAAAATATAACTACATCTGTTGTATTTGATTCAAAAACAAGATTTATAGAATCCCCTTCTCTATATTCAATATCAGCTGCATCTAAGTTTGATCGATTATAGGATTTAAGCGGTACTCTTTTTATAAACCCATCTTTAGATAGGGTAATTATAGTATCTTCTACAATAATTAGTTCTTCTACATCTATTTTAGCTTCTTCATCATCTTCTATAATAGTTGTCTTTCTATCATTGCTATATTTTTCTTTAATTTCAAGTAGTTCTTTCTTTATTACCTTATAGAGTTCTTTTTCACTATCGAGTATTCTTTTAAGGCCTTTTATTAGTTTTTCTAATTCCTTATATTCCTTTTCAAAGGTTATTATTTCAAGTCCTGTAAGCTTATAAAGCATAAGTTCCACAATTGCCTCTGCTTGAAGCTCAGTAAAGCCAAAGGTTTTCATTAAATTAGTTTCAGCATCTCTCTTAGATTTTGATGCTCTTATTAAAGCTATAATTTCGTCTAAAATTCCTATAGCCTTAATAAATCCTTCTACAATGTGAAATCTTTTTTCTGCTATCTGAAGTTCCTTTTTAGTTCTTCTTGTTATAACTTCCTTTTGATGATTTACATAATGCATTAAAATTGCTTTAAGTCCTAAGGTTTCTGGCTTTCCATTAGCAAGGGCCACCATGTTAAAACTAATATTGCTCTGCAGGTCGGTCTTTTTAAATAAATATTTAAGGAGCTTTTCCGCTGCCTCTGCATCTACAGACTTTTTCAGTTCTATTACTGCTCTGATACCATTTCTATCTGATTCATCCCTTATATCAATTATTCCTTCTAATGCTTTCGTATGCTTTTTGTCTTCAGTCATTTCAGATATGGTTTGAAGCAGCCTAGCTTTTGATTTTCTAAAAGGGAATTCTGTTATTACTATTCCCAGCTTTCCGCTTTCCAGCTTTTCTACCTTTGTTTTTGCTCTTAAGGTTACCTTTCCCTCACCAGTTTCATAAGCAGATTTAAGTGAGTTTTTGCCTATAATAATGCCACCGGTTGGAAGATCAGGACCTTTAATAAATTTTAAAAGTTCACTAGTTGTTATTTCATTATTTTCTATGTAAGCTAATGTACCATCTATAACTTCATTTAAATTATGCGGTGGTATGTTTGTTGCAAGTCCAACTGCTATACCGAAGGCACCATTTACAAGCAGATTAGGATATCTTCCTGGTAAAACCTTAGGCTCTAATTCAGTATTCGAATAATTATCTTCCATGTCCACAATATCTTTATCAATATCTTTTAGCATTTCCATAGCAAGTGGAGTAAGCCTAGCTTCTGTATAACGCATAGCAGCAGCGCTGTCTCCATCCTGGCTTCCCCAGTTACCATGTCCATCTATTAAAGGCATCCTGGTTGAAAAATCCTGGGCCAATATGACCATTGACTCATAAACAGAGGAATCACCATGAGGGTGATATTTACCTAGAATATCTCCAACTATTCTTGCTGATTTAAAATAAGGTTTATCCGGATATGCTCTTAGGCTATAGGCTCCGTATAAAATTCTTCTATGTACAGGTTTAAGGCCGTCCCTTACATCTGGGAGAGCTCTATCCTTTGCTACTTCAACTGCATATGGAAGATAATTATCCGGCATAGCCTCTTCTAATGGGATTTTAATTATATTATTATCCTTTGGAATATCATTCTTCTTAGCCATGTAATTCAACCTTTCTTCTAAAATTCTGCATACTTATACATGTAGTTTTTTCGAGGTTCAACTACATCACCCATAAGTAATGACACCATTTTTTCTGCCTTTGCTGCATCATCAATTGTAACCTGCTGAAGGGTTCTTGTTACCGGGTTAAGTGTGGTTTCCCAAAGCTGATCTGCATTCATTTCTCCTAAACCCTTATATCTTTGAAGCAGTGCACCTTTTCCTACTTCCTTTTTAACTTTTTCAAGTTCCTCATCACTATAGGCGTATCGAATTAACTCTCCTTTTTTATCATTTTTATATACCTTGTAAAGAGGTGGCAGCGCAATAAATAAATGTCCATTTGCTATTAAGGATTTCATATACCTATATATATAAGTCATCCATAAAGTTCTTATGTGATATCCATCTACATCAGCATCTGACATAATTATTATTTTACCATACTTTAAATCTTCCTCTCTATAATTTTCAAGTACTCCAGTGCCTATAGCTGCATTAAAAATTTTTAATTCCTCACTGCCAAGTACGTTTTCAAGCTTTTGTTTTTCTGTATTCATAATTTTACCTTTAGAAGGCATAATGGTTTGAAATCTTCTGTCTCTAGCTTGCTTAGCACTTCCTCCAGCAGAATCACCTTCTACAACTATAAATTCACAAAGAGAGGTTTCCTTTAAGGTACATACAGCTATTTTACCAGCAAGAGGCGCTGTTCCTTTTCCTATTTTTTTCTTTTCAGCTTCATTTATTTTTTTTATTTTTTCTCTTCTTTGAGCTGCATCTATGGCATTATTAATAAAAATTGAGGCTGTCTCTTTATTATCTTCTATCCATTCGCTAAACCTTGTATAGCATAATTCATTCATCATGGTGTAGGCTTCATTGTTGCCTAGTTTATTTTTAGTTTGACCTTCGAATACAGGATTGCTTATTTTTATTCTAACAATTGCTGTTAATCCTTCTCTTAAGTCATCACCTTCAAATTCCTTATCCTTTTCTTTAAGTAAATTAAGCTTTTTAGCCCATTCTTTAAATGCTCTAGTCATTCCAGTTTTAAAACCACTTTCATGTGTGCCTGCATCCCTTGTAGGAATATTGTTTACATAACTTGCAATATATTCACTAGTAGAATCAGTAAACTGCATACATACTTCGCCATACATACTAATTCCGTTTATATCTCTTTCACCCTCAAAAGTAATTGGTTCTTGGTGAAGCACACTTTTACTTTCATTTAAGTAGTCAATAAAATCTAAGAGTCCTCTATCTGAATGGTATTCTTTAATAATAGTTTCTGGGTTTCTCTCATCTTTTAGAACCAAGGTTATTCCTTTATTTTGAAAAGCCAGTTCCTGAAGCCTTTCATCTATAACCTCAAATTTAAATTCCGTAGTAGAAAATACCTCTTTATCAGCCATGAAGGTTACCTTAGTTCCGGTTTCCTTAGTTTTACCTATTGCTTTTAATGGAGTAACAGGTGTACCTGGCATTTTCTTTTTCAGCTTACTATCATAAGCATACTCAAATCTTTGTTTATAAATCTCTCCATTTTGATATACCTCTACTTCAAGCCATTCCGATAGTGAATTCACTACAGCTGCACCTACACCATGTAATCCGCCAGAGGTTTTATAATTTTTATTATCGAATTTTCCTCCAGTATGTAGTTCAGTAAATACCATTTCTACTCCAGATTTCTTTTTTACTGGGTGAATGCCTGTTGGTATTCCTCTTCCATTATCAATTACTGAAACACTTCTATCTTTATTTAAACTTATTATTATTTTATTTCCAAACCCATTTGAAAGTTCATCTATTGAATTATCTAATACTTCCCATAGGCAGTGATGAAGCCCTTTGGAACCTGTAGAGCCAATATACATACCTGGCCTCACACGCACAGGTTCTAATTTTTCTAAGGATGTTAAATCTGTAACATCATAGGTACCTTTCACCTTGTTCTCATTTTCCATCCATACCCCTCCTGTATTTCTATATTGTACGTAACAATATTAATTGCTGCGCCTCCTGTTTTTCTCCGTAGCATATAAGTATTCTTAATCTTTATGCCTCCTGAATTCCTATTAACGCTAATTACTTTACTAATTAATTGTATATCATTTTTATAAAATGTAAAGTAATGTGCTTAGAACATTTGTTCTATTTTAATACACAATTGCTTATAAATCAATAGGCAACCAGCTTCCTTTATGCTGATTGCCTATTCTTTATGCATATCAATATTATTCCCAAGTACTCCAAATTTCTGGCTCATACCCTACTGTTGCTATTTTTCCATTACGAACTATGGGCATCTTATAAAGCTTTGGGTTATTAAGTAAAAGTTCTTCTTTAACACTATCACTTCTAATATTTACTATGTTCAGTTTTACATATTCTTTAGATTTTTCATCAATTAAATTCTTTAATCCAACTGCTGCTCGTACACTTTCTAACTCCCTTTTACTTAGTGTCTTTTCATTTAAATCTATAAATTGATACTTAATTTTTCTCTCCTTAAAATAACGTTCAGCCTTTTGTGTATCAAAGGACTTTTTAACTCCGAATATTTGTATGTTCATTTAACATTTCTCCTTACAAATAATAATTAACATTATTATTTTACACCAAATGTGTTGTGCATAAAGATGAACTTATTAAAAAAACTAAATAACTTCAACTTTATTCATTTTTGCAATTGTAAATATTATCAATAAAGCAGATAGAGCTAAAACAAATATAATTGAGGTACTACAATCTTGAAAAGTAAATTTATTGGCTGCGTTTATTAAGTTATAGGGTATAAATTTACTTATTGATTTTATTCCTGCAAGAGGTATAGTTAAGAAATTTACTGCAAACGTAGTAATTCCTGCTATTAGTCCCTTCTTAGACAGTGAGCTAAAGAATAATGTAAGGGCTATATTAAATATAAAATAGATAAATACTAAGGTAATTGCTGGTATCAATTTGGAAAAAGTTACTGTATCATTAGTAAATAAAATAGTTACATAATAGTAATTAACTAAGAAACCTAAAATAGTAAATATAAGCACTGCCATTAAGTAACTTATAAACTTAGCTAACACCATATTTTCCGGGCATGCACCTTTCGAATATGGGAAAACCAGCTTTTGGTTATTTATTTCATCGCTGAGTGTACCGCTAAATACAAACACAACAAATAGAAGTCCTATTTGATTTAAATCCTTAATATAGCTTTGAAGCGCAGTTTTTTGTGTAGTTATTAATAATGAACTTATATCAGCAGGAAGCTGATTTTTTAAAATATTAGGCAGAAGCTTAAGCATAATTGGATCCAGTAAAGCAAATAATAGTATTCCTGCCGCTAGCATTATGAATTTATATTGCCTAATTGATTCCATAAACTCTTTTTTAAAGAATGCTTTAAAGGTCCACATTATTACTCACCATCCTTAAAAATATATCCTCTAAGTTGCTTTTTCTTAAATTAAAAGAAACAATAGGATTTTCAAAGCTATCTAAGTACTTTAAAAGATATTTCTTAGCCATATTTAAATCGCTTACATAAACTGTGAGTTCATTTCTATGCACTACTGCGTTTTGAATCCAGTCAAAAGTAAGAAGTTTTTCTTTTATACTTAAACAATCCTGTTCAAATTCCACATCATAAATAGGCTGAATATATTTATTCCTTAGTTCTTCAAGGCCTTCTGATATTATTATCTTACCCTGGTGAAGAATACTGACTTCATCGCAGACTCTTTCTACATCATTTAGAATATGAGTTGAAAGAAATACAGTTGTACCATTTTTTTTCAGGTCTTGAATAAGTTCAAGTATTTCCATTCTTCCTTCTGGGTCTAATGCAGAGGTTGGTTCATCTAAAATTAATATCTCAGGCATGTTAAACATAGCAACAGCAATACCAAAGCGCTGAATCATACCGCCTGAGTATGTCCCTATCTTTCTTCTAGAAGCATCCTTTAGCTTTACTATATTAAGTACCTCTTCGCTTCTTTCATTTATTTTTTTACCAGACATTTTATTAATGGTACCTATAAAATTTAAGTATTCAAGGGCTGTCATATACCCATAGAAAACTGGATTTTGAGGCAGATATCCAACTGCCCGAAGTAGTTCTCTTTTATTTTCTTTCATCAGCTTTCCATTTAGGTATATTTCCCCGCTATTATACCCTATTAACCCAGTTAAGATATTCATAGTCGTAGTTTTTCCAGCTCCATTTTGTCCTAAAAAGCCATATATCATTCCTTTCTTTATTTCAAAGGATATGCCTTTTAATACTTCAAGGCTGCCATAGTTTTTTGTAAGATTTATAACCTTTAGCATTTTAATCCCTCTCTCTTCCTATAAGTAAATAGAAAATGGGGCCAACCAGATTGATGAAAATAATAATAAGTGCCCAAGCCCATTTGGGTAGAAATTTAACCTTGTCTTTTGTTAATCTGTAAAGGCAGAAAGCCATAAGACAAACTTCAAATATAACTAGTGGAAGTAAAAGCTTAATTATTTCCATGTTACTCATTCCTTGAAACATGATATCTCTCCTTTTCAATTTCAAAAGGGACGGTTCCTTTTGATTTTAAATAAATTTTAGATAGTTTCTTTTGATTTTCGAGATGGTTCCTTTTGATTTTTAATCATAAGGAACCGTCCCTTTTAGTTTTTAGTTTTTGTCTTTTTTTAGTATAATTCTAGTAACGATTAAGTAAATTATAAGGGACTGGGGACAATTAATAAGTCCAAATAACCCCCACAACCAATAGGCTCTTTCTTTCCTTTTTCTAGCATCTAAAAAAATCCAAGTCGCTTGTGCTATTAATAGTGGAATTACAAATAGTAATATTATTAATATTTTATTTCTTGTCATTGCAGTCCCTCCTTTGCTTTTAAATGTTTAGAAATTGGTATAAGTATAAATGGCATAAGTATATAAATAATTATTTCTATAACTAAAATGAGCCTAGGATTTAAATTAATAGCAACAACAGTAACAGTGAGTAAAATTGAAAGACACAGTGAAATAAATCCTAAGATTTCTAATTTTACTTTTCTTTTGTCCTCTTTAATTGCTTCTGCTTTTGCTATGACTTCTAAAATATTTACTTCAATAGGAACGTCAAAATCCATTAAAATATCCATTTTCTTTAAAGCTTTTTTATATTTATCTGGATAATCACCTTTTCCAAAATCCATTATATTAAACCCCTTTCTTCAAATTCTGAAGCAATTTGCTTTATAGCGTTATTAAGTCTTGACCGGACAGTTCCAACGGGACATTTCATTATTTGTGCAATTTCTTCATATTTGTAACCATAATAATGCTTTAATATAAATACTGCTCTTTTTTCATAGGATATGTTAAGCAGGATATTCATGACTTCCTCATATTCCAGGCTATTTATAACGCTGTCTTCTAAACTTATTGACCCAATGTCAATATTATCATTAATTTCTTCAGAAACCTTATTTTTTCTTAAGTAATCAATGTACACATTAGTTGATATTTTAATTATCCAAGTTGAAAACTTATACTCTGGCTTAAATTTATGAATGTTTAAAACAGCTTTAAGCATACTTTCTTGAATTATGTCCTCTGAAAGCACTTTATTTCCTGTCATTTTAATAATATAACCCTTAAGTACGTTAAAGTTGTTTGTAAGTAGAGTGTTAAGTGCACTCTTATTTCCCTGTTTTGCTTTATTTACAAGATCTAATTCCTCCAACACTCTGCCTCCCTTCACATATAGTTTAACGAAATAATAAGCAAAAAGTTCATTAAACTGTAAAAAAATAAAAGGTATACAAAAATTATTTATAATTCAAGTATACCTTCTCTTATAACCAAATATTTTCTAAATTTAAAGTTAAAGTTCTATAGCTTATCAGTCTTTAAAGCTCTCATTGAGTTTAATACTGCAAGTAATGCTACACCAACATCTCCAAATACAGCTTCCCACATAGTTCCAAGCCCTAATGCTATGATTACTAATAAAATAAATTTAATTCCTAAGGCGAAGATTATATTTTGCATTACTATTTTTTTTGTTTTCTTTGCTATTTTTATAGCTTTTACTATTTTTGATGGTTCATCTGTCATAATAACAACATCAGAGGCTTCAATTGCTGCATCAGAACCTACTCCTCCCATTGCTATTCCTATATCTGCTCTTGCAAGTACCGGGGCATCATTTATTCCATCACCTACAAACATTAATTTGCCCTTTCTTGATTTTTCTTTATTTAATAATTCTAGTTTTTCCACCTTCTGATCTGGAAGTAATTCAGTATAAGCTTCATCAACATTAAGTGTTTTTGCAATTTCTGTTCCAACAATTTTATTGTCTCCTGAAAGCATTACTGTTTTCTTTATTCCTATTGCCTTTAAATCCTTAATGGCTACTAAGGAGTCTTCCTTAATCTCATCAGATATTACAATATAACCAGCATATATTCTATCCACTGCAAGATGAACTACAGTGCCTACAGCAATTACATTTTTATAATTTATATTTTCCTTATCCATCAGTTTGTAATTTCCTGCAAGTATCTCTTTACCATACACTGTGGCCTTTATCCCATAGCCTGATAGTTCATCATAAGTATCAATTTTATCTTTATCTATATCATCATCATAGGCCTTTAATATTGAAGCAGCTATTGGATGGTTAGAATAACTTTCTGCAAATGCAGCAAGCTTTATAATTTCTTTATTTGTAAAATTATCTTCTGGTACTATATTAGTTACTTGAAATACGCCTTTTGTCAGGGTACCTGTTTTATCAAACACTGCGATTTCTACATTGTTTAATGCTTCAAGATAATTTCCTCCTTTAACAAGTATTCCATTTTTTGAAGCCCCTCCAATTCCACCAAAGAAACCAAGAGGTATAGATATGACTAAAGCACAAGGACAAGACACTACTAAGAATGATAATGCCCTATACAGCCATTGTGAGAAAGAAGTACCTTCAATAAATAAAGGAGGTATTATAGCTAGAATTACAGCAGTAAACACCACAATTGATGTGTAAATTCTTGCGAATTTTGTTATAAAATTTTCTGTTGGAGCTTTCTTACTGCTGGCATTTTGAACTAAATCCAGAATCTTAGAAACAGTGGAGTCCTTAAATTTCTTTTCTACTTTAATTGTTAATAGTCCATTTTTATTAATTACCCCGCCCAGAACATTGTCTCCTGCTAAAACCTTCTTTGGAACTGATTCACCAGTTAAAGCTGAGGCATCCACCATAGAATTACCTTCTATCACTGTGCCATCAAGAGGAACCTTTTCTCCTGGCTTAACAATTATAATATCACCTACTAGAACTTCCTCTGGTGATACTTTTTTTATATCTTCATTTACCTTTAAATTAGCAAAGTCAGGTCTTATATCCATAAGTGCAGTTATAGATTTTCTGGAATGATCTACAGCCATGTCTTGAAATAATTCTCCTACCTCATAAAACAGCATAACCGCAACTCCCTCTGGGTACTGTCCAATTGTAAATGCACCTATAGTGGCTATTGACATAAGAAAATTTTCATCAAATACTTGACCTTTTCTTATATTCTTAACTGCTTTTAGAATTACTTCTCCACCAATAAGCAAATAACTAATGAGGTATAATAAAGGCAGCTTAAATGCAGCTGCAGTAGCAAAGAAAGCTGCACCAACCACTAATTTAATAAGTTTACCTTTATTACTTTCATTATCAATTTCTTGTTCCTTCTTATCATCCTTTAAGCTATTAACAACCATAACGTCTGGTTCAATTCTCTTAACAATTTCATTAACTTTCTCTATAATAAAATCATCATTGGTTTTATTATCCATTTCTAGAAAAAGCTTTGTTGATACAAAATCTACTACAGCAGCTTTTACGCCTTCAATTTTACTAATCTCTCTTTCAATCTTCGCTGCACAACTAGCGCAGTCTAATCCTTTTAAAAGAAACTCTTTCTTTAGACTAGAATTAGAATTATTTAAGCTAATATTAGTTTTATTTTTTATCTCCGTTTTTATGATAACATTATTTGCTTTTTTAATTGCCTTGTCCATAATTTTCCATCCCCTTTAAGTCTAATATTATTCAGCTATATGGGCCATGCCTTGATCAAAAATACTTTTTATATGATCATCATCTAAGGAATAGTAAACTACTTTACCATCTTTTCTGTTTTTTACAATTCTTCCTTGTTTTAATACTCTCAATTGGTGTGATATAGCTGATTGAGTCATTCCAAGCAGTGCTGCTATATCGCAAACGCACATTTCAGCTTGAAATAAGGCACATAATATTTTAACCCTTGTTGAGTCTCCAAGAACCTTAAACAAATCTGCCAAATCATAAAGTGTTTCTTCCTTTGGAATATTCTCTTTTACTTTATTAACTACTTCTTCATGTATAACTATTGAGCTGCAACTTTCTATATTTTTTTCTTCCATATTCTCATTTCCTTCTTAGTAAAATATATGAATGTATGAATATCTGTTCATATATTCATTATATATAAAACTACCTAATTGTGTCAATAAAATACTAAAAATTATTTAACTAATATATATGTTTTCTATTTTAATTGATAAATATTTAAAAAAGCAGTGAAAAGTTTTGGAATTTAAACTGGTGTATTTTATATATATTGACAGAAAAATAAGCTGCTTGTAAACTGATTTAAGTGGAAAAGATAAATATAAAATTCTAAACAGGTAAAAAATTATCTTAAAATAGAGAGGTTATGCATGAAAAGCTTAAATAAAAATATAGCTCTAATAGGTTTATCTGGCTGCGGAAAAACCACTATTGGGGAAATAGTAGCAGAAAGGTTGTTTCTGCCCTTTTATGATGTGGATGATTATGTTGAAAAAAAAGAAAATAAGTTGATTAAAAATATTTTCCTATTAGGAGAGGATTATTTCAGAAAGTTGGAAACTGAGGCTATAGAAGAAATCAGTAAAAAATGTCCTATAGTCATCTCCACTGGTGGAGGCGTAGTTAAAGCTCAATGCAATATGGAAACACTTCAAAAAAACTCTATTATTTTCTTTATAAATCGTCCAATAGAAAATATTATTAAGGATATTGATATTTCAAACCGTCCTCTATTAGCAGATGATATTTCAAAAATCTATAAGCTTTATGAGGAAAGATATTATCTTTATAAAAAATATTCCAATTTTGAAGTTTTAAATGATAATAAGCTAGAAGACGTAGTAAATAAAATAATAAAATTAATTTAAATCCTATGAATTAATTGTAGTGCATTATGCAGATCTTCTAACTTTAACTGACCAGGTGCAGAAGTTTTATTATAACCACCAAAAGTCACTGCAGATCCAAATATTTCACCTGTAATACGACTCAGGGTACCCATATCTGACATGGATACTGTAATAAGTGGCCTGTCAGCATATTTTTCTGACATAATAGCAGTTGCTTCTAATAATTTTAAAACATCTATTTTATTTTTTGGCATAACAGCAATCTTTAATATATCAGCTCCCAAATCCTGCATTTTTCTTAAGCGCTTTATTATTTCTTTTTTAGAAGGTGTCCCTTCAAAATCATGATTTGAGGCAACGACCTTTACATTTGCCCCATGAGCGCTTTCAATAATTTCTTTTACGATCTCATCACCTGTAAATAGTTCAACATCTATGAGGTCAACTAAGCCAGTTTCTGCTGCAGTTTTATTAAGTTCAACATAGTTTTCAGACTCTATTGCTTTTCCTCCGCCTTCTTTAGATGTACGATATGTAAATAGTAACGGAATGTTATTCAATGCAGGCACCAAATCTTTTAAAACAGCCTTTACTTTTTCAGTATCAAAAGCATCTTCAAAAACATCTACGCGCCATTCTACAATATCCACGTGTATATTAGAAAAGATTACTGCTTCTGCTATTATATCTTCTTTAGTCTTTTCAATAATAGGCACACAAACCTTTGGAATACCTTCACCTATTATTACATCTTTTATTTTTACTGTATTCATGTTAACCGCCTTAAATATCCAAATACAAATTTGGTTTTTATTAAACTATTATATCATTTTCTATGATGCTGTACTTATAGTCTTATTATCTTTTACTTGCTTTCTCATTGATTCCTAATGGAATAGAAACTATCTTTTACATATAAGTAAAGGGCCTTTAACAACTTTTGAAAGAAATGCTGTTAAAGGCCCTTAATTATTTCATAATTTTGCAGATATTGTTTGTAAATTCTACTGGATCATTTATTGGTAAGCCTTCAATTAAAAGAGCCTGATTATACAGTAAATTTGTGTAAAGCTCAAGTTTTTCTTTATCATGCTCAAAAGCATCTTTTAGTGCCTTGTAAATATCATGATTTATATTTATTTCTAAAACTTTATCTGCTTTTATATTTTGATTATTTGGCATGGAATTTAATACCTTTTCCATCTCAATTGATAGTTCGCCCTCGTTTGATAAACAAACTGGATGTTCTCTTAATCTTTTTGATGCTTTTACTGCTTTGACTTTATCAGATAAAATGTTATTCATGCTGTTAAAAAGTTCCTTGCTGGCTTCTTCTTCAGACTTTGATAAGTTATTATTTTCGTCTGCCTCAATACCTAAGTCTCCGCTGGACACTGATTTAAATTCCTTTTCCTTGTAATTCATTATCATTTTAATTGCAAACTCATCAATATCATCTGTAAAGTAAAGAATTTCATAGCCTTTGTCTGATACAAGCTCTGTTTGAGGAAGTTTTTCAATTCTTTCCTTTGACTCACCTGCAGCATAATAGATGTACTTTTGTACTTCGGGCATTCTTGAAATATATTCACTTAAGGTAACCATTTTCTTTTCTTTAGAGGAATAAAACAATAATAAATCCTGAAGCACATCTTTTTCACTTCCGAAATCACTATATACACCGTACTTTAACTGTCTTCCGAAGGAAGTATAAAAAGCCTCATATTTTTCTCTATCATTCTTAAGCATGCTTTCTAGCTCATTCTTTATTTTGGTTTTTATATTTTTTGCAATAAGCTTTAACTGCCTATCGTGCTGCAGCACCTCTCTTGATATGTTTAGTGATAGATCCTCAGAATCAACTATGCCCTTTACAAAGCCAAAATAATCAGGCAGTAAATCAGCACATTTATTCATTATCATAACGCCATTTGAATAAAGCTCTAAGCCTTTTTCATATTCTTTTGTATAATAATCATAAGGAATACTTTCAGGTAAATACAAAATTGCATTATAGTTTACAGCGCCATCAACACTTGTATGAATATATCTTAGTGGCTTATCAAAGCCATAGTGTTTTTCTGAATAAAAGTTATCATAATCTTCTTTAGTAAGTTCATTTTTATTTTTTCTCCAAATAGGAACCATGCTGTTTATGACTTTTTCTACACTAATGTCTTCATATTCTTCTTCGCTGCCCTCTTTAAGCCTGCTTTCGGTTACATCCATCTTAATAGGGTATCTAATAAAGTCAGAATACTTCTTTATAATTGATTTTAGTCTATACTCATCGAGGAACTCATCATAATTTTCTTCTTCTGTATTAGCTTTAATTTTTAATATGATGTCAGTACCTACAGAAGCTTTTTCACACTCTTCAATGGTATAACATTCTATACCCTTAGATTCCCATCTATATGCCTTATCACTTCCTAAGGCTCTACTTATAACTGTAACTGTATCTGCCACCATAAATGCAGAATAGAACCCTACTCCAAATTGTCCAATTATATCATAGCCATCTTTTATTTCATTTTCTTTTTTAAATTGTAAGGATCCACTTTTTGCGATTACTCCAAGGTTTTCATCAAGTTCTTCTTTAGTCATTCCAATACCTGTATCAGAAATTTTTAAAATTCTGTTTTCCTTATCTAGCGCTACTTTAATAAAGAAATTTTCTTTATCAAAAGTCATTGATTCATCGGTTAATGCCTTGTAATAAATTTTATCAATAGCATCACTGGCATTTGATACAAGCTCCCTTAGAAAAATCTCCTTATTTGTGTAAATTGAGTTAATCATTAGGTCTAATAGTCTTTGAGACTCAGCTTTAAATTGTTTTGTTTCCATGAAAATCTCCCCTTCTATTATAAAAAGTGCATGGCTATTGCTATTATTCTTAATAACATAATTCGTTATTAAGATATAGTCATGTAATTTTTGTTAGCACTCTCGTCTAGCGAGTGCTAATATATAATTGTTATATACCACTTTTCAAAAATAATGTCAATACCTCAAATATGATTTAAGCAACTGACACTTCTATGTTAGCGGATATTTATATGCTGAAATTTTTTATAATAATTAATAGAAAAGAAGCATCAACCGTATTGATACTTCTTTTCTTTTTAATTATTTATTTTAAATTTTCTTTCTTAGCTTTATTTTCAGCATTATTGAGGCTTTAATAATTATTTAAAATCTAAAATCACGTTTTCCATCTTGTAATTCAGTAAGATGCTCTTTTGCTATTGCTTTAACCTTCTCATTTGGTATCTTTTCAACTTCCTCAGCAATTAATGCTTCTCCTTTTTTCTTTGTATCTAAAGAAGCATAGTCCTCTAAATATTCTTTGAGTGTCATCAAAGCATTTGGATGACAGCAGTTAGCAATTTGGCCTGATTTTACTAGCTGCATAAATCTGTCACCAGTTCTTCCTTCTCGATAGCAAGCTGTGCAAAAACTAGGTATAAATTTCATTTCTAAAAGCCAATTTACTATTTCATCAAGTGTACGTGTATCATTTAATTCAAATTGAGCAGAATTATCTTCCTCGGCTTCATGTTCAACATACCCGCCAACACTTGTACTTGAGCCTCCACTGATTTGAGATATACCAAGTTCAAGTACACGTTCACGGGTTTTTTGAGACTCACGAGTGGACACTATCATACCTGTATAAGGTACAGCAATCCGCAGTACAGCAACTATTTTTGCAAAAATATCATCTGCTATAGCATTTGAAAAGTTATCAGGGTCTATATCATCTGCAGGTCTAATACGAGGAACACTTATTGTATGAGGTCCTACTCCCATAGCAGCTTCTAAATGCTCTGCATGCATTAATAATCCTACAAAATCATATTTATACATGTTAAGTCCAAATAAAACCCCTAGGCCTACATCGTCTATACCGCCTTCCATAGCACGATCCATCGCCTCAGTATGATAAGCGTAATTATGCTTTGGACCTGAAGGGTGAAGCTCTTCATAACTTTTCTTATTATAGGTTTCTTGAAAAAGTATATAAGTTCCTATGCCTGCTTCCTTTAACTTTCTATAATTTTCAACTGTAGTAGCAGCAATATTAACATTTACACGCCTTATTACACCATTTTTATGTTTTATGCTATAGATAGTTTTAATGCTTTCAAGAATATATTCAATAGGATTATTTTCAGGGTCTTCACCTGCTTCTAAAGCTAACCGCTTATGCCCCATATCCTGAAGTGCAATTACTTCTCTTTTGATTTCATCCTGTGATAATTTTTTTCTTGAAATATGTTTATTTTTATAGTGATATGGACAATAAACGCAGCCATTTATGCAATAATTAGAAAGATATAAAGGCGCAAACATAACAATACGATTTCCGTAAAATTTCTGTTTTATTTCCTTAGCTAGCTTATACATTTCTTCATTTTTATCTTCTAAGTCACATTCTAGTAAAACAGCTGCTTCCCTATGAGTTAAACCTTTTAAGGCCTTTGCCTTCTCAATAATGCTATCAATAAGCTCAGCATTGCTTTTATTACTTTTCGCATAGTTAAGAGTATCATTAATTTCGACCTCATCAATAAATTCAGTTGCAACTTTAGACATACTGTTATACATTAAAACCCCTCCTATTTTACTTATTTTCAGCTTCAGATATTTTAGAATAAACTGTTTTTGTACTTACATTTGGTAACATGCCTAATTTTCCAGAAAGAGCGCTTATAACGTCATTTGGAGCATCCATAATAATACTTATAACCTGTATATGCCGTTTTCGATATGGGATTCCCATTCTGCCTATTATATAATCGCTATATTCATGCAGTATATAATTTAATTTTTCAACTGATCCAGCATTTTCAACAATAATTCCAATAATAGCCACCCTTGTTTCCATTACTAAAATCTCCCTTTCAAAAAAATCCTTGTACCTGGAAGGCACAAGGATAAATAATAAACCGCAGAAATTCCAAAAACATGGGCTTCTGCAATTAATAACTAATATTCTCTCGCCTTCTCATTGGGGACTAGCCCTTATGCATTCAGCACGATACTTTTTACAATTTACATTTATGGTTAACTACAAGAAAATATAGCACAAGCTAAATATCTCATAGTGTACCTGAACATTGTTTATTTTATCACAATCTTTTGTAGAATTCAATGCCTTATTGAAATGATATTTTCCAAAGATATATAGACGCTACAGAACCATAAGGTGAATATATACTTTTATACTCATTAAATTGTTCTTTTGTAAGCTCAGAAAGACTATATAGCTTCATGATACCCCGCCTTATTGCAATATCTCCATAACTTACTATATCTGGTCTTTCCATTGAATTAATTAGAAGCATTTCAGCTGTCCATTTACCAATTCCAGGCATTGATGACAACCTCTTTATTACTTCTTTATCCGGGAGTTCGTAGAGCTCATTCAAAATAAAGTTACCCTGCATAATTTCATTTGAAATACTATTAATGTATCCTGCTTTTCGGGTTGTCATTCCACATTTTTGGACATCAGTTATTGAAATTTTTAATAGGTTTTCTGCGGTGATTTCACCAAACCTTTCCTGCATTCTTTGCCAAATAGTATGAGCAGCTTTTATAGATATTTGCTGACCTACTATGGCAAAAATAAGGGCCTGGAAAAGGTCAGGAATTATCTCACGTTCTACCTTGCCAAGCCTATCTATAGCCATACCTAGAGTTTTATCTGCTTTCTTTAAATAGGTAATTTCTCTTAAGCCATACTCAAAAAACTTAGTTTTGACTGTTTGCATATCATTTTCCTTTTCTAAAAGTTGATTACTTCTCATCCTTCAAGTTAAGATTAAAGCCCTGTTTACGAATAACATTTATCATTTTCTGACGCTTTGGAATAACATTTTTAAATTGGGTAGCCACTTGATCACTAAATGAATCAACTCGTCTGTTGGAATCTCTTAGATCATAGTAAGCATTCATTTCTTTGTCATAATCTTTTATTTCATCTAAATAATTATTAAAGGAACTATATTTATTTTCAAAAATCCTGAGGCTCATATCCATTCTTGGCTTTAACTGTGGATTTTGATTTGGATATCCTATTCCAAGACCAATAGCAGGAAATGTTAATTGAGGTAAGTTCAAAATTTCACAAACTTTTTCTGAATCATTTAAAATACTTCCAAGATATACTGTTCCTAAATTCATTGACTCAGCAGCATTTACAACATTTTGGGCTGTAATACATGCATCTGTAAACGCTGAGAAAAAACGATCTAAGTCTTTAGCACTTTCATTAAAGCTATTCTTTTCACCAGCTATTTTATAATTTCTGTATTGATCAACAATAAAGATTAAAAGCTCTGGTGCTTTAGCAACATACTCCTGGCCGCATATAGCAGCAATTTCCTTTTTTATAGCTGGGTCTGTAACTCGAATAATAGAACAAGTCTGCATTCCATTTGAGCTGGCAGTTCTTCTGGCAACTTCCATCAAATCGTTAAGTTTCTCAGCAGGAAGACTTTCCTCCTTAAATTCTCTTATAGTACGATGTTCTAGCTGCTTTTGAAGCATTATATTTAATTCATTCATTTTATATCTCCTCTGTATTGAAAACTTTGTATTATTATAACTATTATAGCACTTTAATTACAAACATATAAATGCTTCACTATATATTTATTACTTTACCGATTAATTATGAGTAAAAATAATCCCTTGCAGTTTTTAAGTAAAGGATTATTTTATAATTTTATATTTGTGTTTCCTTATTAAAATTAGCTCCAAGTAAGTTTCTCCAAGGCAATGTGACTGCGATACCAATCATCATTTTCTAAAAGCACCTCAGGAGAACCTGCATTTTTAACTCTGCCATTTTCCAATATGACTATAGTATCGCTGGTAATCATAGAGGATAAGCGATGAGATATAGATAATATTGTATGGGCATCACTTGCCTTTTGTAGTACAGTTACTATTTTCTCCTCAGTAACAGAATCAAGATTTGCAGTAATCTCATCTAATAGAAGTATAGGTGGATTTGTAACAATAGCTCTTGCAATGGCTAAAAGCTGCTTTTGTCCTTGAGAAAAGAGAGTATCGCTATTTACCATAGTATCAAAACCATTTTCTAATGAATTTATATAGTCTGTTAATCCAACAAATTCTATGGCCTTTTCTATTTCATCTCTTGTAATGCTTTCATCCTGCAGGCTTACTTGGTCTGCAACTGTTCCCTTTATTATATGAAAGCTCTGATTAACATAGCCGAATATTTTACGCTTTTCTGAATTTGGTATATCGTAGACATCCATACCATTAATTGTAATGCTGCCCTTTGTAGGTTTCAAGATACCCATAATAAGTTTAAATAATGTAGTTTTTCCTACGCCAGTTCTTCCAACAAAGGTAACCTTCTCATTTGGTTTTAAGCTAAGATTAATATTTTGAAGAACATCAGGACCACTTTCATATCGAAAGGCAATATTATTAAAACAAAGCCTTAAATCTTCACCTGCTGGAATTACATCTTCTCCCCTTAGTTTTCCATTTTTGAAGTCATCTTCCATTTCACCATAGAAATCATTTACCCTTTTAATTCCCGAAGCTGCCTCTTGTATATCTTGAAGCTCCATTCCAAGGTTTTCAATTGGGTCAAACAAGTTAGATATTAATTCTATAGAAGCTGCAACCATGCCTAGGGAAATACCCAAGTAATTCAGCTGCTTGGAGGATAATATTACGATAAAAGCAATAACCACTGCACGAATAAGCTGAATTATAGGTGAGTATATAGAATCATAGAAATTTACCTTTTCAACTGTTTTGTAATTATCCAGTAAATAATTCTTGTAATTATTCTCCATATACTTTTCCTTACTATAGGCCTTAATCATCTGGAGATTTTTTAAGCTTTCAGAAATATGATTATTTACCTTGCCAGTGAGTATTCGATTTTCTATCTGTGCCTTAAGCATTCTTTTTTGAAAAAGTCGTGTAATACTATAAATTGTAGGCAGAAGCAGCAATGTTACAATTCCAAGTTTGCTGCTAAAGGTCCAAATTGAAATTACAATGCCTATAATCTTAAAACAGTCAACCATCATTCCAATAATACCGCTTGAAAACAGTGAATTAATTGCATCAACATCGTTTGTGAATCTGGAAACAACTGCTCCCGAACCGTTTGCCGAAAAGAATGTTGCATTTATTCTACTTAGCTTTTCCATCATTTCTATTCTTATTTCTTTAGTAATCTTCTGTCCCAGTATTGTAATGATAGCCTCTTTTACAAAGTCAAATATTCCAATGAATAGTTGAACTCCAATATATGTAATTGCTAAGCTAAGCAATTTGTCAGGATTTCTTGGCACAAGGTTATAATCCACAATATATTTTAAAATCTGAGGAGGAATTAAACTTGTAACAACAAAGCCAGCAATAGCAAAGACAAGCAATAAACTTGTTCCAATATTGCTTTTAATTACTTTAATGATGGATTTTTTTGTTAAACTATTCCTCATCATGGTCTCCCCCCTCCGTGAACTGTAAATTAAATATTTCGGCATAAACCTCAGAGTTTTTTATTAGTTCACTATGTGGTCCAAATTCTGAGCTCTTATCCTTGTTAAGCAATAAAATATTATTTATCTTACTGAAAATAGCTAAACGATGGGAAATTATAATAATTAAGCTATTTTTATAATTGTTTTTTAAGTTCTCAATTATTTTCTCTTCTGTCTTCATATCTACAGCAGAAAAAGGATCATCTAAAATTATAATTTTATTTTTATTAAGAAGAGCTCTTGCAAGGGATATTCTTGCCTGCTGACCACCGCTTAACTTAACTCCACTGTTTCCAACTAAGGTATTTTCTCCATTTGGCATAGCCCTAAGGTCTTTCTCGAAGCAAACATCCTTTAAAACAGGGATAATATCTTGTTTACTCCCCAAGGTTATATTGTTGTATATTGTATCTGTAAGCAGCTCAGGTTTATGACCTAAATATGAAATCATCTGGCTTCGTTCAAATTCTGAATAATCCTTTAGCTCCTTGCCATCTATTTCAATACTTCCCATATATGGATACAGACCTAGTAAGGATAATCCAAGGGTGGATTTACCAGTGGCAATAGCTCCTGTAATACCTATTATTTCCCCCTGCTTTCCATGAAAACTAATATTTTCAATTATATTTTCCCTATTCTCTTCAAAAGTGAAGCTTAAGTTTTGCGCAGAAAGTGCTGCCGCAGTCTTATTAATATTTACTGAAGTATCTTTAGTTTTGTATTCTGTCAGATAGGGCCTAATTCGATTCCATGAAATCTGTGACTTTTGAACTGAGTTAAATAATTTTGCTGCTTTACTTGCCTTAACTGCCATAGCTGTAAACATAGTTGCATAAGTTGAAAAAACACCAACGGTCCAGCCATTATTTATAACCTTTAAGCCGCCAAGATAAATTACCATAATTATTCCAAGCATTGCTATGACATTGTATATAGGCTGCATAGAATTTTCTAATATATTGGCTTTAATAGCTTTATTCTGCAAATCTTCCAATTCATTACTGTACTTAGCTGAATTTTTAGCTTCCATTCCATTTACACGATATACCATGGAATTTTCTATAATGTCATAAGTGATATCTGCAACCTCACTGCTTTTTTTGCGAAATTCAATTGAATACTTATAGATAATACTTTTTAATTTTTCAGCAATAAATATTGCAACTGGAATAAACAAAATTGAAACCATAGTAATCTTTACATCATAAACAAGCATAGATATTAAATATGAAGCCATGAGAACACCAGTATCAAATATTTCAGTAGTAAACTTTCTCATTCCCTCAGTGCATAGATCAACATCAGATATCGCCCTTGTCATTAAGTTGCCAGTATTTTCATTGTTAAGCTCATAGGTGCTTTTATTTATTATGTTATTATATATCATAAGTCTCATGGTGGAACTTGTACTGTTTGCAAACCGCCTTATATAAAATCGCTTAAAGTAACGCAGGAACTGTGTAACTCCTATAAGTAAAACAAATACAACAGCAAGTGCTAATACAGAAGATAGTTTTTTCCCCTGCGCAATGGAGTCTATAAGCTTTCCTTGATATATAGGCCCTAAAATAACTGCTATATTGCAGGATATTCCAAATATTATAATGCAGGCCACAACAAATTTTTCTTTTTTCCAATAATTAATAATTTTATTTGGCTGCTTCATTGGTTCTATTTTTAATTTTGACATTACTAATATCATCCCCATATATTACTACTTTTAACTTAACAATAAATATTATTTAGTATTTAATGAAGTTCCATTTACAAAATTAACGCTCTAAGAACAATAATACTCCAATTTGATGTTTAACTCAATCATTTATACATTATTTTCATTTATAATTACACTAACATACTATTAAATATCTATTTCATTGACCATAGAAATCTTTTAAGCTATAATTTAAATAAATAGTCTAAACTGCCAGTGCTCACCGCAGAAGGAGGAAATACTGTGGATAGTGATATTTTGAATCTAGAACAAGCCTGTGACTTTTTAGGTGTAGGAGAAAGAACTTTAATAAAACTACTCAGAGAAGAGCATATTCCTGGCAGAAAAATAGGAAGGGAATGGAGATTTAGCAGATCCTCGCTTATGGATTGGGTTGCATCTGGAGACTCCTATGAATATGCAAATAAAGAAGAAATTTATGAGGCTGTTAAAGATATAACCGGTAATTACCGTACAATGTTAAATAGCATTTTTCAGCAAGTTGCAGATATTAAAGAAAATCCAAAAATATGCACCATATTGAAGGATGTTCCAGTTGAAATAGAAATTCCAGATAATGCTACTCTGAGGGTTAGTTATAAACAAAAAAGAGAAATAGAAAAATTACAATTTAAGTTATTCTGGCCCCTTAGAGAAGAGCATAAAATGATTTCAAGAGAAAAATAAGCTTGATATTTTTCAACGTCCACTAAAAGCTACGAATACGTTAGTTTTGAACCATAAAATAACCGGTTAATTAAGCAATTAACCGGTATACTTTCTTTTTTCTACTTATTTATTATTTCTATTACTTCTACATTATATTTTTCTTCAGGAGCATCAACTTCAACAATATCATGAGCCTTTTTGCCTAACAATGCCTTTCCTAGATCCGATTCAATACTAATTAGCATTTTATCAGGATCCCTATCCATAGTTGTTACTAAAGTTACAATAGTTTCAAAATCATCTTCAATAAATTTAATTTTAGCTCTACCATTAATTCCTAAGAATGATTTGTCTATATCTTCATCAGCTATTACTGTTGCTGTTGAGATCATAGTTAATAGATATTGAATTCTATTATCATTTTCTCTATAGTTTGCACAAGCTTCTTTATACTCTGCATTTTCAGACCTGTCGCCATGAGCAGCTGCAATTAATTTCTCCTTTGCTATTTCAGCTCTTTTTACTGTCATTCTATAATCTAATTCTTCTCTTAATTTTTTAATATTTTCTTCAGTTAATCTATTATTCATGATAATAATCCTCCATTATTAAAGCCTACATATAATATATTAAGTTATAAAACTATTTATTTCTCACCTATATTCTGTTAATAAACGTATATTAATATTATATATGAAAAATTAGTAATTCCAATAGTTTTTAGATTTTTTCTCCAAATAGTAAAAAGGTCTGCAAATGCAAACCTTTTTATTTGAAGTATCATAATTTTATGTTACCTGTATTGTCTATGTTTCACAAATAAGCTGCCATCCTATTCCATATCTGTCCGTTACATATCCATAGCACTTGCTCCAAAAAGTTTCTTGAAGTTCCATTCCCACATTACCCTCAGCTTTGAGCTGATTATATACTGATTTAATTTCATCCATATCATTACTGCTAAAAATTAGACTGATATTATCACCAATAGTAAAAGGCATTCCTGGAGGAACATCTGAAAACATAATAGTACTATCTTTTATCTTAATCTCAGCATGCATTACTAGATTTTTTGTTTCCTCAGTAATAAGGAACCCATCACTTGATGGCATATCACCAAATAACATAATTTCAGGCTTTTCGGTTTGAAAAACCTTAGCATAAAATTCAACTGCTTCACGACAGTTACCATTAAAATTTATATATGCTTTAATTGACATTTCCTTCACTCCTTTATTGGTTTTAATTATTATTGTTCTACATACTTTTTAAAATTATCTAAAATTGCCTGCCAACCATTTTGCTGCATTTCAATTGGATTACTGCTTTCAGCTTCGAATGTCTCAGATATCTCTGTATAGTTATCTTTCGCTGTAAAATATATTCTAACTTTTCTTCCATCGCCTAAAGTATAAGCTATAGCCTTATGTTGTTCTACCTCATCATAAATTCCGCCAAAATCAAAGCCGATACTTCCATCCTTAGCTTCCATTCGTGAATGAAATTTACCTCCTACTCTTAAATCATTTTCTGCATATGGCGTATGCCATTCCTCAGAGGCGCTGTTCCATTTTTTTATTTGTTCTGGTTCCGTCCAATACTGCCAAACCTTTTCAATAGGTGAATTTACGTTAGTTCTTATAGTTATCATTTGTATGTCTTTCATAATGTTCACTCCTTCATTTAACTTATTCTTAAAGTTTATTTATAATAGCTCTAATGTCTTTGCTCTAAAAATCTATCTTATTGTTTCCTTTATTGGTTTCAATATACTAGAGTAAATAAACTATGTCAATATCTTTTATTTTAAGATAATTATTATTTATAAATAAGCTTTTTATTAAACTCGCAAATTTCAGTATAACTGATTATTTCTAATGCACTGTGAGATAGCCTACAGCTCTAAAGAAATAATATTCGTAAACTATACCTTAAACATTAGTTGACAATACTTTTTATTTCATATATACTTCTTATGTGCACAACATTATTAATTAAAACGGAGAAAAAATTATGGAAAAGAAATCTAAAACATTTGAAATTGTATATATTGGACTCATGGCTGCAATCATATGTATTCTTGGACCTTTATCAATCCCTATAGGAGTTATCCCAATTTCCTTTACAAATCTAGCAGTTTATATAGTTATTTATTCACTAGGCATGAAAAAAGGATCTATCAGCTACATAATATATATGTTATTGGGTTTTGTTGGACTTCCAGTGTTTTCAAACTTTAGCGGTGGTCCCTCTAAACTCTTCGGACCAACCGGTGGATATATTATAGGATTTTTCTTTATGACACTAATTGCGGGATTCTTCATTGATAAATACTTTGAAAAGTGGTATCTATGTATTTCTGGCATGGTAGTAGGAACCGCAGTGTGCTATATCTTTGGTTCCTTCTGGCTGGCTTATCAGGCCCATCTAACAGCTAGTAATGCCTTAGCAATTGGAGTAATTCCATTTATACCAGGAGATATTGCTAAAATTTTAATTGCTTCTATTGTAGGTCCTCAAATTCGCCAAAGATTAATTAAATCAAATTTATATAAGTCGTAATTTATTTAAGGCATGTACAGTTTTCAATTCTTCATGAGTATTAGAAAGTCATATGGCATCTATATAACTTTCTAATTACAAATAAGTAATAAATCATATGGATGCCATTTATTTTTATACATTATTTATTTAAAAAATCCAGAGCAAATTGTACATGCAGTGCTGTACCATATTTCATGTAGTCTTCATCAATGTTGAATTTCTCATGGTGTGGGAAGTAAATTGTTCCTTTTCCTCATTTCTATATCCCATAAATGCATAAACTCCCTTTGCATGCTGAAAATAGTATGGCATATCTTCTGATCCCATATATTTAGGCAAAGATTTATTTTTCCCTTCTCCAAAGACTTTTATAGCTGACTTATCTGCAAGTCCTGCTAATTCATCGTCATTGTAAAGACTAAGGGCGCTTTCTTCTATAACTACATCAACCTTAATCTCGTAGGCGTCTGCAATTGCCTTAGCATGTCTTTTTATTGCTTCATGAGCTATTTCTCTAACCTTTGGGTCAAAATATCTCATAGAAGTGTCAATTTCAGTATATTTTGCAACTACATTAGCCTTTGTACCTCCAATGAACTTTCCCACAGAAATCACAATTGGATCCTGAGCATTAATATTTTTAGTAACTATCCCTTGAACATCTGTAACAAAAATACATGCAGGATGGATTGTGTCCTTTGCTAGATGTGGAACAGATCCATGACCTGATACTCCTTCAAACTTAACATAAATAGTATCACAACCTGCCATTCTATATCCTGGCTCAATATTTACATATCCTGTTTCTAAATCCGGCATTCCGTGCATACCAAGGCAGGCATCGACACCCTCCATACCACCTGCTTCAATTATTTTTTTCGCACCTGAGAAGGTTTCCTCACCTTGCTGGAAGAAGAATCTAACTTCACCTTTAATCTCACCTTTCATTTCAGACAGAATTTTTGCTGCACCTAGCAGCATGGCCGCATGAGCATCGTGACCGCAAGCATGCATGACTCCTGGATTTTCAGAGGCGAATTTCATACCAGATTCCTCTTTTATTGGAAGTGCATCTATATCTGCTCTAAGAGCTACGGTTTTACCACTTTTTCCTCCCTTTAATGTAGCTATTAAAGAAGTGTCCCCTGCCTTCTTATAAGGTATTCCAAGCTTATCTAATTCTTTCATAATCTTTTCTTGGGTTTTAAATTCCTGACCACTAAGTTCGGGGTTTTCATGTAAGTTTCTTCTAAAACTTATTATAAAATCTTCAATTGATTTAGCCTTTTCTAATATATTTAACATTTGAAAAACGCCCTTCTATTATTTAATCACTTATATTTTAACCAAGTTCAAAAAATTACAATAATTATAAATGCTATTGTAAGCTATTTATCAAAAATATTAAGCTGCTGCCTTTTGAATATTTTCATTTTTATTTTCTTAGGTACTAGTACTAAAGCTTCCAGCTAGTACGCTGAACCAGTTTAATAAATCAAATAAGTAATAAGTCATATGAATGCCATTAGAACCATATAATTAACATAAAAGGGGGTGTAATAGTAAATATAATAGTCAATGAGCATAATTCTGTAAAAGGTGGGGGGTATTAAAATGAAGTTAAGAAATCTTCGTATATTGGCAATTGCAGCAACAATGACCTTAGGTTTAACAACAATTGCCAATGCTGAACCGAAAGTTGATGGAAGTATTAATAAAGACCCGGGCTTTATACAAAAAGAGGATAACCGCCCCGATCCATTAACTACAAAACAACTTGAGTTAAAAGAACAAGCTCTTAATGCGAAACTTAATGGTAAGGCAAAAGGCAAAACTCACGAAGTAGCAAAAGGCCAATATGTTGAATTGGAGCGTACTGGTGAAGGCGCTATTTGGACTGTACTAGGAGAATTTCAAGATCTTAAGCATAACACTATTCCTAAACCAGACCGTAATGCTGACAATTCAACAATCTGGACATCTGATTTTAGCAAAGATTATTATATGAATATGCTGTTCAATGATACATCAGGCGCAAACTCCATGAGCAACTTTTATAAAGAACAATCATCCAATAGCTATACTGTCAATGGAGATGTTACTGACTGGATTTTAGTTCCAGGTAATGCGGCCAATTATGATGACAATGCCAGCAATGATATTTGGAAATTCCTACAGGATGAGGTTAATGGATGGTATAAACAACAAAAGGATGCAGGCAAGACTGATGCAGAGTTAAATGCATACCTTAGTCAATTTGATAAAAGAGACCGTTACGATTATGATGGTGACGGAAACTTTAATGAACCAGATGGTTATATAGATACCTTCCAATCTGTACATGCCGGCGAGGGTGAAGAAGCTGGCGCACCACCTTGGACAATATGGAGTCACAGCTGGTATGCTTATCAAAATTTGGCCGGAATTGCAGGTCCTTCTTTCAATAAGCTTGGTGGTATCCAGATTGGAAATAGTAATTACTGGGTTGGAAAATATACTGTTCAGCCTGAGAACGGTGGAGTAGGAGTATTTACTCATGAGTACGGCCATGATCTTGGCCTTCCTGACCTATACGACACTAGTGGTGGTGAAAATAGTACTGCTTTCTGGACACTTATGTCCTCAGGCTCCTGGCTGAGCGATGGTACTCAAGATATTGGTTCTTTGCCAAGCCACATGGGTGCATGGGAAAAATACCAAATGGGCTGGTTAAATTATGAGGTAGCAGATCCTTCAAAAAATAATTCAGCATTCCGATTGGGGCCTGTAGAGTTCAACACCAAACAAGCTCAGGCTGTGATTGTTCCACTTCCAAAGAAATCAGTATCTTTGAAGATCAGTTCGCCTTATGCTGGTTCTAATTTTTACTACAGCGGCCAAGGTGATAACTTGGACAATTTTATGTATAAGTCCCTCAATTTACCTTCAGGCGCAGCCCTCAATGCTAAAGTAAAGTATGATATTGAGAAAGATTGGGATTATGCTTATCTTGTTTACTCAACAGATAACGGAACTACATGGAAGAGCCTAGAAACTAACCGCTCTTCAAACATAGATCCTAACGGTCAGAACAAGGGCTTTGGCATTACAGGCTCCTCCAGCAATCAATGGGTTGATTTGACTGCTAATCTTCCATCTGGCAATATCCTTCTTGGCTTCCGCTACTGGACAGATGCAAATACTGGAGGAAACGGCTTAATGGTTGATGACATAAAAATTACCTCTTTAGCAACAGATGGTGCAGAATCAGAAGCTGGCTGGACATTTAAGGGTTTCAAAGTTTCCACTGGTACCGAAAATAAACTTTATGATAACTACTACATTGCAGAGTACAGGACTTACAAAGGCTATGATTCCTCGCTGCAGACTGGCCCATATTTCTTTGGATATACCAGTGAGAAGGCAAACTATGTTGACCATTTCCCTTATCAGGATGGTCTCCTTATAAACTATTGGGATACTTCTCAAAAGAATAATAACACAAAGCAACATCCTGGAGCAGGCTTGATTCTTCCTATCGATTCACATTACAAAGCAGTTACAAACGTTAATGGTGCTGTATGGCGTAATAGAGTTCAGTCCTATGATGCTACATTTTCACTTTATCCAACAGACAAACTTAATCTACATGTCGGTAATATTTTGTCACCTATTCTCAGCCAACCAGCAGTCAAGGTATTTGACGATAGTATCCAATACTGGGATTCCGCTAATCCACAAGGAAGCGTAAAAAACCCAAATACTGGTACCATTATTCAAGTACGCCAACAGAATGATGGGAATCAACCACCTTTCATGGAAATACAGGTGCGCTTTGCAAAATAACACATCATTAAATTTTTAATCATACTGAAAAAAAGCCTATGCTTTAAATTTAGTTTTAGCATAAGCTTTTTTTCTTAAATCATATGTCGGCCATTATTTAAGATATTTATTTTTTTTCACCAGTTACTCAAGCCAATTAGTGTGAAAAACACCCTGTCGATCTATTCTCTCATAAGTATGTGCTCCAAAATAATCGCGCTGTGCCTGTAATAAATTAGCTGGTAAAACCGCTGTACGGTAACTGTCATAATATGATAAAGCAGATGCAAAACATGGAACAGGAACACCCAATTGCACTGACTGAGCAACAACGTCCCGGAGGGCTTGCTGATAGTTTTCAATAATTTCTTTGAAATATGGATCCAGCAGCAGATTTTTTAAACCTGGCTCCCTGTCATATGCATCTTTGATACGTTGTAAAAATTGAGCCCTAATAATACAGCCACCGCGGAAAATCATAGCTATATCACCATACTTAAGATTCCAATTATAAGCTTCAGAAGCTGCCCTCATTTGTGCAAAGCCTTGGGCATATGAGCAAATCTTACTCATATATAAAGCCTTTCGAAGGTCTTCAATAAAGATCTTATTATCACCTGAAAAAGGTTTTTCTGCTGGCCCCTTAAGGATTTTGCTTGCAGCTGTGCGTTCTTCTTTCATTGCAGAAATAAAACGAGCAAAGACTGATTCAGTAATCAGTGAAAGAGGAATACCAAGATCAAGGGCATTCTGACTAGCCCACTTGCCTGTTCCCTTTTGCCCAGCAGTGTCTAGAATCATATCAATAAGTGGCTTCCCAGTTTCATCATCTTTTTTTGAAAAAATATTAGACGTAATTTCAATAAGGTAACTATCTAACTCTCCTTTATTCCATTCAGAAAATACTTCATGAATCTTCTCTGCATCTAAACCCAGCACTTGCTTTAGTAGAAAATATGCCTCACCGATTATCTGCATATCACCGTATTCAATACCGTTATGAACCATTTTTACATAATGCCCAGCACCATCAGGGCCAATATAAGTTGTGCAGGGATCACCGTTTACTTTTGCAGAAATATCTTTAAATATCGGAGCAATCAAATCATAAGCTTCCTTCTGTCCACCTGGCATGATGGAAGGACCCTTTAAAGCCCCTTCTTCTCCACCTGAAACACCTGTACCTATAAAGTGAAAGCCCAGCTCACTTAATTCTTTATTACGTCGCTGTGTATCAGCAAAGAAAGTATTTCCTCCATCAATTAATATATCGCCTTTATCCAAATAAGGAATTAATTGCTCAATGGTAGCATCTGTGGGAGCACCTGCCTTCACCATCATCATTATTTTGCGTGGTTTCTCTAGAAAATTTACAAACTCTTCTACAGAATATGTACCTGTAATATTTCGGCCCTTTGTTTCATGAGCAAGCTGCTCAGTCTTTTCTTTGGAACGGTTGTATACTGATACAGTATATCCTCTAGACTCTATATTCATGGCTAGGTTTTTACCCATAACAGCTAAACCAATTATACCAAACTGTTGTTTTGTCATTTTTGCAATCCTCCTTTAAGGCATTTCATTATTCTCCTTTTATCTTTTATATTTTCTCTTCTAAGTCTATTTTATATTATTTTTTTATTTATTAGAGTTATATTTTATAAATAAGGAAGTCATAAAAACAAATGAATTCTATTAAGTCTTTCATCAAGCATTTTATCTCATAATCCTACGCTTTAATGTAATAACTCATAAGTCATGTGGCTACCATTCTAATTTTTTCATATGTTGTTTTTCTTCTATAGGCAATGAATCTATCAAATAATTATGGTTTTCTCCTTGCATTTTCTCATATTCCTGCTTTATGTTTTCATTAGCCCTTTTCATCTCATTCTTAAGTTCCCTTGCGGATAAAAGATACGAACCTGCTCCCCTGATAATTACCTGCTGCAGGCCGTCAGAGGTTGCAACTGTAATGCTGTATTTTTTTTGATTATCATGTGCAAATTTCTCAATATACTGATCAGCAGTTTGTGCTTCTTTCGTATATACCATATGAATATTATGATAGTCGATAAGTTCCTCAATATGACCTTTAACACGATAAGCATCAAAAACAGCAATTATATGACAATTCCTAATACCTTGATAATTGCTTAATAAATCAAGCAATTTCATCCTGGCAATCTCCATATTCTCATCTGCAAGTTCTTTAAGCTCTGGCCATGCATAGATTATGTTGTAGCCATCCACAAGAAGATATTCCTCCTTAGGTTCTGTCTGTTCACTGATATGGCTAATTGGTTCAGAATAACCTTTATGAACTGGATGACTTCTTTTCCAAGCAGATTTCTTTCCTTTGTTAGCATAAAAGGTCTTACTTATAATTTCATCAATCTCCTCTAGGCTTATTAACTGTTCCTTATTATATATACTCTGGTTTTTAACTGCCGCTTCCTCTAGTTCATCTTTCTTTTGAAAATAGCTTTCAACATGCATATGGTCCTTAACTTCATCCCAATTTACTATAAAGCTTGCTCCATGTGTACAAAATACGGAACCCGTTGGATTTACTAGGTCTCTTTCCGAGTCATATCCTATACTTTCAATTACCTCTTCAGTATTATGACATGATTCATAGCCTTTTAAACTGCAAAAAAGTCTCCCAAGACCCTTGGTATAAGCTACCACCTCTTTATGATAATTTTTCATAGTAATAACAGGAGCACTTCCTACAAGGATTGCCATATCATCATTTGTCTGTTTTATTTCGCAGGTCCCATTCATTTTCTCGATATCAGTCATAGCTCTTCCAACCATCTTCTCAGGTAATTCCAGATTGAATGTATAATATGGCTCAAGTAGTATTGACTCTGCTTCCTTTAAACCTTGGCGAAGGGCACGATATGTAGCCTCTCTAAAGTCACCGCCTTCAGTATGCTTAATATGAGCTTTGCCGGAAACTAAAGTAATTTTCATGTCTGTAATTGCTGACCTTGTTAAAACTCCTCTATGAACTTTTTCTTCTAGATGGGTTAAAACAAGTCTCTGCCAGCTTTTAGCGAGCACATCCTCACTGCATTCAGCGGCAAACTTAAGCCCGCTGCCTCTCTCCTCCGGCTCAAGCAGCAGATGAACCTCAGCGTAATGACGCAAGGGTTCAAAGTGACCTACTCCTTCTACCACATTAACAACAGTCTCTTTATATACAATCTTTCCTGCATCAAAGGACACCTGGATATTAAATCGGCTTTGAATAAGACTTTGCAGAATTTCTAGCTGAACTTCTCCCATAATCTGTACCTGAATTTCCTGTAGCTCTTCATCCCAGATAATACGAAGCTCTGGTTCCTCTTCCTCAATCTGACGAAGTTTAGGAAGCATTGCCCTAGGGTCACAGCCTTCTGGTAGAATAATTTGATAAGAGAGAACAGATTCAAGTACTGGCGCAGTTAAAGCTTCCTCAATACCTAAACTCTCCCCAGCCCTAGTTTGATTAAGTCCTGTTACTGCACATACAGTTCCTGCTTCTATCTCATTAACCGTCTGATATTTTTGTCCTGAATATATTCTAATTTGATTAATTTTCTCTTCCCAGCTATTATACCTAAGAGTGTCTCTAACCTTAAGCTTTCCTCCAGTAAGTTTAATATGAGTAAGACGGTTTCCTTGTTCATCTCTTGTTATTTTAAATATCTTTGCTCCAAATTCACTAGGATAAGCAGGAATAATAGAATAATTAACAAGTCCCTGCATAAATTGCTCAATACCTTCTAATTTTAGAGCTGAGCCAAAAAAACTGGGGAATACTTTGCGCTCTATAACAGCTTTTCTTATCTCTATTTCTCCAATTTTGCCTGTTTCCAGATAAGTTTCCATCATTTGCTCATCACACATAGCAAGCTCATCATAAAGGCTATCAGTCTTATCTAGTTCAAACTCAATACAGCCCTCATTTAGCTGCTTTTTTATCTCTTTTATTAGCTTGCCTTTATTCGTTCCTATCTGATCCATTTTATTAACAAATAGAAAAGTAGGTATTTTATTCATATCAAGCAGCCGCCATAAGGTTTTGGTATGACCCTGCACCCCATCAGCTCCGCTTATCACTAAAATAGCATAATCCAGTACTTGTAGTGTTCTCTCCATTTCAGCGGAAAAATCCACATGTCCTGGGGTATCAAGTAAGGTAATCTGAGTATCCCCTAGATTAAAGATGGCCTGCTTAGAGAAAATTGTAATTCCTCTTGCCTTCTCTAACTCATGAGTATCTAAATATGCATCCTTATTATCTACTCTTCCGAGCTTTCCAATTTTACCACTCGTATAAAGCATACTCTCCGATAATGTTGTCTTGCCTGCATCTACATGGGCTAATATTCCAATTATTAGTTTCCTCATAATGTATTTCAAATCCTTCGTTATTAGATGTTTTATATTTCTGTTTTTTATAACTTAACTTCCATATTCTATTAATATCATACTAGTAAGTTTAATATTTTACAATTTTATAATTATATTTTAATTAACTAAAATTATCTATTGACAATATAAAAACAAAATTGTACCATTGTATTAATCACTTAGTACAATAGTACAATTTTTTGAAAGGAGTGATTTTGTGGCTTGGGAGCTAAAATCTGACAGACCTATTTATTTACAGCTAATTGAGCAAATTGAGATTCAAATTTTTTCTGGGATATATGAACCAGGCTCCAGACTACCTTCTGTAAGGGAACTTGCTCAGGAGGCTGGTGTAAACTCAAATACCATGCAAAAGGCCCTATCTATGCTAGAGGAAAATGGACTACTTTATACTAACCGCACAAGTGGAAGATATATAACGGAGGATACTAAAATGATTCAACTGATAAAAGAAAAGTTAGCTAAAGAACAGATATCGGAATTCCTTGAAAAAATGAAGAGCCTTGGTTTTGCTGAAACAGAAATTCTTTCTGCGATTACGTCGATACTTAAGGAGGTAAAATAATGAGTTCTATCTTAACCTGTAATAACCTAAGTAAAGCATTTGGGAATAAAAAAGCTTTGAATAACATTAATTTAGACATAGAGAGAGGAAGAATAATAGGACTTCTAGGACCTAATGGTAGTGGTAAGAGCACCTTTATTAAGCTTTGTAACGAACTTCTCACCCCAACTAGCGGCGAGATTAAAATTATGGGAAAAGTACCAGGAGTAGAAACAAAGAAAGTTGTTTCATACCTTCCCGAGAGAACCTATTTAAACGATTGGATGAAAGTATCTGAAATCATTCAAATGTTTCAGGACTTTTACAAGGATTTCAAAGTAGAAAAAGCTAATGACATGCTGAAGAGATTAAATATTAGTCCTGATGAAAGATTAAAGACATTGTCAAAGGGAACAAAAGAAAAAGTACAACTAATTTTAGTTATGAGCCGAGAAGCAGAGCTATATCTGCTGGATGAGCCTATTGGCGGTGTTGATCCTGCAGCAAGGGACTATATTTTAGATACTATATTAAGAAACTATCGAGAAACCGCAACCATTATATTATCTACCCATCTAATATCTGATATTGAAAAGATCTTAGATGATGTAATTTTTTTAAAGGACGGTCAGGTGGTACTGACTAAGTCAGTAGATGAAATCCGTGCTGAAAACGGAAAATCTATTGACACCTTATTTAGGGAGGTTTTTAAATGTTAAGAAAACTTTTAAAATATGAAATAAAGGCTACAGCTCGTCTGTTTTTACCTCTATATCTAACAATTATAATTTTTGCTGTGATAAATCACTTTTTCCTTGCTAATCCAAATGCAATTGAAAAATCTTTATCTATTTATAATTTGGCTATGTCCATAAGTATGATTGTGTTTGTGTTTTTGATGATAGGCTTGGTGGTAATGACATTATTTGTTCTTATCCAGCGATTCTATAAAAACCTTTTATGCGATGAAGGCTATCTGATGTTTACATTACCAGTTGAATCTTGGAATCATATTTTCTGCAAATTAATCACCTCAATGCTTTGGGTTATGGCCAGCAGTATTGTAGCTTTTGGTTCAATCTTACTAATTTCATCAAATCAAATAAATATTGGGGAGATTCTTAGTAGATTCACAATGTTCTTTAGTCAGGTAAATAATGAAGTTGGTGCATTTTCTTATCTATTTACACTTGAAGGTATAATACTTATACTAATAATCATTGCTTCTTTAATATTAACCATATTTTCTGCAATAGCATTAGGACAACTTTTCAACAAACATAAACTTTTAGCTTCCTTTGGAATGTATATTTTATTGCATACAGTTAGCCAAATAATTCTGGTTCTTTCATCCTATATATTCTTTAAGTCTCCTATATTTAGACCAGAAAGTCCCTTTATGCCAAGCACTACCCTTATAAATGAGATTATGCTCATAACAATCTTCTACTTTGGAGCCTTTGCTGCAGCATATTTCTATTTAACAAATTACCTTCTAAAAAGAAAATTAAATTTAGAGTAAAATATAGGCAAGGAATAATTTTAAATTTAAAGCTAAAGAGGATTCAACCCATACAATTGAATCCTCTTTAATTATTATATAATTAATTCAAATTAAAACAATATTTATAAAGTTATTTGTTAGCTAGTAGGTCCATTATCAACTTTGGTCTCTAATGTATTTTGGATACTAGAAGGTACTGAAGAAAGAAAATCATAGCCGGTAAGTGACTCAATATTATCTACACTAGTTCGATAGTATCCCCATGCTTGACTATTACATGTCTGATCATTTGGCATCAAAACAGCTATTACTCTAGTTGAAGTTGTTACCCTGCTAACATCATTGTTGCCGTTAGGCAGCACTACAATTATCTTCCAGGTCTTTGCAGGTACTACAACACCATTTCCTACAGTGGTTTTGTATCCATTGGATCCGGTGCCTCCGCTTCCGTAACCTCCGGATATGATATATAACTCATTACCAGCCGATACAAGAGTGCGAGCATAGTTTTCTAGATTTGCCCAAGTAATCTGGTTATTATTTGGAGCTTGAGGAAGCATATTATCCATTAGGAAGGTTGCTGAATTGTCGGCAATAGTAGCTGTATGGTCTGCAGATGGGCACATATGTCCCCTATCAAATCCCGAACCCGAAAATTCATCTGCGGCAACTTCATACCAGCCTGCAGGGAGTGAAGTGTCTGGACGGAAATCATCCTGTCTCGGAGCACTTCCAAGATCACCTGAATCCAGATGCCAACTAGTCCAGTTAGGTTCATGTTTATTATTATTATAAGAGAAATCATATTGTGATTTAATCATCAAATAATTATTAGAATCAGATATATTAGTGGTTGCGCCGCTTGGATTCCCTAATGCAATATTTTCATCATCGCCAGTAGGTGGTGGTGTTGATGGTTCCGCTTGGTTTGAGGAATTCTGGGGATTTATGCTACTAGTAATATACAAATCACTTGCATTATTATTAGTGTCCCACCCATTTCCCTGTCCGGCAGCTGTACCGCCGTTGTTATCTTTACGTTCTGCACTTGTAGTATTTGAAAGTGTACCTATAGGAGAAGTTTCTGAAGCATTAGCAGCACCGAAGCCAACAAAATCCACAACATTTGAATCTGTTGGACCAGATACTGCTGCAGTGACTTTTGCCAATGCAACTTTTCCGCTGCTGGCACTTAAGTTTATATTACCTGTAACATCAGCAGTCGGCAGGTTTACAGTCCCGCCTCCACCACTTGCTTCTTGAATTAAATAGTATTTATGAGAGCCAATGCTACCCGACAAATTTGTAATATTGTTAAAGGAACCGGTTGAAGAAGCATACTGAATAGACCATCCGGATAAGTTAATGCTGGAGCTTGTAGGATTATAGAGCTCAATAAAGTCATTTTTGTAAGATGCACCACTGTTCCCACCACCGCCATAAATTTCGCTAATAACTACATGG
Organism: Candidatus Clostridium stratigraminis; assembly: GCF_045310675.1. Lineage (NCBI taxonomy): Bacteria > Bacillati > Bacillota > Clostridia > Eubacteriales > Clostridiaceae > Clostridium > Candidatus Clostridium stratigraminis. The sequence goes on from NZ_JBJHZZ010000003.1 coordinate 224,702, forward strand.
GTTGTAGCTGCTGCTTTTGTGTGTAGTGTGGGAGAAGTACCTAAGAAGCTGAGAAATAGTACACACACACTTAAAAAAACAGAAATCCTTTTTTTCACATTTTTCACTCCCTTTTTTAATAAGTTTGCTCAAATTATTTTATGTACAATATAATCTTTACTTATCGGAGCAAAAATGCGAAGGTTCATTTTGTTTCTAATTTTAGCACATATACTTTCTCTATATGTTTTTATTACATTAATATTTATATTAATAATGTTTCTTTTTAATGCAATTTTAAAAAAATTCCAATATACCTTTTACCCCTATTCTACTTTACCTAATATTAAACTTATCATAAGTATTATAAATACAGCAGATGTTATTTTAACATATAAAAAATCTTTTTCTTTAATAAATACTAAAATTGATACACCAACTCTAAATACAGGCGTTAGAATTAGTATTATTAGTCCAGTAAGAATTATGGCATATGACTTAAAGACGATTAATCCTTTTATTATTTCTGACGGTGTAGTAGGGAAGTAGTTTCCACTATACCCGCTGTTGCCAGTAACTAAAAATAGTAAAAGTCCAATAAACACAATAAAAGCGCTTAGAAGAACTCCAATTCTAAGAAAATTACTAATGATTATTTCCATCTCTTCTATTTTACTTTCATTTTTGTTTTCCATATAGTTTAAACATCCTTTCTTTATTATTTAGTAAATCCCTTAACTATCATTTGAATTGATACAAATGCAAGTACAGGTATAAATATCATTCGAATAGTTTTACTCTTTAGATTTTGCATTATTTTTGTACCTATTGTGGCACCTACAAGTACACCTAAAGCAACTGATGCGGCTATTTTAGGATCTATATTCCCTCTTAATAGATATACCCCTGCACTTGCAGCAGCAGTAACACCTATCATAAAATTACTTGTTGCACTAGATACTTTTAGTGGTAGTTTCATGAACAAATCCATTGCCATAACCTTAAATATTCCACTTCCAATTCCAAGAAGTCCTGATATTACTCCAGCAACGTACATCATACCAAAACCACCATAAACACCAGCTACGTTATAAGTTACATTTTGTTTTAGTACTTTGTCATAGTATTCACCATTTAGCTTTAACTTCTCTGCTACTGGGTGAGTAACTACATTTTTGGGCAGCTCCTGGCCCTTCTTTTTAAGCATAGCCAAAGCCGAGTAAAGAAGCAGAAAGCCAAATATTATATAAAGGTATTTTGAATTGATTAGACCACTAATAAATGCTCCCGTAATGGCTCCCACTGTTGTAGCAATTTCTAGGAACATTCCTATTCTTACATTGGTTATTTTATCTCTTATATATGCTACAGCTGCTCCACTCGAAGTTGCAATAACAGAAACAATGCTTGCACCTATAGCATATTTTATATCAATTCCAAATAATAAGGTTAATGCGGGTGTAATAATAATGCCACCACCTAATCCTAAAATAGAGCCAAATACTCCTGCTGCAATTGATAAAATTAGTATTTGTAAAGCCATTAAAGTCATTTTTCAATCCCCTTTCTATTGTTGATTTAAGGAATTTTCCACTACTAACGCTGCTGCACCTACAGCCATGGCATATTCCTTAAAAAATCCACCCTTGCTAAATTTTACACTTGCATTTTTTGAATTAACTTTTTTAAGTGCTGTCTCTGTTGAAATCATATAATAAAATTCTGAATTATTTATTATGGGGCCACTTAGTATTATTAACTGAGGATTTAGTAAGTTAATATAATTTGAAAGAGCTGTGCCAAAAACTAGCGCTGCATTTGCAATTACCTCTTTTGAAGTAGTATCTCCATGGCTGCAGGCATTAAATACATCCAAATAAGTAATTTCTTCTAAACTCTTATTTAATAAACTAAGCTTTCCTCTTATTAATTCCCCTTTAAACTCTTTAACTATAGATGGTATAGATGCATAACTTTCTACACAGCCCTTATTTCCACAGTAGCATCTCTTGCCATCTATATCTATAACCATATGTCCAAAAGCATCTTCACGATCATTTATAGTCCTAATTATCCTTCCTGAAGTTATTGTTCCAGTTCTAATACCAACTCCACAATTAATGTAAGCAATATTATCAAAGCCTTTTCCACTGCCATAATAATATTCTGCAAGTACTGCTGCGTTAGCTCCATTATCAATAGTTAAAGGAAGCTTATAAATGTCTTCTAACTCTTTCTTAAAAGAAATCTCATTCCAATTTTCTGCATTAAAATTAATGGGAATAAGCATTATTCCTTTTTCCCTATCTAAAGGTCCTACTAAACTAATACCTATTCCCAATACCTGTTCTTTACTTATACTAAGCTCATTAAAAAGTTTATCGATAACTTCAACAATATGATGTAATATTTTTTTAGAGGAATATCCTTCATCTGCAAAGAATCTGTTTTCTTTTAAAATCTGCATTCTTAAATTTGTGATAACAACTTGGGTGTAAGTTCTGGAAATATCAATTCCAAGGATATAGAACTTAGTGGAATTTACATTATATAATATAGGCTTTCTGCCTCCAGTCGATTCACCAAATGAATCCTCTATAATAAGTTCCTTAGATAATAAATCATTAATAATTCTATTTAAAGTAGTTAATTTAAAATTGGCTAAAAGCTGAATACCTTGCTTACTTAACGGCCCATTTTTTTGAATTATATTAAAGATCTTTTTCCTATCGTATAATAAATTTTCTAAAACTTTAGTCATTCTCACACCTCATTAAAAAAGATTAATAACTACTTATAACCAATTTGGTTATAAGTTATTAAAAAAAATTAATTCATTTATTTCACTTTATGTTAAAACTAATAATTTTAATACTCATATTATAAACTACATAATTAAAAATATCTACCGGAACATTTTCAAACTAAAGTTGTTTTGATAAAATTCTCTATTAATCTTTAATTAAAGGCTGTATCCTATATAGAATACAGCCTTAGTTTATTTCAATCCATATTTCCATCCAATGATTCCATGATTCATATGATATATCTGACTAAAATTATTCTTAAGTAAAACTCTCACAGCTGATGGACTTCTGCCACCAGATGCACAGTGAACTATAACGGGTTTGTCTTTATATTTCTCAAGTTGAGCTAAATTTGAAGTAATATTCGCTACAGGTAAGGACTTGGCTCCTTTAATATGGCCTGATTTAAATTCAGAAGATGTTCTCACATCAAGTATTAGAATATCTTTGTTCTCCTTAATAAGCTCATAGGCTTTTTCAGCTGATATGTTTTTTACATGTTTGTTACCGATAAAAGCAAACTTTTTGTAAAGAAAGTAAAATAATATAACCGCAGCTAATATATAATATGAATTTGACATTCATAAACCTCCTTTAAAATTTAGATTTATCTTTCTAATCTTCCTCTATATCTTCCTGTGCCTCCTAATACATTAACTATATTGAAACCATATTCTTTTAAAATACCACAGGTTCTTGAACTTCTTGCACCAGACTGGCATATAATATGGTATTCTTTTGTTTTATTAAGATATTTTTCAGGCGCTGATAAAATTGTACCCATAGGAATATTTTTTGCTGTTGGTAAATGACCATCCTCATATTCATAAGGCTCCCTAATATCTATTATTTCTGCTTTACCAAATAAATTATCCATCTCATTGACATCGATTGATTCTACTGTGTTTCTTTGCATAAACGAAAACATGTATTTTCCTCCTTCAATATAGCATGTGGTGGCCTTATTGTGCCAGTTTCCACTGGTTAGCCAGCCATTAAAGCTCAATTTGAGCTTTATCTACTCAATATTTATATTAGTAATTTCTTATATACTTATATTATATCTACACCTTTCTTTTGTCAATACTAAAAAATATAATTTAATATTTTATATGGAAATTATTTAAAAAACATATTATAATATCTGTCTATTTTACTGTTTAAGTCTTGTATGCATATATGCCTTGCCTCTCTGATAATCTCCTTGCCTTCAATATACACAAGTACAACGGGGATAGTAAATATATTATAGTATGCCGAAATTTCTAGGGATTTTTCTATATCTATCTTTACACTACTTATCTTAGGATAATTTTTAAGTATTGCTTCAACCTTTGGCTCAACGGCACTGCATACATTGCAGCTATAACTCCCAAAGTATAAAAGTACAAACTGATTATCTTTAACCAATTCTTCTATAGCATCTAACGAACTGATTATATTCATTTAAAATTCATCTCCAAGCTTTATTAATTTGATCTAATTGCAATAATTAGTCCTTAAGGTTTCTATTATATTTATTATTCTCTTATCCTTAATAAAATAAGTAATTGTTAGCCCACTTTTGTTAGAATCCAAAATTCTATTCATCTTGAGCATAGCTAAATGCTGTGATATAGCTGGTTGTGTCAAATTACCTATTTTTTCATGCAACTCGCTTACTGTCATTGGCTTTTCTATTAAATGACATACGATAGCTAATCTATTTTCATTTGAAAGTACCTTTAGCAGCTCAGAGATTTCCTTTAATTTATCTAGCATCATAAGTATTCTTCCTTTCATTTATATATTATTTACTTCTTAAAGACTCTTTATATATTAATATTAATAAAGCAGTTTATATAAGCATTTAATTATGTACTTATGATACTTATATATTTATTATTTGTCAACCTTCTTAATGCCTAGTGTCGCTTTTACCTTCTCCATAAAAAATTAATCTAAAAACTATTTTAGATTGATAAACATAAAAAATTAAGAAAGCTAGATGTATACAAATATAGCTAACTGTATCAATTTGGTACTAATAGAAAAGTTCTAATCATATTTTTATAAAAGAAAAGAATATGAAGGAGTGTAAAGTTAGTTGATAAAAAAAGTTAAAGTTGGTTTACGGCCCCTTGTTAGTAAAATTAATTTACCAACCGTTTTGAAAACAGCAATGCTCCCAGGTGACTCAATGGAAAGATTATTTATTGCAACCCAGGTAGGGGAAATCTTTTACATTGGAAAGGACGCTATAAGAACTTTTTTAGATATTAGCCCACGAATCATAAAGCTAGGGTTTTCTGGTGGTAAATATGACGAACGTGGATTAATAGGGCTAGCATTTCATCCGCAATTTTATTATAACGGCCTATTTTATCTTCATTATTCAGTAGCTGGAACACAAGGTCCAGGTGCTCTTCCTAGTTCGGAAGTTTCAAGACAAGGTCTTCCTGAATTTTTCAAGCCTAACCCATGTGATCCAAGAACCTTAAACCAAAAGTGGATAAATAGAGAAGTTAACTATGATCATATTGATACAGTTGAGGAATGGATTTTGGAGTCCAATGGTCAACCTCAAAAACGCAGAACAATACTTAATATAAGGAGACCATTTTTTAACCATAACGGTATTAATAGCTTAAACTTTTCACCTGAAACTGGAAAACTTGTTTTAACAGTAGGAGATGGTGGCTCAGGATATGATCCATTTAATTTAAGCCAGGATGATTTGGAAATCGCCGGCAAAATAATTGAAATTGAGGTAGCTAAGAATACATTTATCAATAATCCACCGATAGTCACACGTTTTAGCGAACTTCCGGTACCTATTCAAGAAACACTTACAGTAATAGCAAAGGGGACTCGCAACATACCTGGCATATCATATCAAAGATTTCATAATCAGTTTATCAAATATGTAGGAATTGTTGGGCAGGATCTAGTTGAGTCAATTTTTTCATTCATTAATTATAAACCAATACCAGTTCCTCAGCTTATTCAAGCTTCTTTAATGAAAGCTAATCCTGATCAAGAAGGATTTATTAACTTTGGCTGGCGAGGGTGGGAAGGTGCTTTCCCTACTACCATTATAAGGGGCTGCTCCGCAAATCCGACTTTGATTGAGGAAACAATTGCTTATTTCGACGATGCAGTAAAGACTTCAACGCATCGTATTCCGCCTCTAATTAGTTACTTCCATAAAGAGCCTAGGCCGGATAAGTTTGGAGCAACTGCACTTACAGGAGTGCAAGTCTATATGGGTAATGAGATACCCGATTTAGCTGGGAGCCTTGTATTTACTGACTTTGCTCGGGATGATGGATCAGCGCCTCCAATTAGAGGAGTTTTAGCTTATACCAGGGAAAGAACAGATTGTAAACTAAATGATTTTAGTGTTATTGAAACCAATTATAATTTTGGATCTCAATCAGCTTATTATACTAGTTTGGGAACTAATCTGAATCAAACCAGACTATATTTAGGAGTTTATGGCTCTATGAATGTTACTGATTTTAACCAAGGTACTATTTTTCAAATTGTTCCATGATTTAAAAAATTAAAATTATATTTAATATCATATAAGCCCCATTCTAGGATAGACTATAAATTCAGCATGCCTTAAGGCTTTGCACAAATCAGGGTATGAATGCTATAACCATAAAAAGCCCTTCTGATAATATTCTTACTTATTAATATCAGAAGGGCTCTTCATGGCTCCTAGTACCTAAACTTTAACTATAAACTTTATGATCATTTATTATTTTTCTTTTTGAAATATACTGCAAATATGATACCCGCTGCAAATGTTATGGTCGCAATGATGCTTATAGTATTTGTTAAATATAGCGGTAGTTTCATTTGTGTGGGTAAATCAGAAATAGTAATGTCGAATCCTTCTGGAGGCGTTAATATCTTCTTGAAAGAAAAATGTGCAAATCTTGACATCAAAAAAAACAGTGCAGAATAGCAAGAAAAAATATACCCTGCCAGATATCCCTTTTTCTTAATAAGTTTTGACACAAAATTAACTGTCAACTCACTTTTATTGTCTGTTAGAGCTTTCTCAAAAACTTTGTTGTCTATTTCTTTATTAAGAAGATAGTCTGTTGTAACCCCTAAAATTTTACTAATTAATAATATTTTATCTGTATCAGGTAATGACTCACCCAATTCCCATTTTGAAACAGCTTGTCTAGATACACTTAGCTGCGCTGCAAACTGTTCTTGTGACATATTTTTCGTTTTCCTTAAACATTGTAATTTTTCTCCAAAATTCATTCCAATTACCCCCTTCTTTATTAAAATATATTTCAATATATAGCTGCGGTCTACCAAGCAAGCCTTGAATTTCCGCAACTAACAGTTGCAAGTCCAATTTTAAGCTGCTTTTCTTAAAAATATATTAGCTTTTAGCATCTATTAAATAGTCAGTAATGTTACCCAATACACTTACTTCTGGATTTAGTTTATCATAGAATTTATTGATTTTGAATGCGGTGAATTCTTGACGCTTATATACATACTAAAAAAGAACTCCAACTCATCAAAAGTTGAAGTTCTTTCTTTTAAAACAACCTTAGTGTATGCATTGAACTAATGAATTTACAGAGTTGTCTGAAATCCCTCCGCCAGTTCTTATTATAGTATTTCCATACCTTTTACCAAGTACTGTTTTTTGACTTAAAGCTAAATCATTACCTGACAATACTACTGGAGATCCATTAATCGCTGCCACAGGCCCTGCTGCCAATGCATCTACTAGCTCATATCCCTTTGCTATATAAGTCTTATCTATACCACTTCCATAAAACTTATCTATAACTAATGCATTTGTTTCAAATCTATCTTGCCCCCCCAATCTGTTATTTCTTATATCTCCCGAAGTAATTTCATCAAGCTTATTAAGTACATTATTAGATACTACCCCTGAACCACCTATAATATAGGCATTCTCTATATTCTTTGATTTTAACCAGTTATAAGTAGTTGTTGGGATATTGTCTTTTTCCACTAATATTATAGGCATATTATCCCTGCCTGCAACAGATGAAATAGATAAAGCATCTGCTTCACCATATCCATTACTTACAACAATTTTACTTACATTATAACAGTTTTTATCTATATATTTTGCAACTTCTAAGGATGTACCATATCTATCGCTTCCACTAATTCTTGTAACAGTTAATCCTAAAGCTTGTATCTCATTCTTCACATCATCACTAACTACACCGGTTCCCCCTACTATTATAGCATTCTTAGCTTTTAATCTCTTTATCTCATTTACAGTTGAACCCGGAAGAGATTTTGTTTCAGTAAGCAGCAATGGTGCATTTATGTATTTAGCCAAAGGTGTAGCTCCCAAACCATCTGCCATAGCTTTTCCATTTACTATTATTATATTATCAGAATTACTAAATTGACTTTGGCTTAACTTGACAGCTGTATCATATCTGCTGCTTCCTATTAGTGAGTTGACTTGTATATCTCTATTTGCAACGTTAACTATACAGTTAGCAGTGTATCCGCCTTCAATAGTTTTAGCCGTTATTGTTGCTGTGCCTTTTCCTATGGCTGATACTTTTCCAGCATTATCAACTATAGCTACAGAAGTATTGCTGCTTGACCAAGTTACACTTTTATTAAGCGCCTCTGTAGGTTTTACTGTTACTGCAAGATTTGTTGATTCTCCCCTTTTTAAGTTTGCGCTAGTTGTGTCTAAGCTTACTCCTGTTACCTGGTCAGCCTTTCCTATATTTGTTATAGTAACAGTTTTGGTTGTTACATTCCCTGCAGCGTCCGTTGCAACAAAGGAAAAGCTTCCATTTTCGGTAAATGTGTGGCTGGCTGCATTGATTGTGCCTTCATTTGTGGAAGCAGTTACTGTAACACTTGAAGAAGTTGGTGCTGTGTTATACGGGTTTATTGTTATAATAGGTGGAGTTTTATCAATATTTGTTATTGTTACGGTAACGGTGGTCTTTTTACCCAAGTTATCTGTTGCTACAAAGTCAAAGCTTCCATTTTGTATAAAGGTATGACTTTGTGCATTGAGAGTACCTTTGTCAGCACTGGCTGTAACTGTAATATTCTGATTTGTCGGAGTTTTAATATAGTCTCCTATTGATATAACCGGTGCTGGATCTTGTGAAAGATCCTTTTGGGGTGAATATATAATTGTGCTGCCGTACTCACTGACAAAATTGTTTAAAATATTCATAGTTGGAGAATTAGCAGATATATCAAGGTAATTATTCGAAACATCCAAATTCATTAGCATCAGATTTTTAATTGGGCTTATATCTGTTATTTCATTATTTGATATATCAAGACCTAAAAGATTTGTAAGGTTTTTTAATTCATCAATGTTAGAAATATTATTCTTCGAAACATCCAAATCTAATAAATTGCTTAGTTTTTCAATACCTGCGAGATTCTGCAAGCCGCAATCTGATAAATTTAAAATTAATAAATTTGTTAAATTATTAATTTTACTTAAATTTGTTATTTTATTACCTGAGATATCTAAAAACATAATATTGGATAATCCTTCTAATGACGAAATATCAGTTATTTTATTATGTGCAAGATTAAGCTCTCCAAAATTTAAGCCTAAAGCTTTGAGGTTAGACAAGTCACTGATACTTACAATCTGATTATCCGAAAGGTTAAGGTCACACAGATTTGTTAAATTGCCTAGTGGCGTAATGTCTGTGATATTATTTTTTGAAAGATTCATTGATTTTAGATTCACAAAACCTGACAAAGCACTAACGCTGCTGATATTATTTCCTGACAAGGAAAGCCAACCATCATTTAAGCCAATATTTATAAGCCCTCTAAGGGGTGAAATATCTGTTATTTGGTTATTAGAAAGATCAAGTGTCGTTAGGTTTGTATAATGTGATAGTCTGTTTATGTTACTAATCTTATTATCATTTAGATATAATGTTGACAAGTTTTGAAGGTCAGGCAGTAAGGAAATATCCGTAATATTATTTTGACCTAAAGATAAATCCGTCAGATTTGTAAGATTAGCAAATACACTTAAATTATTTATATTATTTTCGTCAAGATATAAAGCCCTGAGATTTTTAAGTCCAGATAATTGGCTGACATCAGTTAACTTGTTTTTCCAGAGGTTAAGAGATTGTAATGTGGTTAATTTTGATAATGGTGAAGCATCAGCTATATTGTTATCGGATAAATCAAAATCTACCAGATTAACTGCATATTCCATTCCGGTAACATCTGTTATATTACTGCTTGAAAGGGATAAGCTCTGTGTAAGTACTCTCATTTCACCTCGGGTAATTATATTATCCTGGTTGGTATCAACTCCGGCATTAATTAAAGCCGATTTAAGATTATCATCCTTAAAGGTTACCGTGGTATCATCGTCAGGCAAAGGAGAATAAATGGTAAAAGTCACTTTTGTGGTATTACCATCATCATCTGTTACTATTAAATCATGTTCTCCTACTTCTGAAACAGTATCACCGTTGTTGAAGCTAACTCCATCCAGCAAAGCAGTTCCTTTATCAAAGGTAATTGTCACAGAACCAAGATATCCGCATCCGTCACTTACACCGGTTACTACTGGCGGTGTAGTGTCTCCGACTTCTCTTAAAATTTGTTGATTTACTTTATCATACGAAAATAAATCATTGTTTTTAGATAACTCAACTAAATCATAAGAATTTGGAAAAGTACCCACTAATGAAAAATCTGACTCGTCGTAAGCACTGTTATTTGTAAAAATAAAGCCATTTTTTGCGAAAATAGTAATGCTTCCCATTGAATTAACAACGCTTGGACTATTCGGATTATATACATTGCCGCTATAAAAAACATAATTTCCATCATAAATGATGTTGTTACTAACATATGACGTAGATGGTATTGAGCCGATAACCCTGTCATTTATTAAATCATAATAGTAAAGTTTATTGCCACCGCCTCCTGATTCACCTATATATAAAATATGATTGTCAGTGTTTAACGCCAAGCCGGGATAGTATACCAAACTAATATTTAATTTTTTTTCATTTTTTGTATTTATGTTATAACTGTAAATATCGCACCATTGATCTCTTTCAGCGTAGTATAAATAATTACCGTCCTTTACGATTTTGTTTGGGTCTGAGCTTGTATAAAAAGTGTTTAAGATGTTTCCGCTTATTTTGTCTATTTCCAAAATCTGATCAGCATCATCTAATGCAACATAAAGCTTATCATTATCACAGATTATATCCGTTGGCCCGCTTTTTAAAGGAATAGTCTTATCGATATTAAGAGTCGTATCATTTATAAAAAATATAGCTTTGTCCTTTTTGGAAATGGCATACAAAATCTTTGATTGATCATCATTAACCCATTTATTCAAATCAGATGTCATACTTAAGGATTTTTCATATGGACTTCTTTGAGTACTCGTCACTGTAGAAGGTATTTGAGGCGATTTTGTGCCCTTAACCTGATCAACTATCTTAGTTTCATTTACGGTTCCATCTTCACTTGTATATTTAACTATGCTGTTACTATTATAACTAAAAGTGAATAAGTCACCGGCATTTGACATTTCCACTAGATCTACACTATTTTTTAAATTCCCAAGCTTTACATGAGTTTCTTCATCATAAATGCTTGAGCTTGTAAAGACCATGCCATATTTGGCAAGAATTATAGTTTGCTCTCCATTATAGTCACCTTCTATATGAAGTGGATTTGCAGGATCAAAAGCTCTTCCAGCATAGAATACATACTTGCCATCACAAAGGGTAACTCTCTGAGGATAAGGGTATCCATAGTCATTGTTATATGTGGTGTGTCCTATAATACTATTATTTATTGTATTATAATAAGTCAAATCAGAGCCGGATAAATTGGCCTCACCAATATATAAAATGTGTGTAACGGGATCTATTGCAATGTCAGGCTCGCATAAAGAAGATAATAAACATATTTCATTATTTGTAGTAAGATCATATTGATTTATTGAACACCATTGATCATTTTCAGCATAATAAATTTTATCTCCATCTACAGCGATACTATAAGGATCATACTTTGTATAAATTTTAGATATCACTGTTTTTGTAGAAGGATCAATAATTAATATTTGATTGGCATCATCCAAAGAGATATATAATTTGTTATTAGCTAATTTGATATCTGTTGGCCCGCTGGCAAAAAACAGAGTTTTATCGACATTTAAAGTTTTATCATTTATAAAATACAAAGCCTTATCATTTTTAGAAATTGCACACAGGGTATTTGTATCATTATCCTTTACCCAATTTGTGATGGCAGAGCCGATATTAAGTGTGGTTATATTTGAGTCAGTTTTAATACCTGATGAACTGACAGGGATAGAAGGAGCATATGTACCACCAACCTGTTGAATGATAGTTGATTGGTTGAGGCTACCCTCATTATTACCATATTTGGTTAAGCTTATATTGGAAGCATTGTATACAAACAGGCTTCCACTGTCTGATGCTTCAATTAAATCTGCCTGATTTTGAAAGCTGCCAAGCTTCTTATGGGTTTGCTCATCGTATATACCAGCGTTAGTGAAAACCAAACCATTTTTTGCAAATACAATGGTTTGCCCTCCATTATAGTCACCTTCTATATGTTTTGGATTTGTAAGGTCAAAGGCTCTACCTGCATAAAATATATAATTGCCATCGCATAGAGTAACTCTTTGGGGATAAGGATATCCATAATCATTGTCATATGTGGTATGGCCGATTATACTATTATTTATTGTATTATAATAGTATAATTTAGAACCTGATAAACCGGATTCACCTATATATAGGATGTGATCTTTTGGATTTATGGCTAAATCAGGACAGTACAAACTTCCTAAAGTTAATCTAGTGTCTGTATTTGAAGAAAGATTGTAGTTATGTACCTCACACCATTGATCTCCTTGAACATAATAAATGTTGTTCCCATCTTTCACTAACCTATAAGGATCAACTACTGTTGTAATTGTGTTTATTATAGCTTTGGTTGCTATATCAACCACAATTATTTCTTTGAGATCATCTAAGGTAATGTAAAGTTTTCCGCTATCGGCAATTATATCTGTAGGTTGAGCTGATAATGTCAATGTTTTGTCAACATTTAAGGTCACGCTATTAATAAAAAGCAAAGACTTGCTGTTTGTAATTGCACATAGATAACTACTTGCGTTATCAAATACCCATTGAGTAATTGGTGTGCTTAAATTTATCTTGGTTGTAGATGCTGAATTATTTTCGATAGTAAAATCCAAAGTTGATGAATTTCCTGCAGCATCTGTTACTACTAAATGATAACTGCCATTTGCGTTCAACACATAGCCACTGATAATTTGGTTGCCATTTAAAAGGGCTTTTCCTTCATTGAATTGAATTGTTACATTTCCAGTATAGGATTTGCCGTTCTCCACTCCAGTTACTGTTGGTGCAGTTTTGTCTACTGTAAAATTATAAGTTGAAGTTGAACCGAAGGGACTGGTTAAAACGACAGTATATTTACCTTCAGCACTAACAACATATCCACTGTTAATTTGGTTTCCATTTAAAGTAGCAGTACCATAATTAAATACAATTGCTTTATCTGTATTATAGGAAGAACCGTCCGTTATCCCATTTAATACAAGAGGTGTTGTATCAATACTAAAATTAACGGTAGTACTGTTATTGCTGCTATCTGTTACGATTAAAGTGTAGGAACCGCTTGTACTTACTGTTGTACCACTGCTAAAGGGAACTCCATTTAATGTTGCCGTTCCTTTGTTAAATTTAATGGTTTGGGCGGTGTTGTATACACCCTTATTTTGTACACCTAAGACTATAGGGTTTAGCGAAGCTTGTACAACTTTTTGTGCGTTAATAAGACCCCAGCCGTAATAAGTATCTAAGGAAGCAGCGCCTAAGTCTGTACAAGTATCTTTAATAAGTTTTTCAAAATAATCTTCAGTTATGCTTTTATCAACGGATTTAGCCAAAGCAGCTACTGAAGCAACATAAGGCGAAGAAAAAGATGTTCCGTTTACCGGTGCATATGTATTTGTTCCGTTTGCCACAGCCACCAGAACATTTTCTCCGGGGGCGCAAACATCTACCATGTTATTATGCTGTGAAAAGTAAGAGGCCTTATTAGCGCTGTTTACGGCACCTACACTTATGACATGATTATCTGAAGCAGGATAAGAAAGACCTCCACAATTGGGATCGCCTGGAGCTCCTTGGTTACCTGCAGCAGCAACAACTATACACCCTTTACTATAAGCATAATCAATGGCATATTGCTCAGCGGGATCTATTTCATAGCTTCCAAGGCTTAAATTAATTACATCGCATCCATTATCAGCTGCCATCATAATTGCAGATATTACCTCATCCGAATATATATTTCCACTAGGGTCTGCAACCTTATAGGGCATAATAGAAACATTCCAGCAAGCGCCTGCTATACCTTTTGAGTTGTTGACAGATGCAGCGATTACACTGGAAACCATAGTGCCGTGGCCTACAGCATCGGAGGTTACATTTGCCATATTATTATAGAAGTCGTAGCCATTTAGGAAGTTAGGACCCTGCAAGTCTTCATGACTTCGATACAAGCCACTGTCAATTACTCCAACTTTAATAGTGCTGGAACCTTTTGTTATATCCCAAGCTTCCGGAATATTAATGTCAGGTAATGCCCATTGATTCGAGAATTTTTCATCATTAGGTGTAACGGAATCCACTTTTCTGAGAACAGGCTTTTCTAAATTCTGAATTATGGAAGAATATGTGTTTTTAAATAATTTTAAATCGGAGATTTCTACCTTAAAAATTCTTTGGGAGCTGTCAGATAGCAGTTTATATTTGAAATTTGATACGCAATCATATACTTTATCCAAGCTAACATTACTTAGAAACCTTATTATGTAGCATTGGTTTTGGTTGCTAAAAATTTCATCGTCGGATTGCGCCTGAATGGCTTGTTGCTCCATAGTAGTTTTGTCTGTGTTATTTGCTGACTTGTTTGAAAGTTCAATGGCTTGAGTTCTTAGGTTGTCCATATTTTCAAAAGGATTTATACCTGCCTGTGCCGAGGCCGGCAGTGGCGGAATTAAGGTAAAGAGCATAGCAAGAATAATAAAAATCGGTAACAGACGTTTTTTCATTTAATGATATCCCCCTAAATTTTCGCGAATATATTGGTAATTATATCATTTTTTACATTTTTAATCAATATTTTCTGTATTTTAGTTGTATTATGAAGTGTATATCAGAAATTAAAATATTTTCAACGCACCCCAGGGTAGATGCTTATTATCAGTAAAACACATAGGGAAATTATATCTATTATATTCAATACCAACTTTTTAAATTTTTCGTACGTTTTTTAATAAGAACAAAAAAATGACTGTCACACATAAAAATAGTTATGTAACAGTCTTGAATTATTATTGTTTTACAAATACGACATTAATGGCTTTTATAAGAGCCTCAACTTTATCTCCCTGCTTAAAACCTGCATCTTCTAAACTCTCTCTCGTCATCACGGACGTTACAACCGGGGAATTATTTCACCCATCAACAGTCATCTTGATTTGAGCCATAACATCATCTGCCTTAATTTCCTCGACTCTTCCCACCAATTTATTTCTTACTCCAGCCTGCATTTGCTATACCTCCTATAATATTATTCCTATTATAGTTTTAGTATTGCCTCCATATGGAAATTCATACATCATAATAGAGTCTGTAATATTATTAACAAAAATTAATTTATATCAGCGAAGTATGGCAACAAGATAATAGTTCATTAGGTCTTCTGTGGTTCAAAACCTTCAAAGCCTTTGAACTCAACCTATTTGCGTACTATCTTTACAACTGTCTCAACGTGTGGGGTATGTGGAAACAAATCCATCAATACCACCTTCTCCACCTTATACCCTTCCTCAGTCAGCACCTTTAAATCATTAACTAAACTCTTAGGGTTACAAGAAACATATATGATTTCTGGAGCATTAAAATCAATAACATATTTTAGGGCTGTTGGGTGAACCCCAGGTCTTGGGGGATCTAAGATAATTATATCTGGCTTTTCCTTTATAGTTTGGATGACCTTTGCCACGTCACCCGCTATGAAGCTGCAGTTGTTTAATCCATTTAATTTGGCGTTTTCATTTGCCGCTGTTACAGCTTCTTCTATTAATTCAATGCCAATTACCTTTTTTGCCTTTTGGGCTACAATTTGCCCTATAGTTCCAGTTCCGCAGTACAGGTCAAATACCGTTTTAGTGTCTGCCTCGCCCATAAAGTTTTTCACTAAGCTATATATCTTTTCTGCACCCTTGGAATTTGTTTGAAAGAAAGACATTGGACTTACTTTAAACTTTAATCCTAGAATTTCTTCTATTATATAGTCTCTACCATAAAGAACTTCTACTCTATCAAAAGCTACCATATCTGAAAGAGAGTCATTTATAAAGTGTATTACGCCTGTAAGCTTTCCTTCGTAATTTATGCCTTTAAGCTTTTCAGTAAATTCAATAAGATTAAAGTCTAGCTGTGAGGTTGTTACTAAGTTAATTAATATCTCACCAGTATTTTTGGCCTTCCTAATTACCAAATTTCTTAAATAACCTTCATGCTTAATGACCTTGTAATAAGATAGCTTTTTTTCTCTGAAATAGTTTAAAACTGTAGATAATATTTTTCTAAAATCAGCATCTACAATTTGGCAGTTTTCTACTGTTACTATTCCAAAGCTTCTTCCCTTTAAATGCATCCCTAAAGTAAGTTCTCCACCCTTTTCATAATCTCCAAAGGTGAACTCCATTTTATTTCTGTAATTAAATTCTTCAGGACTTTTTTCTATTCCAAGAAATTCAAAGTCTTTTACTTCACCAGCATATAAAAGCTCCTGTACCTGATTACTTTTAAACTCTAATTGTTTTTCATAAGGCACTTCCTGATGTGTACATCCGCCGCAGTCATTGTAATGAGGGCAGTTTACTGGCATTTTATAATCAACGTCTCCTAGAATTTCTACTATCTTTGCTTCAGCATAGGCTGATTTTATTTTGCTGATTCTTCCTTTAATTTTTTGTCCAGGAAGTGCGCTTTTTACATAGATCTTTTTATTATCTAGATTAGCAACACCCATTCCTGGAAACTCTGTACTTTCTATATTAAGCTCATATTCCTTGCCTTTTTTCATTTTTACCTCCAAAGTAATTTCAAATGTCATTATAAATCTCATAACA
Source organism: Candidatus Clostridium stratigraminis (assembly GCF_045310675.1). Classification (NCBI taxonomy): domain Bacteria; kingdom Bacillati; phylum Bacillota; class Clostridia; order Eubacteriales; family Clostridiaceae; genus Clostridium; species Candidatus Clostridium stratigraminis. Next base: position 241,742 of record NZ_JBJHZZ010000003.1, read on the forward strand.
TTAATATTATGCATTACCAATTTTATAATGTAAATAAAATCTTTAATTTTTAAGAAATTGAACATAAAAAATATGCTTTTGATTTATTACATATAAATAATAAATTTGTAACAATTTATTCATACTTTTGTAACAATATCGTCATAAAGAAGTCCTATACTTTAAAATGCCTATATTTTGATTTGCATTAGTAAAAAAATAATTAAGCTCTGAAAATGCATCCATGGAGGATTGTTTAATGAAAAAAGCTAAAAACATTCTTATAAATAATTTAGATATTATTTTATTTTTTACAACTTTATCTATAAAAGTATTATTATACGGCAGACAAATTCAAGAAAATTACTTCAAGTATCAAACTATAATTATTCCAATAGCTTCTTCAGTATTGATTCTCTTAAGCTTACTTTTACTATTTAAGAAAAGAAGCAGAATTAAGGCCATTTTAATCTTGGATATTTTTATTAGCTTAATTTTAATCTGCGATATTAATTATTTCAGGTATTTCAAAGATATTCCTACAATATCAGTACTTAGAAATGGTCTAATGCTTGGAACAGTTAAGTCTAGTGTAGCAAGTTTATTTAGGCTTAGTGATTTATTATTTTTAGCAGATATACTTTTGTTCTTTGTAATCAAGAGATTAAATTTAACCAAAAACTTTAGTGAAACAAAACTAGGATATAGATTATGTACCCTTGTAATTTTACTTATTACAGGAGTTGTAATAAACTCAATTTATATTTATAAATTATCTGTTGAACAGCCAAGACTTATTACAACAATGTTTAATAGAATATATATAGCAACTGATCTTGGAATACTTGATGCTCATGGTATAGATATATATAATGAAATTACAAATACTATAGACAGGCATTCAGCCTTGCCAAAAGAAAATGAAGCAGCCATTAAAACCTTTGTTGAAAGTAATTCCATTGAAAATACAAACAAACTGTCAGGTATAGCTAAGGGAAAGAACCTTATTATGATCCAAGTGGAGGCACTTCAACAATTTGTTATTAATCAGAAGATTGAAGGTCAGGAAATTACTCCAAATCTTAATAAATGGATAAAGAAAAGTGCTTATTTCAATAACTTCTTCTACCAGATCTCTTCAGGTGGAACCTCTGATGCAGAGTTTATGACCAATAATTCTCTCTATCCATCTGCCTCAGGTGCGGCATATTATATGTATTCAGGAAACGTATTTGATTCACTTGGAAGCTCCTTCAAAGCAGAAGGATACAGTACTGCTGCTTTCCATGGCTTTAAAAGCACATTCTGGAATAGAAATGTTATGTACAATGCAGAAGGTTTTGATAAGTTTTACAGTGATAAGGATTATACTATTGATTCTAAGGTTGGCCTTGGTCTTAGTGATGAATCCTTTTTAAAGCAATCTGTAGATAAACTTAAGACACTGCAAAGCCCCTATTATGCCTTTCTAATAACCCTAAGCAGCCATTTCCCTTTTGACGACCAAGCAGGTTATGGGGATTTTAATGTAGGCAAATATAATAACACCTTGATTGGTAATTATATTCGAGGGATACATTATACTGACAAGGCTCTTGGAGATTTTCTAGATACCTTAGATAAAGAAGGAATACTAAAGGATTCTATAGTAGTTTTATATGGAGATCATAATGCAATTCCTAAGGAAAATGAACAGGAATTAGCTGACTTTATGAATATTAAGGATATGAATGACATGCAGTGGTCTATGCTTCAGAAGGTTCCATTGCTAATTCATTTCCCAGATGATGAAAATGCAGGCACCTATAATAAATTTTCCGGTGATATGGATGTTTACCCAACCCTTAAGAATTTATTTTCTCTTAAGGGAGGAGAAACTTTTGGTAAGGATTTATTTAATTCAACTGATGAAACCGTAATTTTTAGAAACGGATCCTTTACTGATGGAAATATATATTACTATTCTCCTAATAACACTTATTATAATATTAAAACCGGTGCTGTGACAGCTGAAGATAATAATCTAAAAGTAAAAAAAGATAATGTGCAAATACAGCTTGAATATTCCGATGATATTCTTAAGCATAATTTAATAAAGAAATATAAAGAGAATAGTAATTAATTTAATGACATCCATATGAGTTATTATTTATTGCCTCAATAAGTAATAAACATATGGATACCATTTTTACTGGTTTTTTATATATTAAAAAGAATATCTTTTTTAAAATTAAATTAGACTACTGCAGTAAAACTATGTTAAAATATTTTAGGGAAATCTAATATCAGGCAGGTGTAAATATGCTTTATAATCTTTCTTTAAACCATGATTTTTTTATTAAACTTTTAATACTATGTCCTTTAGGATTTTTGGCAGCTTTAGTAGACTCCATTGCAGGGGGTGGTGGTTTAATAAGTGTTCCTGCCTATTTATTAGCTGGGGTTCCTCCACATCTTTCTCTTGGAACAAATAAGTTTTCCTCTACTGCTGCTTCTTTCACAAGTTCGATAAAATTTGCACGATCAGGCAAAATTAATTTTGAGATAATGAAATACTTAGCTCCTCTAACCTTTGTAGGTGCAGTTTTAGGAGTGACCTCCGTATTAAAGGTAGATCAAAATTTTCTTTCTACTCTAGTTTTAGTTTTAGTGCTGTGTGTTGGTGTATATAGTATTTTTTCAAAAACCATTGGTTTGGAAGATAAATTTGTGGCAATAACAAAAAAAACCATAATGTTAGGAATGCTTTTAGCAATTTCACTTGGTTTCTATGATGGTTTCTTCGGACCTGGGACAGGCTCCTTTTTAATCTTCGGACTTATTAATATATATGGATTTGATTTTGTTAAGGCAAGTGGAAACGGAAAGTTTTTAAATTTCATAAGCAATATTACTTCGCTTTTGTTGTTTGCAATAAATGGACAAATAAATTATATGTTAGGTATTCCAGTTGCTATTTTTATGATTTTTGGAGCAAGAATAGGTACAGTACTTGCTTTAACTAAGGGAGCCAAGCTTATAAAGCCTATATTTGTAACAATGTCCTTAGGAGTTGCAGTAAAAATGCTTTATCAAATGTTTGTAAAATAAATAGTTTTGTTAATCAGCATAAAATAGGATGCAGTTTAACTTATATAAAAGCTGCACCCTATAAAAATTAATTTAATTTATATTATTTTCCTCAATTTATCTCCTTCATATTCTTTTATTAGTCTATTATTTCCTTCATCTTTAACTAATAATCTAACAGTGTTTTCTTTAATCTTTAATACCTTGCCTTTAAGCTTTGTCCCAATTACATTAACAGGTGCTCCATCTACAAGCTCATAAACTAAATTACCATTACAGTAATTACAGTTTTCCTCACTATTTATAACCCTTTTACAATCATTACAATAATAAAGTTTGTTCATTCTAATACACCCTTTCAAAGCATAATTACAGCAAAATAAACCTCTCATAAATTTAAATACTGCATTGTATAGTATATTCTATATTTTCAGACAATTTCCTTCTTTAATGACAAATTTAATAAAAAAACCTTAGGTAGTTTTACCTAAAGTTCTCTTCTCTAACTATATTAATTACTTCCTTTATATAATCAACTGCATATTCTGGTTTATAATTCATAATTTGATCTATGGGAAGTACAGTATATTTTACTAAGCAGGTTTTTGCCCCTGCATTTTTGCCGCAAAGTATATCATAGTGACTATCGCCAATCATTAAGGACTCCTCTGGCTTAATATTAAGCAATTCACAGGCTTTTAATACTGGTTCTGCCTCTGGTTTATGCTTAGAGGTATCCTCTGGAGTAATAATTACATCCATTTTGTCAAATAGATTAAATAGCTTTAACCCTCTTTCTGCTATTAATTTTCTTTTAGAAGTTACTACTCCAACCTTTATTCCTAAGGCTTTTAGTTCTGAAAGAGTTTCTTTTGCGTAAGCTATCTCTCTTGCAGTATCATCATGAATAGATTCATTATATTTAATATATGTATTAAGTAATAAATGAGCATTTTCTTTATCATATCTTGAAAGGGTATCAATTAAGGGTTCCCCAAAATACATTACTATTTCACTTTCTGGCACATCTATATTTAATTCTTCTTTAAATGTATGCTTAAAAGATTCAATTACAAGTTTATTAGTATCGATAAGTGTACCATCAAGATCAAACAATACCGCCTTTATCATGCCTTCTCATCCCCTTTTCTAATTATACTCATTAATTATATTATGATAATTTAATTAATGCAAATATATGCACATTTAGCTGTTTTACTTATATTTACCATAAAAATGCGCCAGAAGAATGGTCTTCGCGGCGCACTTTCCACATTTATTAATGTGGTAGTAATATAAATCTTAAAATGAAAAGTATTGCTAGAACATAAACAATTGGATGAACTTCCTTCTGTTTATTAGTGGCAATTTTAACAATAGGATAGAATATTATTCCAGCAGCAATACCATTTGCTATACTATAGCTAAAGGGCATAATTGCTATTGTAAAGAAAGCAGGAAGTGCTTCAGTAAAATCGTCAAAATTTATCTTTGTAACAGCACCCATCATAAGTACTCCAACAATAACTAACGCTGGAGCCGTTGCTTCTGCAGGAACTATGCCCACAAGACCACTAAAGAAAATAGAAAGTATAAAAAGTATACCTACTGTTAGTGAAGTAAGTCCTGTTCTTCCGCCTTCAGATATTCCTGAAGTAGATTCAACATAAGTTACAATAGTACTTGTACCTAAAATTGAACCAGCAGTGGTGGCAACAGCATCGGATAAAAGAGCTTTGTGCATATTTTTCACTCTTCCTTCTGAATCCAGCATATTTGCCTTTTGTGCAGTTCCTACTAAGGTTCCTATAGTATCAAATAAGTCTACTAAGCTAAAGGTTATTACAACCATTACTAAACTCGTTATAGCACCAACAATTCCTGCAGCACCTAAGCTGCTATTAGAAAGCAATCCCTTGAAATCTAGCTGCATAAAGGTAGGTGCAAGAGATGGTGGAGTACTAACTAATTTAATCCCAGTTAAATGTGTTAATCCAAAAGGTATACCTATAACAGTTGTAAGTATTATGCCTATCAATATAGAGCCTTTAATATTTCTTGCCATCAAAATTCCTGTGATAGCAATCCCAATTATAGTAAGTATTGCACCAGGCTTTGTAAAATCACCAAATTGAACTAAGGTTTCAGGGCTTGCTACTATAAGTCCTCCGCTTTTGAGACCTATTAACGCAATAAACAACCCAATTCCGCCTGAAATAGCAAGCTTTAAATTGTGTGGCAGAGCATCAACTATTTTTTCTCTTATGGAAGTTACAGTTATTATTATAAATAATACGCCGGAAATAAACACAGCGGCTAAAGCTTGCTGCCATGTATATTTCAAAGTTAAGCATACGCTGTAAGTAAAAAATGCATTAAGTCCCATACCAGGTGCTTGTGCAAAGGGTAAATTAGCATATAAGCCCATAACCAAAGTACCTATGGCAGCTGCTATACAAGTTGCAGCAAATACAGAGGCTATAATAGGATCATTTAGTGCGGTAAAGGCAGCCGCCCCATCACCCTTAATACCTGCTGCATTCATCCCTGCGAATTTTAATATATTAGGATTAACAAAAATTATGTAGGCCATGGTAATAAATGTAGTTATACCGGCAATTATTTCCGTTTTAACATTTGTATTATTTTCTTTTAGTTTAAAAAATGATTCTAAAAATGATTTTTGCTGATTGATTTCTTTCGATTTAGACATACCTTATGTTCGCTCCTCTAAGTTGAAATATTGTATAATTAAATAAAAAATCCCCTACTGGGCTAATGGTAAACCCAACAGAGGAAAAAAAGTCAAAAAAACTTAATAAATTCTTAAGGATTCACCCATAGCCTAAAGATTAACGGTCTTTTAGTAGAAACTCTTGAACCATATTTTCAAGATTATATGGATGTAATATTCAATTAAACACATTTCATATGTTAACATAGGTTTTTAGTTTTTTCAACACAATTCTTGTATTTAGAACATTTTTCGCAATTTTCCGAAGGCTTTGTTAAGTAATTTATTAGCTTCATTAAAATATTTTATGTATTAAACTAATAACTTTCTAAGGAGTAAGCAGTGAAAATATATACTATTTTTTCAATAATTGATTTACTAATAATATCTATTGTGCTGTTAAAGTCTTTTAAATTCTTGACATAGTCTTTAAATACAGTAGCTGCAGTTACTTTAAATTTATTTTTTATTTTATGGCTGGCAGTAAATTCTATTATTGCTGTTTCTTCCTTCATAAATCTATAAATTTGGATTTCGGGTGCAGAGCTTAAAACTATAGTACAGAGCTTTTCTATTTGTTTTTTCATAAAATCATTTAGAAATATATCGAAGCATTCTATATCAATTGAATAATTGTGTTGTTTTTTATTGCCATCATTATTTCTTAAGAACACCTTCATAATTGTTACATCACTCTCACAATTCGCAAAAGTATTATGCATTTTTAAACCTTCTTTCATTAAAGCAGTTATTTAATTTATAAACTAAGGTTTATTTTTTCTCAAAATATATTATTTATGCCTATATTGGTAAAAAGTACAAAGAGTGGTTTAAAGTTTTCTGAAATAATAAAGCCTAGGATAAACCTAGGCCTCTCTTCTAACAACATCTTCGATTATTTCCGCTAAAAAAGATAAGAATAATAATTATAAAAATTATCCAGGATCCGCCAAAGCCATTTCCACCACAACATATATCTTCCGTACAACAGCATCTTGAGCTACTACTTCTTCTACCCATGTAAACATCTCCAATCATATTTAATATGTTATATAAATTGGCAATTTCTTCAGTATAATATATGATAAATTTTATAAATTGGAACTATGTTTTTGATTTGCATAAAAAAACCTTTATATGTGAATTTTAATTCACATATAAAGGTTTATATAAGACTCTTCAACAGTTTAGGTAATATGAATATAATTGTTTACTTATTCCTCAAAACCCTCTGGGAACTCTGCATTGTGATATACGTCCTGTACATCATCATCATCTTCAAGTGCATCCAGCATCTTTTGTATCTTTGCAGCAGTTTCTTCATCAACAGCAGTAAAAGTATCAGGTATCATTTTAATATCTGCTTCTAAGAATTCTAAATTATTAGCTTCCAAAGCTTCTCTAACAGTTCCAAATTCTTCTGGTTCTGTTGTAATGATAAATACTTCCTCTTCTGAAGCAAAATCTTCTGCTCCAGCATCAAGAGCCATCATCATTAGTTCATCTTCATCAAGCTCATCAGTTCTTTCTATTATTAGCTGCCCCTTCTTTTGGAACATGAATGATACACAGCCTGCTGAACCCATATTTCCGCCATGCTTTGTAAATGCGTGCCTTACATTACCTGCAGAACGATTTTTATTGTCAGTTAAAACATTTACTATAACAGCAACTCCTGCTGGTCCGTAGCCTTCATAAACTATTTCTTCGTAGTTAGCACCATCAGCTTCTCCAGCACCTTTTTTAACTGCTCTATTAATTGTATCTTGAGGCATATTATTCGCCTTTGCCTTTGCAATAACATCTCTAAGCTTATTATTTATATCTGGATTTGAGCCGCCGTTTTTAGCAGCCATTATAAGCTCTTTTCCTATCTTAGTAAATATCTTTCCTCTTTTAGCGTCTGCCTTACCTTTTTTTGCTTGTATATTATGCCACTTTGAATGTCCTGACATAAAAATCTCCTCCTAACAAAACCCTATATATGTAATTGATTTACGAAAATTTACGCACAAATTATTATAGCATAAAATCTATAAAGGTTACAACTTTATCCGTTATTGTTCTTTATAAAGCCTATTTTCTAATTTAAAATAAAACTCTTCACTTTCTACTTCAAAGGTTACCCTTCCCGAGCAAGCCTCTACTATTTTCTCTTTAATTAATTGGAGATTCCCTGCCTCACAAAAATATTTTACTTTCACTTTATCAGAATAGAAAATCTCCTCAATATACCAATTATTTTGAGCAAACATATATTGAATTTTTCCTAAATGGTCATATTCAAAATTCGCATATAAGGCAGCTCCCTTTATTTTTTCTACTATTCCTGCTTCCTTAATTGCTGAGCTAGCCCCTTTTGAGTAGGCCCTAACAAGGCCGCCAGCTCCTAATAGCACACCTCCGAAATACCTAGTTACAACAATAACAATATCAGTTAAGTTATTTTTCTTTATAACCTCTAGAACAGGTACACCTGCCGTCCCCTGCGGTTCGCCATCATCGCTGTATCTTTGAATTCCCATGTTTACGCCTATAACATAGGCTAATACATTATGATTAGACTCTTTATTTTCTACTTTGGTTTTATTAATAAAGTCTCTAGCTTCCTCTTCGCTATATATTCTCTTAGCATGACCAATGAATACTGATTTTTTTTCTTCAAATTCACTTTTGGCTTCACTTTTAATTGTAAGATAACTCATTTATTTAACCTCTATTTCATCTAGATATTCCTTGGCAGCTCTAATAATATAATCCTTATTACTTCCTTCTTTAATATCCTTCATTTTATCAATTGCTTTATCACTTTTTAGTTTTTTTAAAGCCTTTACAGCATAAAGTACAACTTGAGTATTTTCATCTTCTAAAGCTCTAATTAACGCAGTTTCAGATGCTTTATCTCCAATTTTTCCAAGAGCAGATACTGCCATTCTTCTTATATTTACATGTTTATGAACTATTGACTTTATTGGAATTTCTATTATTTCCTGAGCCTTTAATTCCCCAGCTATCCATAGGGCATATTCCTTATTTTTCGAGGTCATATTAGCAAATTCATTTTTAATATAAAAAATTAGTTTTTCCTTATTTACGCTACTCATTGAATTTAAAACTGAAAGCTTATCTGTCTTTCCCGCATTACATAGGGCTTCAAAGAGTTCTGTTTCATTTTTGCTATTTGCTAAAAATCTATATTTAATTTTTCCTTCTATTAGCTGCTTTTGAACTTCTTCCCTACTTAAACCTCTTATTTTTTCAATAGCCGCTATACTTTTACCTTCTAAAGATAAAAAATAAGTTATTTCACTTTCACTTAAATTATCTATATCCTTCCAATCAATTTTTATAAGACCTTTATCCAAAAAAATCACTCACTTTTAATAATTTCTTTTATAATATTTAAGCCTGTAATTATATCTGCATTACTTACCTTTGAAAATCCTAACCTGAAGTTTCTTTCCCCTTCTTTATAGTGCTTATAGAACATAAAAGCTGGAGTTAAAAGCAGCTTCTTCTCCTTACACTTATAAAATAAAGTAATACTATCTATTCTAACCTTTTCTGATAGGCTTATATAAAAGTTAAGCCCACCTCCCGGTGCTTTAAATTCTATAAAATCACCTAATATTTCTTTTAGCTTTTCTTCCATAAAGGCATATTTTTCTTTATAAATTATATTTAAGTTATTTATATGGCTTTTCCAAAAACCTTTTTCAATATAAAGCTGCAGAGCCCTTTGCATTAGACTAGATGTTGAAATATCCGTGTCTATTTTTGAATTTTGTATTAGGTCTTTAAAATTTTCTGGAGATATTAAATATCCAATTCTTATACCTGGCAGAAATATTTTGGAAAAACTTTTAATATAAATAACTCTGTCATTTAAATCTAAGGATTTAAAACTCTCATATTTAATATTTGTATCGTATATAAGCTCAGACAAGTAATCATCTTCAATTATATAAAAATCATATTCTAAAGCAAGCTTAAGTATCTCCTGTTTCTTTTTAAGACTGTAGGAAAAACCGGTTGGATTTTGAAAATAGCTCATTAAATAAAATATCTTAATTCTATTTTTCTTTAAGATTTCTTTGAATTCTTCTAAATTTATTCCGTCTTCCTCTAAATGTACTTCAAAAATATTTGCCCTTCTTCCCCTAAAAACTGATAATGCACCGCTGTAAGTTGGTTTTTCCACAATAACATTATCATTTACATTCACCAAGGATTTAGAAATAATATCTATCCCCTGTTGAGCCCCGGAAACTATAAGTATATTCTCTAGGTCAATTTCATCATTCCAAAAATATTTATTGATGCTTGTTCTTAAGCCATAGTAACCTAAAGCTTCCTGATTTGCTAAGGCTTCTGCTCCATCTCTATCTAATACCTCGTTTAATACAGCTTTAAAAGAGTCTACTGGAAAAAAGTCACTGCAGGCATTTTCGCCAGTAAAGTCAACGTACGCTTTAAGTTCTTCTAAAGTTAGTTTCTTGAAAATATCAGTATAGTCTTTTTTAAAGCTCTTTGTATATTCACGCTTTTTTGCATAGGTTCCGCTGCCAATTCTCTGCATAGCATAGCCTTCCGCCTCAAGCCTATTGTATACATTTATTATTGTATCGTTGTTTACCTGTAAAAACTTCGATAACTTACGAATAGATGGAAGCTTTTCCCCATCCTCAACTATATTACTATCTATTAATCTTTTAATATGCTTGGCAATTTGTATATATTTAGGTAAATCTTCATTGTTAAACTTAGTTAAAAATTTTTCCATTACATCACCTATATAGTAATTAAGCTACTAGAATAATAAATTATACTAGTAGCTGTATATAAACATTATACATAAAATATTAGATAAAATAAACATTTTCCTTAAACAATACTTTCCCGTCATCTGTTTTATAATCTCTATTATCCTTTTTTATCATATTTCTTTCCCAAAGCTTGTTTAATATATCTTCAATAGCTATATCATAGCTTTCAAACAACTTGTCGTTTTTAATATCTTCTGTGCTTAAAAAGCTATCCTTTCCTCTCATATAATTTAGTAATATGGCGGCTGTATTTCTAATAGTCTCATCCACTGCATCTTCTATAAATTTCAAAGTACTTTCAATGGCTGTTACGGTATCATTTTTATTAAAAAACAAACCATCAACGCAGTTTCTAAAATCATCATTTAAGTTCATTGCCATGGCAATAGCATCTTTACTAATCATATAACCTGAATAATTGATATAAAGCTTAGCATAATTTTCAACACACTTTACAGCAGCTCCATAAGCAGTATAAATTCCATCGTTATAAAGATATTTGTTACATAGATCTATGTTCTTCAATACCTTCCCAAGATATACCATATTCCATCTTTCTCTGTCTAAATCAGGATAATATCTTCCACTGTCATATCTTTGGGTAATATCCATATCCTTTGAAAATACTAACCTTGAAGAAGCAAACATTCGAAGCATAAAACCGCCTCTTAGATCTTCCTCATATAGCTGTAAAAACTTACTTTTACTCATAAGTTTAATGTGTACAGGCACTTGCTTTTCTTCAGTATAAATATTTTTTATATTATTTATTTTCTTATCAATTATTACAAAGAGATCAATATCCGATTCATCCCATAAGTCTCCAGTAACCATACTTCCAAAGACCATTGCAGCAAGTACAGCTTCGTTTCCCTTTAATCTATCTATTATACTATTGAACGCCTTTTGATACTGTAAAATAGTTCTTTCCATAAAATCCCCTCCCTAAAGTCAAAACAAACATATATTAATTATAATACAAATTAGCATAAAAACAATACTTTACTTGCATAATTTGAATAAAAACTTTCAAAAATTATACAATTGCACAGCAGAAATGACAGTTTTAAAATTAAATTAATCTTTATACAGTAAATACAGAAAAATAAAGATATTTTATAACATTAAATTTATACACTTGTTATAGACCTCATCATCTACTTTAGCTGAGATATAAGTTCCATTTTCCCTAAACTCTTCTTTTAAAATCTTAGCGTTTCTATGAAGAAAAGCTGTAATCTCCTGCCTAGAATATGGAATCAAGTATTCTGCTGTAATTAACGTATATGGGAGTAATCCCTCAACTTCCTTTAATAATAAATCTAAATTAATACCCTGCTTAGCAGAAATTTTAATTTGCTTTTCGGTTTTTAAAGCTTCTTCTAATTTAATAATATTTTCTTCATCAGCTTTATCTATTTTATTTATTAAAATTAAAGTTGGCTTATTTTTAACGCCAAGTTCCTCAAGTACAGCTTCAACAGCTTCAATCTGTTCTATTGAGTTCTTAGAAGAACCATCAACTACATGGAGCAGCAAATCAGAATAAATTACCTCCTCTAAGGTTGATTTAAAGGCTTCTACTAAATCATGCGGCAGTTTTCTAACAAAGCCAACAGTATCAGTAAGTGTAATATGCCTACTATCTGGCAATATTACTGCTCTAGTGGTTATATCCAAGGTTGCGAAAAGCATATCTGCCTCAAACACCTTTTCTTTAATGGTACCATCCTTTGGCATTGCAATTTCACATAGTTTATTTCTTAAGGTAGATTTTCCTGCATTAGTATAGCCTACCAAAGAGACCTTAGGTATTTCGTTTCTCTTCTCCCTTTGAGTTTCTCTATGTTTCTTAATCTTTTCAAGTTCACGATATAAATCATATATTCTTTCTTTTATATGTCTTCTGTCTGTTTCTAGTTTCTTTTCACCAGGTCCCTTCGTTCCTATTCCGCCACCAGTTCTAGAAAGTACAGTACCTAAGCCTGAAAGCCTTGCAGCTCTATATTTTAACTGAGCTAGTTCTACTTGTATCTTTGCCTCTCTACTTTTTGCCCTTCTTGCAAATATCTCTAAAATAAGGGTAGTTCTATCAATAACTTTAGCTCCGGTGTACTCCTCTAAGTTTCTTACTTGGGAGGCATCTAATTCATCATCGAAAATAATAACATTTGCTTTTAAAGCCTGCCTCAGCATGGAAATTTCCTCTACCTTACCTTTACCAATATAAAAGGCTGAATCTATCTTACTTCTCTTTTGAAGAACCTTGTAAACAACTTCCACCTGGCAGGCTTTTGCAAGTTCCTTAAGCTCATCTAAGCTTTCTTCACTTTCGATGCCTACCAATATTGCCTTTTCTCCATCCTCTTCTATTATATTATTATTTTTAAGTTCATTTTCTACAAAGTATACCTTATCTAAAAAATTAAAGTTTACAGCTTCTTCAATGTTTATTTCTTCAGTCGTTTCAGCTTTTAACAGGTCATTTTCAATAATACAAAAGCCTAAGGTTGTATCAATAGCTATGCCCTCTTTCACAGACAATGCAGCAATACAGTCCAGCTTTAATTTTGTAAGAGCTGATAAGTCAAGGGCAGAAAGCAATGATGGTCCATTTGGATGAGTATGAACTACTCTTACTCCAGAAAGCTTTTTGTATTTAATATCAATAATAGGTACCTCAACAGTAGTACTGTCTCCTATAGCGACACTGATTACCTTGCCTTTTCTATCTATAGCAACACTTATTTCTTTGTTTATTAAACTTGTAATATTGCTTATTGTTGATACTAGCTCAAGGGTAAAGACTTCTTCTCTTGGAATTACATAATCATAGATTTCCTCTAATTTATCTAATATGGTATTTCTGATACCTTCTATATTCCCATAGATCATTATAACAACTCCGTTTATTTTTATTATTTATATATACTTGACAACTTTCATATAATTTTATACTATTAAAACAATATTGTAAATATCTATGGTGTGGAGGGTTACAATGGAAAACAAAAAGGTAAATATATTAATAACAAAGGAACAAATCGAGAAAAGAATAGCTGAACTTGGCCTTGAACTTTCTAAAGACTATGAGGGTAAGAACCTATATGTGCTTTCTTTACTACGCGGTAGCTTTATATATACAGCTGACTTAGTAAGAAATATAACTGTGCCGACCAAAATAGGTTTCATGACAACTTCAAGTTATGGCCATAATGAACAAAGCTCTGGCTCAGTAAGTGTAGTAAATGATATACCAGATAATATTGAAGGCTGCGATGTTTTAGTAGTAGATGATATAGTTGATACTGGGATTACTATGCAGTTTGTGATGGAACACGTAAAGTCTTTAGGTGCAAACAGCGTAAAATCCTGCGTGCTTCTTGATAAACCTGAGAGAAGAAAAGTAGATGTAAAGCCTAATTATTGCTGTTTTGAAATACCTGATGTATTTGTGGTGGGCTATGGTCTTAACTATGGGGATTATTACAGAAATATACCCTATGTATTTAATTGGGAAGACTAATACTACCTATAGATTAAAATGAAGGTTTATTTAAAAATATAAAATATGCTACAGGAGTCCTGGATTTAATAATATCCATGATTCCTGCAGCATATTTTGTGCTTTACAATATTAAATTTACCTGCTATTTAATTTAAAACCAGCACCTTCCAGACCCATGTTAATTGAGGTATTAGGTATTTTACCAACAATAATGGTTTCAGATATAGGAACTTCACAAGCTACATCAATATCTTCTTTTTTAAGTGGAACCACGACTCGGAGTTTAGCTTGAACCTTTACATAGATTCTATGTCTAGTCTGATTTATACCTGCACTTTCAAATTCAGATTCGTATTTTGTTTCTATATATCCAATAGGATTCATAAACACAGTAATTTTTGGTCCAAACTTAGCTAAAAAGTTGTTTTGAAGTACATACCCAAGTGGTAGTTTAACACCAGTATTACCAATAAGCTTGAGTTGTTTTTGAGAGTCTAAGGCAACATCACATGCAATTTTATTTAATTTTAAGGTATCTGCTTTTAATAAGGTTATATTTCCTTCCCCATCTTTTTCTACATGAATAATATCATTATAATTAAACTGCTTTGAATATTCATTAATTATTGAGGTATAAATAATTTCCATGGACTTAGATCTTATTTCTGCACTAGCAACTGCTATAATTGCTGGTGATATTGCCTTATCTGTTATATAAATAAATAGATTAAAAATAGTTATTATTACAATAAAGCTTAAAATAAGCTTTATTTTTGTTTTTCTTTTAATATTATCACCTCTTTACTATTAATAAAATTATGTTATTATAAGTATATTTAATATTATGTTAAGCTTTAGCAAATATGATTTGTGAATAAAATTTTATTATTTGTCAATATTTGTAATATAGTCATAAACTAATAGTTTTTTTAATAAAATGAGGTAATTATAAGTTTTAAGATTAGGACAAGCAACTAAAATGCCTAATAATACAAATGACATATTTTACAATTAATATTTTATTATTAAAGCTTTATATGATATAATATTTAAAAGTTCTCTTTCCTTATACAAGCATTCAAGGAGGATTAACATATGAATGAAGAAAAGAACTCTGAAAAAATAAAGAAGAAGAAAAAGAGTAAAAAGATTTTAAGGAATATTATATTATCTATATTAGCAGTAATTATTTTAGCTATTGTAGCTGGTGCAGGAATAGGACTTGCCATAATTAATACAGCTCCAGCCTTAAACGTTGACCAGATTTTGACCTTAAAAGAGCCCTCAAAAATTTATGATAAAGATAATAACTACATGGATGATGTTGCAACAAATGAAAAAAGAGATGTTGTTGGAATTAATGAAGTAAGCAAAGACCTACAGCATGCCTTTGTAAGTATAGAGGATGAACGTTTCTATAACCATAAGGGCGTTGACCCCCAAAGAGTTCTAGGAGTAATATACATAGATATTAAAAATAAGCTCACCGGCAAAAGCGGTGTACAAGGAGCCTCTACTATTACTCAGCAATTAATAAAAAATACTATGTTAAATAATACTGTTTCTGCTCAAAGAAAAATTCAGGAAATGTATTTAGCACTTCAGCTTGAAAAGAAATTAACTAAAGAACAGATTTTAGAAGCCTATATGAATACAATCCCCTTTGGAAGTACAGTTCATGGTGTGGAAGCAGCTTCAGAATATTACTTTAGTAAACATGCAAAGGACTTAAGTTTAATTCAAGCTGCATATATAGCAGGTGTTCCACAAGCACCTGGTATTTATAACGCTTTTTTGGATTCAGCAAAAAAAGATCCTAGTAAATACTTAAATAGAACAAAAATGGTATTGGCTGCAATGTTAAAAAATAATTATATTACTAAAAGCCAATACGATCAGGCAGTAAATGGTTTAAGTGTAAAAGCCCTTGAGTTTAATCAAGCTTCTATAAAAAATATGAATAGGCTAAATTACGAGTGGTTTTCACTTCCTGCAATTGAACAAGTAAAAAAAGATTTGAAAGCTCAATATAATTATAGTGATGATGAAGTAAACAGTCTTCTTATGTATGGAGGACTGAAGATTTATACAACTATGGATAGGAACCTTCAAAATGCTGCGCAAAAAATATTAGACGATAGCAAAAATTATGGAGTTAATTACACCCCAGAAAAAACAAATGTAGTTCAGCCTCAAGCCTCTGCAGTAGTAATGGATTACCATACTGGTGAGGTGAAGGCCATAATTGGTGGAAGGGGTACTCAGCCTGCTCGATCTTATAATAGAGCAGCTTTTAATGGTTCAAAGGAATTCCTAAGACCTACAGGATCAAGTATAAAGCCCCTTACTGTATACGGACCTGCAATTGATACAAAGATGGCAACAGCAGGTACAGTAGTAGAGGATTCCCCTTTATCAACCGATATAGGAAAGCAATGGCCCGAAAATGGCAAGCCGTGGAATCCAAGAAACTATGAAACAGGATTTTTTAGAGGCTATGTAACAATTAGAGAAGCAATTAAGAGCTCTATCAATTTAGTAGCTATAAAGGAAGAATATAATATCGGTCTTAAAACCGGTGTTGCTTATGGTGAAAAATTTGGTTTAACCTTCGATAATGATGATAAAACAAGTTTATCTGCACTTTCTCTAGGTCAGCTGCACCATGGTGCAAATACCCTTACTATGGCAGCTGCATTCGGCACCTTTGGAAATAATGGAATGTATACTGAACCTAAAATGTATACAAAGGTTGTTGATAGGAGAGGTGTTACAATACTAGAAAGTAAATTAGTTAATAGAAAAGTTTTATCTCCTCAAGCAGCATATATAATGTATGATATGCTTAAGGGACCAACAAGTGCTGGTGGTACTGGCCCAGCTGCAAGGTTTAGTTCAATGCCTGCAGCAGGTAAAACAGGTACATCTGGAGATAAAAAAGACTTTTGGTTCAGCGGCTTGACTCCTTATTATTCAGGCGCAGTTTGGATTGGAAGCGATACACCTAGAACCTTTAATAGTGGCATAACTAGTTCTACATCAGCAGCACTTTGGGGCAAAATCATGGCTGAGGCACATAAGAGCCTAACAGTAAAAGATATTCAAATGCCTAGTGGCATAGTAACTACATCTATATGTAGAGATTCAGGCAGCTCTCCTACGGATTTATGTGCTAATGATCCAAGAGGCAGCCAAGTTACTAGAGAAATGTTTATTGATGGTACACAGCCAACCACATTGTGCACAATACATGTAAAGGCTGACATAAATAAAGCAAATGGTAAGCTTGCAACGGAAAATACTCCGAAAGATCTACTTGAAAGCAGAATATTTATAAAAAGAGATTATACACCATCAGCTTCACTGCAGGATCAGCCTTATGTACTTCCAAAGGAACTAGATGATACAAAACCAGTGGTTCCTACCATCCCACCTGCAGAAGGAAATAATACAGGAACATTACCAGGTACAACTGATCCTGGTACTACACCAGGCAATACAGATGGAACTGTTCCAGCAAATACAGGTGGAAATACTAATACTAATAATAATACTAATAATAATTAATATAATAAAAAACAAGAAGTAAGATATAACTTACTTCTTGTTTTTTATTTTCCATAATTTTATTCCTTAGTTTTAGAGTTAAATAACAATGCCATTAAATATCCAAAAATAATAGCAGCAGTAATTCCACCTGCAGTTCCTTTTATGCCACCTGTAAAGGCTCCAAGAAGTCCTAAAGAGTCTACTTCTTTCATTACCCCTTTAGCTAGGGCGTAACCAAAACCTGGTAAAGGTACTGTTGCTCCTGCCTTACCTAATTTTACTATGGGTTCATAAATACCTAAAGCTCCTAAAATAACTCCTAAGGTTACGAAGCTTACTAGTATTCTTGCAGGAGTAAGTTTTGTTTTATCTATTAAAATTTGTGCAATAACACAAATTATACCTCCAACTACAAATGCATTTAAAAATTCCATTCTTAAGCCTAGACCTCCTTTATGCTGCCACGGTTTTAAGATTCAATAGCAACTGCATGTGCAATGCCAGGTATAGTAAGTCCCTGCTGACAGGAAGTTGAACTTAAAAGTGCCCCGGTAGAAATCAACAGCACCTTTTTAAGTTTCCCATTTAGTAAGCTTTTATAAATATATCCACAATCAACTACTGCAGAACACCCGCAACCACTTCCTCCTGCATTTGTTAATTGTTTTTCATGATTAAATATTTCATCACCACAGTCTATGTAATTACCACTTATATCATACCCGTATTCCATAATAAGCTCCTTAGTTATTCTCTTCCCTACTATTCCAAGATCCCCAGTTACAATTAAATCATAGTAATCTGGGGTTCTGCCAGTATCCAAAAAGTGCTGTGAAATAGTATTAACTGCTGCAGGAGCCATGGCCTCACCCATATTATTTACATCGTTAACTCCATAATCCTTAACTTTACCTATAGTCGTATAAGTTATATACGGAAAATTCCCTTCTGTCCCTAGTACCATGGAACCAGCTCCAGTAACAGTCCATTGAGCAGTGGGTGCTTTCTGACTGCCATATTCTAATGGGAAGCGAAATTGTCTTTCAGCAGAAGAATAGTGTGAGGAAGTTGCAGCAACTACATGCTTTGCAAACCCACCGTCTAGTATCATAGCTGCTATTGCCAGTGACTCTGTCATGGTAGAACAAGCGCCGTAAAGCCCTAAAAAAGGTATATCCATATCCTTAGCTGCAAAAGTGGATGAAGTTAATTGGTTTAATAAGTCTCCTGCAAATAAATAATCTATGTCATTATCACTTAAATTTGCCTTATTTATACTTTCTTTAATAGCCATATATAAAATACTACTTTCAGCCTTTTCATAGGTATCTTCCTTATTTAAGTCATCTTCAAGTATGACATCAAAGTATTCACTTAGTGGCCCATTTCCTTCCTTTGGCCCCACCACACTAAAGGTAGAAATGATCCTTGGCCTACTGTCTAGTCTTACTGTTTGTTTACCAACTTTTTTGTTCAAGCAAAACTCACCTACTTATAATATAATAAATTATTCCTACTATGACTGAAGAACCTATTCCATAAACTAAAACCGGTCCTGCTATTACAAACATTTTAGCACCTACTCCGAATATAAAACCTTCCTTTTTAAATTCCATAGCTGGTGCTACAATTGAGTTAGCAAAGCCAGTAATGGGTACTAAACTTCCAGCTCCGCCAAAGGCTGCAATTTTATTATAGAATCCTATACCGGTTAAAAGAGCTCCTAAAAAAACCATAAAGATAGAAACTAAAATTGAAACATTATCTTTAGACATTCCTATTCTAGTAAAATAGCTGCTAAAAAATTGGCCAATATCACATAATATTCCACCTACCAAAAAGGCTCTAATACAGTTTCTTAATAAATGAGATTTAGGCTTAACTTCTTCTGAGATATCTTTAAACCTTTGCTTTAAAACCTCTTCTTTATTAGCCATTCTATCACTTCCTTATACATAAAAATGTAATTTCATAAAAGTATTTTATGTAATATTATTTTTGTTATTCAAGGCAATACATTTCAAAAAAAAAATGAATAGGAATTATAAAATAAATCCTATCCACTAAGTCTATCTTTCATCAATTTTAGTACTTTTTTTTCTATTCTAGATACTTGAACTTGGCTAATGCCAAGCATTTTGGCTACTTGAACTTGTGTTTTATCCTTAAAATATCTAAGCATTATTATTTGCCTTGCCTTATTATCTAGATTGATAAGTGCATCTTTTAAGGCTATTTTATCTACAATATCTGAGTCTTCTTCATAATCCTCACTTAATTTATCAATTAAGAGTACTGGAGAAGCATCGTCCTGATGTATTGTATCGTAGAGATATTGCATATTGTTAGTTGATTCTAAGGCATAAACTATTTCTTCAGAATTTATCCCTGAATACTCAGATAATTCTTCTATCGTTGGGTCCCTATCTAATTTTTTTGTTAAGGCTTCTTTGTCATAATGAAGTTTTCTTGCTACATTTTTTACACTTCTGCTTACCTTTATTATTCCATCGTCTCTAAGAAATCTTTTTATTTCACCCATAATCATAGGTACGGCATAAGTAGAAAACTTCACGTTGAATTTACTATCAAAGTTATTAACTGCCTTAACTAGTCCCATAGACCCTATTTGGAATATATCTTCATACTCATAGCCTCTATTTAAGAATTTTTTGCTAATTGCTGAAACTAATGGGAGATTATACTGAATAACTTTATCTAAGGCATTTTTATCCCCTTCTCTAGCCAGCCTAATAAGTTCTAAGTTATCATCATAATTATATTCCTGTTTCTTAAGAATTCCATCATCCATAGCCTTCACCTAACTTAAACTCTTGAAAACTTTCTTCATAATAATCTGAGTTCCCTTACCCTTTTCTGATTTTACTTCTAGACTATCCATAAAAGTTTCCATTACTGTAAAGCCCATTCCTGATCTTTCAAGATCAGGCCTTGATGTGTACAATGGCTGCATTGCGAGCTCAACATTTTCTATTCCAACACCTTCATCATTGATTTTTATTGTTAATGTAGTATCTTCAATCATGGCTTCAATTTTAATAATTCCATTTGCATTTCCATATCCATGGATTATAGAATTTGTAACTGCTTCAGATACAGCAGTTTTAACGTCAGTTAATTCTTCAATAGTGGGATCTAACTGAGATACAAATGCTGCAACAGCAACTCTGGCAAAGCCTTCATTTTGGGATTTGCTTAAAAATTCAATTTTAACAATATTATCGTACATTTTTATCCCCCCTCATTAAATATTCTTAAGTGCTTGTTCTAAATTTTCGTAAACTTTTATAATTTTAAACATGCCTGATAAATCAAAAACTCTTTTAACTGAGTTATTAACATTAGCTATGCATATCTTGCCATTTTTAGCTGTCATTTTTTTGTATCTACCTATAACAACTCCAATTCCCGAGCTATCCATAAAGCTTACATCTTTGAAGTCCAAAATAAGTTTAGCAATTAGTTCTCTATCAAGTCTATCATCTATTTTGCTTCTAACTTCTTCTGCACTATGATGATCTAACTCTCCCATCATAAAAACTACGAGTTTCTCTTCTTCCTTTTGAAACTTTAAGTACATTAATATCCCCCCCTATATTAGAATTAATAATAACTTTTATATAATAAATTTAAAAAGCTTTTTTAATGCTTTTATTATTAAAAGCATCTGTTTACTATTTTTATTATAAATTAAAACAGATATATATTATATTCTATATATTACATAATTTTCCTTCTTTTTTTTAAAACATGAATAAACATTTTTATTATTCCCATTTTATATTTATAATATACAGTAATTTTACATTTTACTTGATCAGTAACTTTCTATATGTGTATTAATGCCCTTTGAAATTTTAAAGCTATTGCCCCAAATAAGAATCATTGCTATAATAATCAGTATGCAAATTATATGATTTAAGGAGGAATTTAACATGGAAATGTGGATAAAAGAAGAACAAATTGCAGACGCTGCTATGACCTATAAAATTAAAGAAACTTTAGTTAGAAAGCAAACAGAATTTCAAGACCTTGCTATTGTGGATACATACGCCTTTGGCCGTATGCTGCTTTTAGATGGAATCGTTCAAACAACCATTAAAGACGAATTTGTTTATCATGAAATGATAACTCATATTCCCTTATTTACACATTCTAAACCAAAGAATGTGTTAGTTGTAGGCGGTGGAGACGGTGGTGTTATAAGAGAAATAATGAAGCACCCCTCTGTTGAAAAAGCAGTACTTTGTGAAATTGATAAATGTGTTATAGAAGAATGTAAAAAGTATTTACCTGAAATCAGCAGTGAACTTGAAAATCCGAGATGTGAGATCTTTGTTGGGGATGGAATAAAGTATGTACATGAACATAAAAATAAATTTGATGTTATTATTGTTGATTCTACTGACCCCTTTGGGGCTGCAGAAGGTCTTTTTGGCGGAAGCTTTTACAAAGAAATTTCAGAATGCTTAACTGATGACGGTATTTTTATTGCACAGACAGAGACACCATTTTATCTTCCAGAAGTAGTTAAAAAAGTATTTAATGATGCAAAAGAAGTATTTCCAATAACAAAGCTTTTCATGGCTGCAATTCCAACCTATCCTGGAGGATATTGGAGCTTTACTATTGGTTCTAAAAAGTATGACCCTGCAAATCCAAATTCAGAAAATATTTTTGACGTAAAAACAAAATATTATAATGGAGATATACATAAAGCGTCTTTCGTTTTACCAAACTATATAAAGAATTTAATTAATAATTAATTTTAATCTAGCAAAGCTGCGTGGGGAGTGAAATTCATGATAAAGCTAATAAAAAAAGGTATTGTTTATGCTCCTGACTATCTAGGAGTGAAGGACATATTAATTTGCCAGGACAAAATAGCTAAAATTGATGATGATATTCCTTTACCGCCTAAGGAGTTTTATGAGGTTGAAGTAATAGATGCCTCTAATCAAATAGTTACTCCAGGTTTTATAGATTTACATGTTCATATTACTGGCGGCGGCGGTGAAGGCGGCTACACCACAAGAACTCCAGAAATTCAATTATCTCAGATAACTACTACTGGTGTTACTACAGTAATTGGTCTTTTAGGAACTGATGGAACAACGCGTTCTCTAAACAGCCTCATAGCAAAGGCAAGAGCCTTAGAGGAAGAAGGAATCAATGCACTATCTTGGACTGGTTGCTATCAGTTTCCTACTAGAACTATTTCTGATACATCTAGAGACGACATTATTTTAATTGATAAAATTATTGGTGTGGGCGAAGTTGCAATCTCTGATCACAGGGGCAGCAAACCTATGGAAAATGATATAGAAAGGCTGGCCCTTGAATGCAGAGTAGCAGGTTTATTATCAAATAAATGCGGAGTATTACAGCTTCATGTAGGGGATGATAGAGAAGGAATTAATATTTTAATTAAAATATTAAATGAATCTCCAATTTTAGCTAAAAATATACTGCCTACTCACATAAATAGAAACATGAATCTATTACATCAGGCTATTAAATATTTGAAAATGGGTGGATACATAGATTTAACTTCAGGAATTACAAGAACTGAGTCCGATCCCATACCTTCTGATGCCTCCTATGGCTTAAAATACCTTCTTGATAAAGGATGTCCATTAGATAATATAACAATGAGTTCTGACAGTAATGGCAGCATGCCGATCTTTGATGAAAATGGAAAGCTTACTGATATATCTGTAGGTTCAATTGAAACAAATATTATAGAGTTTAGAAAAATGGTTCAAGTTTATAATCTGCCTATTGAGAAAGCTCTATGTCCCTTGACTAAAAATCCATCTAGAATACTAAAGCTTGATTATTTAGGAACAATCGCTGTAGAGAAACAGGCCGATTTATTAATAATGAATCCTGATTTATCCTTGGATTATGTATTATGTAAGGGCAAAACCTTAGTGCAACATGGAAATGCCGTAAAATTCGGCACTTTTGAAAAAGATATAAAAAGCTAATAATAAAGGCCCCAAAATACAAAATATGTTACATAATTATAATTATGTAACATATTTTATTTATTATAGCTATTTTCAAATTTATATATCTTTCAATTGTCTTTAACTAATTACTTACATATTCATTAATAATTTTTTGCTCTTTCCTTGTTATTTGAAAAAGAGAGTAAAGATACTCATCAATGTCCACCTTTATATTTTGCATGTTTGGCATTTTTAGTTTCATTAAATTATTTGGATAATAATCATATAAATCTTTACCAAGTTTTTTAGCATAGGCTTTGAAATAATATTCATAAAGCTTGCTATTTAATAACTTTAGAATATATTCATAGCTGTAAGCATTATTCTTTTTTAGAACAAGACAATAAATATCTGCACTAAAGTAACTACCTGTGTCAAGGGCAAATCTATTATTACTTGATTTATATGGAAAAACTATTTTCTCCCCTTCAAATATGCTTTGAGTTCTCCCCCATTGAAGCTGATACCAGCTTCGTAATCCTTTCATGCACTCTCTTCTTTTCATAAGTCTTTCCTTAAAAGGTAAAATGTGATTAATAGAATTTTTGTATTTATCTTCCTCCTGAATTGAATTTGAGTAAATTATAAACTTTCCGGTTTTCTTTACTAGATTTTTTTCTATAGATGAACTTTTAATCCAAGGTCTTATAATATCTGTTTCTAGCTCTTCTTCCCTTATATTTTTCTCTTCTATTATAAAGGCTTTATCGCAGCCTGTTATTACACCTTGATAACTATAACAAATATTTTCTAAACTTATTTCACATTTTTCTTCAATTTTTTTTATTATATTTTGTTCGTCATTATCTCTAAGTATCCAGCTTGTGTTTCTTAATTCACTTTTTTTTATGTAAAAAGTATTGTAATTTTGGATTTTATTTTCTAGAAAACTTGAGTAAAATAAGTCTTGTTTTTTTACTATGGGCTTTATTACCTGGACTTCATTATTTTTTCCTTCTTTAGTAGTAAAAACGATAACTGGATCAATACCTGTATTTTTAAAAGGTCTAACACCATAAAAATCCACAATTTTTTCTATTGAACAAATTTCTTTAAGATATATTCTTAAGTTTTCACCACTTGGAGATTCTAGAAAATACCTTGAAGTAATATAAGTAAGTTTACCTAAACTTTTTAGCTTTTCTAAAGCAGCTGCAAAAAAACAATAGGAAACATCCCCTTTGTCTTTGTAAATCCTATTATACAAATTTTTCAAATTTAGTGAGTAGTCTTTATTAATTGATTTTTGCCCTATGTAAGGTGGATTACCAATTATAATATCATAATTCTCCTGTATTTCATCCACTAAAAAATCTTTTACATTAAAATTATTGCTGCTCATAAATTCACTTTCTGTAAGCAGATCTAATTTTAGTATTTTTAATGCAAAAGGATCAATATCAAAGCCAAATAAATTATTGCTAATGATATGCATATTAATACTAGCTTCACTTAAGGTTAAATTATTTTTGCTATTAATTACATTTAATTTTTCTAAATAAATTGTCCTTAAATATTTAAAACAAGGAATAATAATATTACCGCACCCACAGGCTGGATCTAAAATCTTTAAGAAGGGATTATTAATAATATCCTCTGCTTTTATTGTACTTTCTATAATATATTTAGCTATACCTTCTGGAGTATAGACTAAACCTTTTTCCTTTTTATCCTCTTGCTGGCTAAAATAGTATTCTCCAAAGCTTTCTATTTTACCAATATTTAATTGTTCTTTGCAATTATTAATTTCTTCAAGTTTGTAAATAATATTTATAGGCTCATTAATTAGGCTGAATAGATCATTAATTATTTTAATAAGATCATTAGACATTAGTATATCTCCAAAATATTTATAAGCAATACAAAAAGTATAACATAATCAAATTACTTAAGATAGAAAAAAATCGGGAAAAAAAACTAAAAGAAAGGAGAGGTTATGTTTTACAGCGATTTTCATAGCCAAAAGTAAATATGCTAAAAAAAGCCATATGCTTATCACTAGCTTTTCCATTATCCTTAAATATCTTCCCATTTAATAATAATATTAAAGATATTTTTTCAAAAGCTAATGAAAATAAACCATTCAAGGTAGAAAGTTTTAAAGAGAATCTTCAAGTTGATGATTTAGATAAGAATACAATAAATAATCATATTAAAAAAAATTTAAATAGTTTTTTTGAAAAGAAAATAACTGTTGATGATTTGAAACTTAATACTACAGAGAGAAATTGGTTTTTTCAGCCTAAGAAGGATGGCTCACCTTCTGGAGAACCACCAGATGTATTAGAACTATTAAAAAGTTATTCAGGTTATTATCTTGGAGATACTTCAAAAAAGATTATATACTTAACCTTTGATGAAGGTTATGAAAATGGTTATTCCGCAAAGATACTTGATTCCTTGAAAGCAAATAATGTAAAGGCAGCATTTTTTGTTACTACTGACTATATAAAGAGGAATCCAGATTTAATTAAAAGAATGTCCACTGAAGGACATCTGGTTTGTAATCACTCAACCACTCACCCTTCTATGGCTCAAAGTGCCATGAAGGATAAAGTTAAATTTGAAAATGAATTTGCTAATTGTGAAAAGGCTTTTGAGGAAGTAACCAGTACTAAAATGCCTAAGTTTTTTAGACCTCCAATGGGCAAATATAGTGAATTATCATTATATTACACTCAAGCCCTAGGTTACAAATCTATATTTTGGAGCTTTGCCTATAAGGATTGGCTGCCAGACAATCAGCCATCAATAGAGGCTGCAAAAAAAATAATTATGGAAAGGACTCATAACGGAGGCATTTTCCTTTTACATGCTGTTTCTAAAACAAATGCGGCTATTATGGATTCTATTCTAAAGGAATGGAAAGGAAAGGGCTTTGAATTTAAAACCTTAAATGAGCTGCCTTAGCAATTCTAGCATTATTAACATAAGTACTAATAACCTATATAGTAAATGGCAATTAGCTTAAGAAATAAAAAATGTTACATGAGTTCACTGTAATTAGCTCATGTAACATTCTTAAATATTTCAGCTTTTTGCATTAATTTATAGCTTTGAATTTACTACTTCCATTATTTTTTCTTTTCTTATATGTCCTTCTTTTATAAGGCTATTGCATTCTTCAGATACCTCTGCCTTATAGCTTTCATCCTTAACTGAAGATAAGTTAATTTTAACATTTAATACAGCACTTTCTATGGCAGTTTGTAATAAAAGTGCTGCTACACCTGCATCGGATATAGCATTTTTATTACCATAGGCCGCAGCAATTTCAACATACTTATAGATATCAAACGCCTTTTTAGCTACCTCAAAGGGTATTTCAAGTGCTTTTACATAGCCTTCATTTATTTTTTTAAGTCTATATTCCTTCTCTTCTTCAGTATTTTTAGGGAGCTTAAAGGCATCCATTAATACTAAGAATTCTTCTGCATCCTTTTCCATAAGCATAAGAAAATTATCCTTATTGGCTTTAACTTCCTCTAAACTGCTGATTATTAAGCTCTTCTTATCTTCATCATATTCATTATAGACCTTTTTGCCTATGGTTAAATTAAAAACCATAGAGCAAAGTGCACTGCCTAAGGAAGCTGCAAGAGCTGCTGCACTTCCGCCGCCAGGTGCAGGAGAATTAGAGGCAAGTTCATCTGCAAAACCTTTTACTGTTAAACTTTGAAGCATTTTAAACACATCCTTCTACAATTTTTCCTTCATTTACTACTACTTTACCATTTTTTATTACTGTTTGTACAGCATTGAGTCCAAAATGATATATTAAATAGTTTAAACTTTTGCTATTAAAGATTACAATATCTGCTTTTTTCCCTACCTCAAGACTTCCTATTTCCTTTTCTCTGTCAATGGCACAAGCAGCATTTATAGTCATTGCATTTATTATTTCTTCTGGTAAAAGCCTCATTCCAAAACATGCAAAGGTCATTATGGTTTGGAGCGATTCAGTTGGTGAGGTTCCTGGGTTACAATCTGTTGCAAGTGCAATTGGCACCCCAATTTCTATCATTTTCCTGGCATCTGCAAACTTATTTAGCATAAGATAAAAGGAAGTAGCCGGAAGAAGTACAGCAACTGTACCGCTGCCTGCCATTGCCTTCATGCCATTCTCAGATGCCCCTACTAAATGTTCTGCAGATGCTGCCATAAGTTCCGCTGCAAGCTCTGCTCCTCCAATAGGTTCGATTTCGTCTGCATGAAGTTTAACCTTAAGCCCATTTTTTAAGCCTGACTTTAATATTTCTCTGCTTTCCTCTACTGTGAATACCCCTTCCTCACAAAAACAGTCAATAAACTCTGCTAATCTTTTACTGCTTACATAAGGAATAATTTCTTCAGTCATCAGCTTAATATAAGCCTCCCTATTTGCTTTAAATTCCTCAGGAACTGCATGAGCACCTAAATAGGTAGATACTATATCTATTGGATGTCTTTCATTTAAAGCTTTATTAACTTCTAGCATCTTTACTTCATCCTTAAGGTTTAAGCCATATCCAGATTTACTCTCAATGGTGGTAGTTCCGTGTGATAGCATTAAATTAAGCCTTCCCATAGTTACGTCAGTAAGTTCCTCTAAGGAAAGCTCCCTTGTTTTTCTAACAGTGCTTAGAATACCGCCTCCATTATTTAGAATTTCAATATAGCTTACTTTATTTAGCTTTAAAGGAAGCTCCTTTTCTCTTGAGCCACCATAAACCACGTGAGTATGGCTGTCAACTAAACCTGGAGTTACTGTTTTCCCCGATCCATCTATTATGGTATCTTCTGGTTTAATAATGTTTAAATATCCATCACCACTGCCTATTTCTTTAATAAGGTCATCTTCAATAACAACATAGCCGTTTTCAATTAATCCTGCATTCTTTAACTGCTCTTTACTTTTTTTAAAGCTTCCCTTGCAAGTAACCAAGCAATCAATATTTTTAATTATCGTTGCCAAGCAATCACCACCTAATTTTTAATTGAAGAATTACTCCCATACTCTCTTTTCAAGTATTTGCGCCATTGAAAAATTTTCCACTTGTAAATAATACTCTGCTGTATTTATTAATGCTGCCATAGGTACAAGACCTATAATTTCACTTCCAACAACTGATACTCCGTATCTTTTAGCTTCCATTTTAACCATTTCAAAGGCTCTATACACAGCAGTCTTTTCGTAATTTACCAAGTTCATAGAAACTTGAACTATATTTCTATCCTCCAGCTTTACTCCCATGGCCTTAACGAATCTTAGTCCACCGCCAATATGTCTTACAATTTTTGCTATACTATCAGCAATTTCTATTTTATCTGTAGCTAAATTTACGTTAAAGGCTACTAATGGAACTCTTGCACCAACAGCAGCACATCCCCCTTTGACATTAACTTCTTCTGGGCCGAAATCAGGCTTCCATTCCGCCTTTTTTATCTTTTCAAAAAAGCCTTCATATTGACCTTTTCTTACATTTGCTAGGTTTTGTCTGTTTGAAGAACTTGCAGCATCTTCATATAAATAAACTGGTATATTAAATCTATTTGCAATTTCTTCTCCAACTTTATTTGCAATAGCAATGCATTCTTCCATAGTTACTTCACTTACAGGTACAAAGGGAACTACGTCTAATGATCCCATTCTAGGATGACCACCCTCATGTTTAGTCATATCTATAAATTCATAAACTCTTGAAGCCATGTCTATTATAGCATTTTGAAGGGCTATTGGTTCTCCTATTACAGTAACTACCGTTCTATTGTGGTCGCTATCTGAGGAATAGTCTAAAAGCTTAACCCCCTCTTTTCCTCTTAAGGTATCTACAATTTTTTCAATAACTTCTTTATTTCTTCCTTCGCTAAAATTAGGAATACACTCAACAATTTTACTCATGTTTGCCATCCTTTCAATAATAGAAATCCAGCTTCATAATTAATACTACTTAATACAGAGACTTAAGCTTTGAAGCTGGATATCTTTATTTATTTTTTAAGCATTGGTATTTTTATATCCTTATGTTCATATGCAAAATTTATTGCCTCTTGGTAGCCTGCATCTGCATGTCTTAATACACCCATTCCAGGATCCGTGGTTAATACTCTTCTTATTCTCTCTTCAGCTTCTTTACTACCATCAGCAACTATAACTTGCCCAGCATGTTGAGAAAAGCCTATACCAACGCCTCCGCCATGATGGAAGGATACCCAGGTAGCGCCGCCTATTGCATTAATTGCAAAGTTTAATAGTGCCCAGTCAGAAATAGCATCTGAGCCGTCCTTCATTCCTTCAGTTTCTCTATTTGGAGATGCTACAGATCCACAGTCTAAATGATCTCTTCCAATTACAACTGGAGCTTTAAGTTCTCCCTTTCTTACCATTTCATTAATAGCTAAGCCAAATTTAGCCCTCTCACCATATCCAAGCCAGCATATTCTTGAAGGAAGTCCTTGGAATTCGATTCTTTCCTGAGCCATATTAATCCATCTAGCTAAATGTTTATCTTCAGGGAAAAGCTCAAGTACTTTTCTGTCAGTTGCATAAATATCTTCAGGATCTCCTGATAGGGCTGCCCACCTAAAAGGGCCCTTACCTTCGCAGAATAGTGGCCTTATATAAGCTGGTACGAAGCCTGGAAAATCAAAGGCATTCTTTACTCCTTCTTCTAGCGCAACCTGTCTTATATTATTACCGTAATCAAAAACCTCAGCACCTTTATTTTTAAACTCAAGCATACACTTAACGTGGATAGCTATACTTTTTCTTGCTTTAGTTATATATTCCTCTGGATTATCCTTTCTAAGTTTCAGTGCATCTTCATAGCTCATACCTCCTGGAACATATCCACCTAAGGTGTCATGTGCAGAAGTTTGATCTGTAACTATATCAGGCTGAAAATTCATTTCAAGAAGCTTAGGATATACATCGCTGCAATTGCCAAGAAGGGCTATAGATAATGCCTTTCCCTTCTCTTTTGCCTCTAAAGCCATTTTAACAGCTTCCTCTACACTATCAGTCATAACATCTACATATCTTGTATCTAATCTTCTTTGAATTCTATTTTTATCTACTTCAACACAGATTGCAACTCCTTCATTCATGGTTACTGCGAGAGGTTGAGCGCCACTCATTCCCCCTAGCCCGCCAGTTAAAGTTATAGTACCCTTTAAGCTGTCACTATATTTTTTATGTGCTATTGCTGCTAAAGTTTCATAGGTACCTTGTAATATGCCTTGAGATCCTATATATATCCAGCTTCCTGCTGTCATTTGACCATACATAGTAAGCCCTTGTCTTTCAAGTTCTCTGAAATACTCCCAGTTAGCCCAATGTGGTACTAAATTTGAATTAGCTATAATTGCCCTTGGAGCATCTTTATGAGACTTAAATACTCCAACAGGCTTTCCAGATTGAACAAGCATTGTTTCATCGTCCTCTAGTTCTTTTATGGTATTAACTAAAGCATCAAAGCATTCCCAGCTTCTAGCTGCTCTTCCTGTTCCTCCATATACTATAAGATTATCTGGATCTTCTGCATTTGCAGGATCTAAATTATTCATTAACATTCTAAGTATAGCTTCTTGCTGCCATCCTTTGCAGCTTAATTCAGTTCCTCTAGGTGCGGTAATTGTTCTTTTCATATAAATCCCTCCCATATTCTAAAATTCTATATTAACTACTTTTTCAACTGCTTCTAATAATAATCCATTATTAATAAGTTCAGTGCATTTATCTAATTCTTTGTACATAACCTTGTCTTCTTCTATAAAGGCTATATCTTCTCTAACCTTTTTATAGGCCTCACTTGTTCCAGCCCCAAGTTTAAAATCTTCTCTAAAATCTATAGCTTGACAAGCTGCCATAAGTTCAGTAGCTAATACTCTTTTAACATTTTGAGCAATTGTTAAACATTTTCTAGCTGCAATTGTGCCCATACTCACATGGTCTTCTTGATTTGCTGAAGAAGGTATAGAATCCACAGAAGCTGGATGTGCCAAAACCTTATTTTCAGAAACCAAGGAAGCTGCCGCATACTGAGTAATCATAAAACCAGAATTTAGTCCACCTTTTTTAACTAAGAAAGGCGGCAAATCATTTAGCTGATAATTTATTAATCTTTCAAGTCTTCTTTCAGATATATTAGCAAGCTCAGCAACAGCAATACCTAAAAAATCAAAGGATAAAGCCATTGGTTGTCCGTGAAAATTACCACCGGATATTACATCTCCTTCTGTGGTTACTATAGGATTATCAGTTGCTGAATTTATTTCAATTTCAACTTTTTCCTTTACATAATTTAATGCATCTTTGCTTGCACCATGTACTTGAGGCACACATCTTAAGGTATAAGCATCTTGTACTCTTAGTTCTCCTTGTTTTGTAATTAGATTGCTTCCTTCTACAAGCTTTAAAATATTTTCAGCTGTAACCATTTGTCCCTTATGAGGTCTTATAGTATGAATTTGTGGATAAAATGCATTTTCTATGCCTCTTAAGGCTTCTATAGTAAGAGCTGCAGTTAAATCACTTGTTTTTATTAATTTTATACTTTCAATAAGCGCAATACTTCCAACTGCCGTCATAACCTGTGTACCATTTATTAGTGCCAAGCCTTCCTTGGCTGTAAGCTGAACTAAATTTATATTTGCCTTTTCCATAGCAGCTTCACCAGATAAAACTTCCCCATTATATTCAGCTTCACCTTCACCAAGCATAGGTAGTACCATATGCGAAAGTGGTGCTAAATCCCCAGAAGCACCAAGTGAACCTTTTTCAGGAATTGAAGGATGTACCTTTTTATTAAGCATTTCTATTAAAGTTTCCAAAGTTTCAAGCCTTATTCCCGAATAACCTTTAGAAAGGGCATTGGCTCTTAAAAGCATTATTGTTCTAACTATTTCTTTAGAAAATAAACTGCCATAGCCGCAGGCATGGGATATAATTAAATTTCTTTGAAGAGTTTTACAGTCTTCATGAGTTATAGTTACATCTGAAAACTTTCCAAAGCCAGTTGTTATTCCGTAAACTACCTGGCTGTTTTCCACTATGGAATCAACAATTTTTCTAGATTCAATAACTTTTTTCTTTGCATCACTGCTTAAACTAACCTCATAGCCCTTATAGGCTACATTTACAATGTCATCAAGTGTAAGACTATTGCCATCAATAATAACTTTCCCCATATTATTCACCCACCAATAAAAATAATTTTCTCACTATTACTAATATTCTGCAAATCTTTTAAATAACCTTCAAATTTTAGCATTAGAATTTTCTGAATTTATTTTATCTGCTAGTATTTTAGCATGATAATGCACATATAAAAGCTGCTATTTTCTAGCTTTTTCTTTTTAGCAAAAAAATAAGTCATAATCAAGTATTTTGATTATGACTTATTCTAGTTCAATTAATCATTTATTTTTTCTACAAATTCAACTAATTTTGTTGCTACATACTCTGCATCTTCAAGTGTAAGCAGTGAGTATAGAGGTAAGGAAATTTCATTTTTGTACTGCTCATAAGCGTTTGGATAATCTTCTACTTTATAGCCTAAGTTTCTGTAAGCTGTAAACATAGGTAGTGGCATAAAATGAACATTTGTTGCTATATCTATTTCACCCATTTTTTCAATTAGTAAGTCTCTCTTTTCTTCTGTAAAACCCTTAATTCTTAATGGATATAGATGATAACAGGTTTCCGTTCCACTTTCGACTTGGAATGGAAGAATAGCCCATTCCTTTTCTCCAAGTATTTTATTATATATTTCAAAAAGATTTTTTCTCTTTGCGAGCATGTCATCAAATCTTTCAAGCTGCACAATTCCTATTGCAGACATTATATCTGTCATATTACACTTTAATCCATCTGTTAAAATATCATATTTCCAGGCTCCAGCTTTCATCTTTGATAGTGCATCCTTTGTTTGGCCTTGTAGTGAGGTATATTTTAGTTCCTTATATAAATTCTCACGGCCTAAGAAATTATTATTATTAAAGGTAATGCAGCCGCCTTCTGCAGTTGTAAGATTCTTAACTGCATGGAAAGAAAATATATGAAAGTCCATTTGGCCTCCAACCTTTTCTCCCTTATATTTAGCTCCGAAGGAATGAGCTGAATCAGATATAAGAACTATATCTTCTCTATTCTTTGCCTTAAGCACTGCTCTTACAGCATCGTAATCTACTGGAACTCCTGCAAAATCCACAGTCAATATAGCCTTTGTATTAGGAGTTATAGCATCGTAAATTTTTTGATCATCTATTAGAAAGCTGTCCTTCTTAACATCTACAAATTTTGGTTTTATTCCTCTATGTAATATAGCATTAGAGGTAGCAGCATAGGTATAAGGTGTTGTAATAATTTCATCCTTGCCACCTATATTAAGTATTTTTAATATCAATTCCATGCCAGCAGAATTACTATTTACTGCCACTGCATGATTTGTGTTGCAATACTTTGCTAAATTTTCTTCAAACTTTGCTGTCTTAGGACCTGATGTAATCCAGCCCGACTTCATAACTTCAACTACTGCATCGATTTCTGCTTGTGTTATGTCAGGTGGTGAAAAGGGTATTACCTTATTTTGCATAATGAGCCTTCCTTTCAATATATGTTATTTTGCATAGAATTTTTTTATAGTCTCAGTTACAAAATCTATTTCTTCAGTTGTTATTTCTGGGTATATAGGAAGTGCAATAATTTGCTCAGATACTCTCTCCGCTACAGGGAAATCCCCTTTCTTATAACCAAGATATTCAAAACATTTTTGCATATGAAGCGGCATAGGATAATAAATGCTGTAACCTACTTCATTTTTCTTTAAATACTCTGCAAGACCGTCTCTATCCTCAACGAGTATATTGAAGACGTAGTAAACTTGCTTTTGATTGCCTTTTATCCTTGGAAGTCTTACAAAATCACAATCTTTTAATCTTTCTTTATATAAATTTGCAGCTTCTTCTCTTTTCTTTATAGCATTATCTATGTATTTTAGCTTTACTGATAGAACTGCTGCTTGAATGGAATCTAGTCTTGAGTTATAGCCTATATGGTCATAGTGATATTTCTTTGCAGCTCCATGAACTCTATAGCTTTTTGCTAAGTTTGCTAGGTTTTCATCATTTGTTACTATCATTCCGCCATCACCATAACCACCTAAGGTCTTTGTAGGGAAGAAGGAATAAACTCCAAAGTCTCCAATAGCTCCAGAATGTTTATACTCAGTACTATTACCTTTCCAACGCATTCCAAAAGCTTCTGCAGCATCTTCTAAAACTTTAAGGTCATACTTTTTTGAAAGGTTCATTATCTTATCCATATCTATCATTTGATCAAACAAATGTATAGGAAGAATACCTGCAGTATTATCATTTATTTTTTCTTCGATTTTATTAACGTCAATACCAAAGGTATCTTCATCAATATCTACAAATACTGGTTTGCCGTTATATTTTGTAATACAGGAAGTTGAAGCTAAGAAAGTAAAAGGTGATGTAATTACTTCCTTTCCATTACTAAATCCAAGTATGTCAGATGCTATTACAAGAGCATCTGTGCCTGAGGCAACACCTATTGCATATTTTGCACCAGTATAATCCGAAATAGCTTTTTCAAAATCACTAACTGTATTACCAAGGATAAAACTGCCCTTCTCTATTACTGACTGAATAGCATTATCAAACTCAGCCTTTTTTTCATGATATTCCCTTTGAGAGGTATAAAAATTGACTTTCATACATAATCTCCTTTATTTATAAAATTATTTTACTTCTTCTGCTACTAAAACCTTAACTCCAAGTTTCCTTATCTTTTCAATTTCTTGTTCCTTAGCTTCCCAATCTGTAATAATAAGGTCTAAGTCTTTCATATCTAATGTTTTTGAAAAAAATTCATTGCCAATCTTATCAAAATTAATTAGACAAATCTTTTTACTTGATACTTCTGCTACTGTTCGTTGAAAAATAGCTCCTTCCGGAGTAGAACTGCTTAATCCATGTTTCGAGGATAAGCCTCCACCGGTTAAAAAAGCTACATCAATCCTTAAGTTTTTTACAAATTCAGTTGCTAAGGCATCAACAATACCTTCTTCATGTTTTATTTTACCACAAACAATATAGGTTTCTATGTTACCATAGCTTTTAAGTTTTTCTGCCACCTTTAAAGAATTTGTAACTACTGTAAATACTTTATCCAAAGGAAGATACTTTAATAAAATATAGTGTATGCTGGCACCACCAATATATACAGTGTCGCCCTCCTCAATAAAGCTTGCTGCAAGTTTTGCAACTGAATTTTGATGTTTGGTTCCTTCACCGTATCTAATTTTCTCGTCTATAGGTAATCTTCTTACCTTGGAAACGGATATTGCACCACCATGAGTCTTTTTAATAAGTCCTTCATCTTCTATAATCTTAAGGTCTCTCCTTATGGTATCGATTGAAACATCAAATTCTTCAGCTAAATCCTTTACAAATACTCTACCAGTTAATTTAACTTTAGTTAATATCTTCTCCCGGCGTTCCTCAGCAAACATATAATAACTCCTTCCAATTGTCAGTGAAAAATATCCACAAAAATATTATATCACTTTTATGCTGTTATGTTAATATTTTTTTGCTGTTTTTCGCATTTTTATGCATTTATTTTATAAGATCTATTTTTATATAAAAAATGTACTCAATGTGATAAGCATTTTAGTGCCTATAACATTGAGTACATTTCATTTATTACTTTAAATTAGTTTTCAGCCAATTCTTTAATTGCTTGAGCGTATATTTGAGTCATTTTCAATAAATCATCAATTTCTATATATTCATTTGGTTGATGATCTAGATCTGGTTTCCCGGGGAATATAGGTCCAAATGCTACCATATTAGGCATTTCTTTAGCATAGGTACCTCCTCCTATAGCTAAAAGTTCTGCCTTTTCTCCAGTTTGCTCTTCATATACCTTAGATAAGATTTTTATTAATTTATGATCTTTTGAGAAATAAAGTGGTTCTTGATGTTCAAATTCATCTATTTCAAAACCTGAGGGTTTCAGAGTTTCATTAAAAGGATTCATCATATCATCTAAGGTTTTTGTAACTGGATACCTTAAATTAAGTGATAGAGTAATGTTTTCAGGGTCCATGTCTATGGTTCCAACATTAAAGCTTAAGAATCCGGAAACTTCGTCTTCAAGACATACACCAAAGCTTTCTCCTTTAGTTTCAAGGCCTATTTTTTCAGCTAAAAATTTAAAGGTTTCTTGAATTTCTCCTGAGCATATATTCTCATCATTTAAGAATAGTATTACCTGCATTATTGCATTCTTACCAACCTCAGGGGTACTTCCATGACCTGAAAGCCCTATTGATTTTAATATAACTGTTTCGTCTTTTACCTCATATTTAAAATCAATATTTTTCTTTTTTCCATAGGCTTCTATTTTACTTATTAATTCTTCAGAATTACTTGTATTAATACCTACTTCGCAGTAGTCAGGTACCATATTTGCCCTTTTACCACCTCTCATATAAGTAATTGAGCTATTATCTTTTGCATTTAATTTCTTAGTTATATTAAAAACTGTTAAGCCTTTTTCTGCATAGATAATTGGAAAATCAGCATCAGGAGTAAAGCCAATGCTTGGTTTTTCATCATTTTTTAAATAATACTCTACATCAGCGCTTCCTGTCTCTTCGTTAGTACCAAGTATTATTCTTATTCTCTTCTTTGGCTTGTAACCAGCTTCCTTAAGTGCATACATACCATATAAGGCTGCCATAATAGGTCCTTTATCATCTAAAGCACCTCTTGCATATATTCTTCCATGGTGGATTTCTGCTGCATAAGGTGGATAGGACCAACCATCCCCCTCAGGAACTACATCTAAATGGCCAAGTGCTGCTACTATTTCCTCGCCTTGACCCCATTCGACATATCCAATATAACCATCTAAGTTTTTAGTTTTAAATCCCATAGCTTCGCCAATTTTAAGCATAGTTAAAAGAGCATTATTTACGCCTTCACCAAAGGGCATCCCCGGTTTTGCCTCTTCTTGTACACTCTTAACCTTAAGGATTTTTTGAGTATCCTCAATTAAATTTTGCTTAAGCTCTGTAACCTTTTTATTTAACATAAATTCATACCTCCATGTATAATGTTAGATAATAACAATCCTTTTGATAATAATGTCTTTATATCATTCATCCTATCTATAATTTCTATTTATGAATATAAAGTTTTAATAGATTCATTCAACCTAACAACCAATTTTTCCCAATCAAACTTATTCCTACACAATTCATAAGTTTGTTTTGAATATTCCTTTAAATTATTATTATTAATAAATTCCTCTAATTTTATTGTTAGAGCCTTTGTATCTTCAACTTGTACAATTGCACCATTTTCACCACTTACAAGTTCTTTCGCAATTCCTACGTCAGTTGAAACAATAATATCCCCTAATGCTGCTGCTTCTATATAAACTATCCCGAAGCTTTCAAATCTTGGTCTAGAGCTCAAACAGAAAATCTTTGCTTTCTTGTATTCTTCATACAATTTTTTTCTATCACTAATATTTCCCTTAAAGATTACAATATCTTTTAAGTGTGAGTTATCTTTATAAAAATTTTGTATATAAGCTTGAAATTTTTCTTCAATAGGACCTACCAAAACAAGTTTCCATCCACTTTTTGCAATGTCTTTTATGTTTTTAAATGCTTCTAAGAGCATTTCCGTGTTCTTCTGTTCAGTGCCAATTCGCGCTACATTAAGGATTATATTTTCCTTTTCTTCAAAACAATACGTTATTTTATTATTCTTTAAATAATCATAATCTACTCCATTGGCTATATTAATAAGCTTTTTAGAATGAAACAATCCAATTTTTTTTAGTTCATGATAGATTTCTTCTTGCTCTGCACTAATTAAATCAACTTTATCTAAAAACTTATTAAATAAAAAAAGCTTTATGCCCTTCAATTCTAGTATTTTTTTTACCAACTGATGAGTACAATCTAACTTTAGATAAACTTTACCTTGTGGATTAAAAAACTTATATGTAAATGTGTGAAATACTGAACTTAGTGTAACTGAGAACAACTGTAAAATATCTATATTCCTAGCATTTTTTCTCAAGTACCTCATCCCATCTAAGCTTTGATTGTTATATTTTTTTTCCACATAATCCATCTTTAAGCCCTTAACTTCTTCTTGTAAGTATGGATAATCACCATTTTTATAGCTTATAACATAAGCATCATAATTATATAATTTATAAAGCTTATAAGGAATCATACCCATATCTTTCACTAGATTAACATTTTCTGTTGGTAAATAAAGCACGCAATATTTCATGATTTACCTCCTCAAATAATTAATTAACTGTTAACAATCACATTTTTCACATCTCTTAAATCAAAAACCTTAAATAATA
Organism: Candidatus Clostridium stratigraminis; assembly: GCF_045310675.1. Taxonomy (NCBI): domain Bacteria; kingdom Bacillati; phylum Bacillota; class Clostridia; order Eubacteriales; family Clostridiaceae; genus Clostridium; species Candidatus Clostridium stratigraminis. Next base: position 280,848 of record NZ_JBJHZZ010000003.1, read on the forward strand.
TAATTGATAATGAATAAACTAAAATAGAACAGATAATTATTATTATTACATTCATATTGTAATATTTCATAATGGTTATAAACCCACCCATGATAACCGTTGATGGCAACACCTTCATTATATAAATGAATATTTTTGTATGAACAACACGATTTGCATTTTTTTTCATCATAAATAAATTTATTAGTTCAGTACTCATAGTTATTGTTGCAGCGATATTAATTCCATATCTAGGAGTAAAAATTAGATTAAGTGCTAGGTTTGATAAAGCTGAAATTCCAATTATCTTTAAGTATAACTTTTCCATATTCCATGCATTTAATTGATAACCATATATTTCACGGACGAATAAAATAAATATGTAAATTAGTAGAATCCTTAAAGGCTTATAAGCTTCTAAAAAGTCTTCATTAAAGACCAATAAAATAATTTGTTTTGAAAGTATAATTCCTCCAATAGATATTGGTAAAGCTATAGTGACAACAACCTTAGCCACCAAATCATTAAAGTTTTCCAGTTCTTTTTTTAAATTCTTATGGTAATAATTTATTAATGTGGGAAATATGGGTGTAAATAAAATTGCAATCAAATTAATTAAAAACATAATAGGGTAATAAGAGGCTGAATATATTCCTGTTTCACCGCTACCTCTTGTAAACCCAATTACTATTCTATCGATATAATTATTTATCATACTTAAAACGCCAGAAATTAAAAAAGGAGCTCCATAAATAATATAATTTTTAAAGTATATTGTGTTAATTTTAACTTTAGTTTTAGCTCTTTTATTACCATATTTTAAGAAATAAATTACAAACTGATAACTAGAAGCAACAGATAATCCAACAATACTTGCTATTGGAATAATAACACTGTTACTACTTGTTAGAAACTTTAATATAATAATAATTGGAATTAAACTCTTTAATATGTTATATACCGCATTATGATGCATTTCTTGGATTCCATTATAAAACCAGTCAATATTAAATGATAAAGGAAGTAATGTTAATCCATAAGTTAAAAGAATTATTTTAAAATTACTATCTTTATTTATCATAGTGGTAAAGATCAACAACACTAAATTACAAATAATTGCAATGATAAATCGAAAAATTACTATATCTCCAATTAGCTTTCCATAACTGTCTGTATTCTTAGAAACTTCTCTAGTACCATAGGTTTGTAATCCGAACAATGTTATCATTGTAAAATAAATCAATATTGACTGTATAAGAGTTATTATACCAAAATTGTTCTTTCCTAGAATTCTGGCATAATATGCGCCAATTATAAAAGTTAAAACTTGTGCTACTATGTTTGATATACCAGTTGAAATTAAATTTTTTATTACTTTCTTAATATTTTACACCTTCTTTATTATTTTATTAAGTTTAAGTAATTTCAATTTAATAAGCACCTTCTCTTTTAAATACCTTTATAAAGGTGCAAAATATTATTTTAATATCATTCCAAATTGAAAAATTTTTAATATACAAAAGATCATAATAAATAGTTTTCCCTAGCTCAATTTCTCCCCTACCACTAATTTGAGCAAGTCCTGTAATTCCTGGTAACACTAAGAGTCTTTGATTATATTCTAGAGGATAATACTTTACAACTTCAGGTATTTCTGGTCTTGGACCAACAATACTCATATTTCCTTTTATCACATTGAATAATTGAGGTATTTCATCTAAACTTGTTTTTCTCAAAATATTACCAATTTTTGTTATTCTATTATCAGATTTACTTTGGAAAACAAAATTTTTAATATCAGAAGAATCTATTTGTAGTTCCCTCTTACTTTCTGTGTTAACGATCATAGTTCTAAATTTATATATAGTAAAAGGAACACTATTTTTACCTATTCTAGTTTGCCTAAATATTGCAGGACCCTTAGAATCCAGTTTTATCGCAATAACTATAGCTAGATATACTGGAGATAATAAAATGACGCCAATGATTGAAAGTATTAAATCAATTATTCTCTTAACTGCAAATTTATAGCCCTTATTTATTATATCTTTTTTTACATTTATATTTATTGAAATATCTTGCATATGGTTCTCCTTATTGAATATTTCTATAAATTATAATTAATTAATAGTATTTTGAATATTGATTTTAATATAACATTGATATGATTCAGCTGTAGCTAAAAGGATCCAAAAATATGCTATGATTTTAGGTGCTGAAAAAAAGTTGTCAATTGAGTTCATGAAGAAAAAAGAAATCATTGATGCTGCAAAGCCCTTATAAAAATATTTATAAAAATTATCTTCAACAGTATTAGAAAACTTTATAATTTTTGCTGCAGAAGCTATAAGCAGACCTACTAAGGAAAATAGCCCCATAACTCCGAGCTCACATTGTGCTTTCAAGTAAATACTATGGGGGTGAAATTCACCTTTGGCCACATAGGCAATATCTTTTACATTATTTACATACATCGGATAATATGTCCTGTAGTTTCCATTTCCAACTCCTAAAATTGGGTGATCTTTTATCATATACAGTGCTATTTCCCATAGCTTAATTCTAGGAGGATCTTGAAGTTTACTTCCTATAACATTTATTATCTTTGATGTTTGAGGTATGAACATGGCTAAACCTCCACCCGCTAAAAACACAAAAATAAGCTTAAAATTATACATAATAATTAATGAAAACATACCAACAAGTAGTGCTAAAATAGCATTTCTAGAGCCTGATATCACTATATTAAACAATGATATAATACTAAATAAAAAATAAATTATTTTTTTTAGCTTATTTCTTTCTTTAATAAATAATACTAATAAAGGGAATAAAACTAAAATGAAAAATACTCCTAAATTATTAGCGTTTTCAAGAGTAGATGCTACCCTGTTTAAATTTATAAATCTTCCTTTAGAGATTGTACCTAAGCCTTCTAATGATTGCGAAATTCCTATTAAGCCTATTAACATTGAAACAAATATGTATAATTTTAATATTTTATCTAATACCTTTTTCTCATTAATATCATACTTAATAATATAGTATAGCAAAGCATAGGTTGTAAATCGAATGGTTTCGCTTAGAGCCAGTGTTCTATCCTTCGCATAGAGGATAGAAACGTACATCATTGCAATCCATAAAAAGATAAAAATGTTTAGATAATCTCTAAAAAAATTCTTTAATCCGTTAACAAATTTATTTCTGCTGTCTACATCAACTATAAGCTTAAATATATAAATCAGTATTATTAAGGTTAGTATGATATCTCCATTAAAGGGAATATCCTTAAACTTATATTTACTAGGGAATATTGGTAATGCAGCAATATAAAGATATATCATGTAAACAAATATTTTTCTTAATATATTCATAAGAAAACTCCAATCTTATAAATTCAATAATATATTTTCTAATTTTTTTGTTATAGACTCCCTTGAATAGTTCTCTATTGCATATGTTCTTCCATTAATGCCCAAGTCCTTTCTTAGTTCACAATCATTATATAATTTTAAAACTGCCTGTGCGATTTCTTTTGAGTTTTCCGGTTCCACAGTTATTCCTGCTTTTGCATTATTTATTAGTTTTTCAGCTTCACCTTCTACAGCCAAAACAATAGGCAATTCTGAAGCTAATGCCTCAAACATCTTTGATGGTAAGGCCCCTTTAAATAAATCAAGTTTCTTTAATGGTATTACAGTCGCATCCATAGAAGCTATTATTCTCGGCATTTTATCTTTAGACTGAACTGGGAAGAATTCTACATTTTTAAGTTTTCTTTCATTTACCATATTAATCAAATCACTTTTTTCAGGACCATCCCCAAAGAAGAGAAACTTGATATCTTCATAATCTTTTAATATCCCAGCTGCCTCAATAACATTTTCAAGACCCTGAGCAATGCCATGAATTCCTGCATAACATACAGCAAATTTATTATCTACACCAATTTTTTTTCTAAACTCTTCATCTCTATTTTCCCTTTTAAAAAATTCAGTATCAACACCATTAGTTATAAGATGTACTTTATTCTTATCTATACCTCTAGTTACTATATTATCTACTATACCTCTTGTTTGACCTGTAACTGCATTTGCCTTTTTGTAGCAAAATTCCTCAAGATAAGTAGACATTTTAATTAACGCCTTATTATGTAATACACCAAGCTTTACCGCTGACTCTGGCCATAAATCAGAGATGTTAAATACAAATTTAGCTTTTTTTCTTTTTGAAAGTATGTAACCTGACCACCCTAAAAATAATGGCGGCGATTCTGTTATTATAACATCCTGTTTTTCAATATATCTTGACCCAGTCAGTACTGATGATAAAGTAAAGGAAAGATAGTTTCTAAGTCTCTTAGTAAAAGATTTATCCTTAGTGGCATATATTCCTGTACGAACTATTTTAATTCCTTCTAATTCTTCAATTACTACTTTCTTTCCTTTATATTCCTCAAATATTTCACCCTTAGGATAATTAGGCATTGCAGTTAATATGGTAATTTCATGATTAAATTTTCTTAGCTGCTTTGCAAATTCAAAAATTCTATTTTGGGGTGCCCCTACTTCAGGAGGACAATATTGAGTTAAAAATAAAATCTTCATAATTTCACTCCTAACACCTACATAGCACATTAAAACTAATTTATTTTTCAATTATGTCCAATATTTTATTTGCTGCTTTTCCATCACCAAAAATATTATTTTGAGGTCTTTCTGGAATAAAACTTACTATGGAATTTAAAATATTATCTTTATTAGTGCCTACAATTACATTCCATCCATTTTGCACAGTTTCTACCCATTCTGTTTCATCTCTCATGGTTATACATGGTTTTCCCATAAAAAAGGCCTCCTTTTGTACACCACCGCTATCAGTAACAATTTTTTCAGCATGCATTTCAAGACTTATCATTTCTAGGTAACCAATAGGTTCTATAACTTTAATATTTTTATTTAATTTTAAACCATATTCATCTATATACTTTTTAGTTCTTGGGTGCAGAGGTAAAACTACCATTTTGTCACATTCATTTAAAGCCTCAATAATGTTCTTCAACCTTTTAATATCGTTTGTATTTTCAGCCCTATGTATAGTAGTTAAGATATACTGGCCATCCGATAAATTTAGTTTATTAATAATTGAAGTTTTTTCCTTTGCTATATTCTTAAAATGAAGAACTGCATCGTACATAACATCTCCTACATTATATACGCCTTTTTCAATTCCTTCATATTTTAAATTTTTTATTGCAGATTCTGTAGGTACAAATAAATATTTAGATAAATGATCTGTTAATATTCTGTTCTGTTCTTCTGGCATAGCCATATTGAAACTTCTAAGCCCTGCTTCTACATGAGCAACTGGAATTAAAAGCTTGCTTGCACATAATGCACCTGCTAAGGTTGAATTAGTATCCCCATAAACTAAAACTAAATCTGGCTTTTCCTTTTCATATATTTCTTCCAGCCTAATTAGCATATTTCCAGTTTGTTTGCCATGATTTCCAGATCCGACTTCTAAATTATAGTCTGGTTTAGGTATATTAAGTTCTTCAAAAAAAACTTTAGACATATTTTCATCATAATGTTGTCCAGTATGAACTAAAATTTCTTCATGTTTTTTTCTTATTACATTTGATACTGCAGCAGCTTTTATGAACTGTGGTCTTGCCCCAACAATTGTTATTATTTTCATAATGTTATTCTCCTGTAATAAATTTAATTTTAATAAAATTATTTTATAATAGCTTTATAAATAAAATCAACTTTACTAAAATTCTCTTCAATATTATAATTATCAATAACAAATCTTCTTCCATTTTCGCCCATTTTTATTCTCAAGTCCGTATCTGAAATTAACTTTTCCATTGCATTTACTAATTCATCAACATTTTTTTTCTTAGTTACTAAGCTTGTAATTCCATTTGCTGTTGCTTCAGGCAAGCCGCCCACATCAGACACTATAACTGGAGTGCCGCAGGCTTGTGCCTCCACAGCTGCTACTCCAAAACTTTCACTATCCAAGGTTGATGGAAAAACAGCAATATCAAATCTATTTAAGGTGTCCACAACTTTATCTTGACTTAAAAATCCTAAAAATTTTGTATAAGACTCTATTTCAAGTTCTTTACACAAATTTTTCAAATATTCCTTTTGAGTCCCTTCACCGGCAATTTCTAAATATAAATTTTTATATTTTTTATTAACAATTGCAAAAGCTCTAATTAAATATTCAATACCATATTTAGCTTCAAGTGTCTTTACAGTTCCAATTATTATTTTATCTTTCACCTTATATTTGTTTTCAGCAGGTTTAAATACATTGATATTAACACCAAATGGTGTAACTTCAATAGATTTATTAGTATATTTTTTTGTTTCAGCTGCCATAACTTTACTTGTTGATAAAATAATATCTGCCTTAGATAAATTGTATCGAAGGATTTCTTTTTTTAAAATATTACCATTTGGAAAGTCATACACATCACTTCCCCACACTGAAATAATATATGGCTTGAATCCGCTTAATGCACCTAGTAATCCATAACTAGTTGCATAATGTGCATGTAAAATATCTGGTTTTATTTCTGCAATTAGTTTCTTAATCTTACTAACATATGTAATATAATTAAGTTTTGAATATAAGCTTCCATTTCTTACTTTAGCTAATTCAATATGACAACTATGTACAGAAACACCTTCTATTTCACCTGAATTAAGTGAAATTACATGAACATCATATCCTTTTCTTTTAAAGAAATCACACCATTTCTTTGTATGTATGCTATTAGCATCTGATAAATAGCATATTTTCATAAATATTCCTCCAAATTAGCTTTGCAAATTATCAACTACCTTTTTTGCTCTTGCCTTCCAGGTATTTTCAGCTATAATTTTATTTATATTGTTTGTCTTTTCATCTAATAATTCCTGATTTTTAAATATATATATTAATTGCTTCCTCAATGACTCTTTAGAATAATCTATAGACCATCCAATATTATTTTTTTCTATGAATTCTCCTGCCGCCGTATTTTTAGTAGAAATTATAGGTTTCTGATATGCAATATAATCAAAAAGCTTAACAGGAACAGCAAACTCCCAATATTTTAGAGGTTCTACAAAAATATTAAACAAATCTGCCTCTTTAAAATAAGGAATTAAATCATCCCCGGATTTGTGAATTACCTGTATCCTATCACTGATATATTTTTCATATTTAGTTTTCTCATTTTCCCACTCTTTTTTCCTACAGCAAACAGTTAATTTTAGTTCTTTAATTTCACTTACTACTTGAAATAGATACTGTAAATTGTAAAGATAGTTTAATCCCCCTACATAAAATATATGTAAATTATTGATTTCATCCTTTTTATTGTATCCACAATATGTATTCTTATCATCCAAAGCAGGAGGAAGTTCTTCAACTCTGCCTTTAAAATCAAAAGGTATATATTCATACATCCTCGCTGAAGGTAAATAAAGCACATCCACAAGTCGATTGTATTTGTATAGATCATAATGATAAAATACATATGCAATCAGCCTTTTCGTTAAAGGTACAGTAGCTTTATATTGACTAAATTTCCAGTGTATATCTCTATAAAACAATCCTATTTTTATTCCACTATTTTTACAAAATTTTAAAAAATTGAAATCCAAAAATGGAAAAACTGGAATATGATTTTTTTCAGTTAAAAGAGTTGGCTCTGTAGAACTCTCAGAATACATAAAGTCATATTTAATTCCTTTTTTAATATTAGCTTCAATTGATTTTATTTGCAATTTTCTAGTATTACCATAGCCTATTACCACATCCACCTCATACCCTATATTTCTAAATGCATCAATCATTTTCATCGGTCTTATTTGTGACCCTGATGGGTAGTCAGTATCAACATAAAAGGGCATATGTACAATACATCTTTTTGTCATAAAAGAATTCACTCCTAACCAAGCTTTATCCTCATAATCTTATTTTTAATCTCTATAATATCTTTTTTATTAACAACTAATAAGTCTCTGACTTTGCTTCCAGTAATTCTAATATAAAAATATACTGTAATTATTGTGGAAACTATATAAGATATGCTTGTAGCAATAGAAGCACCATTTATCCCAATTTTCGGAATAAGGATTATATCAAAAATAACTGTAATTACACATCCTACACTTGATGCGATAATATTATTTTCAATTTTCCCAATACCAGCCATATAGTTGGATAATATATTACAAACAGAAAATATACTTATACCCGGAACTAGCAGCATTAATGCTACAGCTCCACTAGCAAATTCTTTATTGAATAATATAGACATAAGTGGCTTACTAATAACTCCTAATATAATTGAACCAATTAATATTATTGTAAAAGTAACCCTAGTCACTTTGTTAATAAAGCCAGTCATTTCTAACTTATTACCAGAATTTGCTGTTATAGGCAGTACGACTGTAGCAATGCTAGAGGATACCCTCCACATTGTTTCTCCGAGAACTACTGCATTACTATATATCCCAACGTCACTTAAAGTAAGAAAATACTGTATTATAAATATGTCCAACCTATAGTTAAGAATTTGGATGGCATTTCCTACTTGAGCTTTTATGCCATATTTCATCATATTACTGAATAATTTCAAAGAAAATGTAACTTTATTATTATATTTAATAAATATAATAATAGAAAGTACTACTAATAGAATCAAAGATGCAATTAAATTTGATACTAAAACCCAATATGATGACTTAGTAGGTAAAATAAAAATCAATAATAATATAAAGGTTAAAAATCTATCAAATATGTTTAATTTATTATAAGTTTCGATTTTTTGTAATCCCAACAATAAATTTATAAATGCAGATTTTAGATTAGTAATTGGAATAGTTATCAATACTACTCCAATTATTTTAAGGTCTAAACCTTTAAATAAGAAATCTAAACTATAAAAATGATTTAGAATATAAAGACAGATCAAAATAAATACTGAAATTATAGTTACAACAATATTTGAACCTAAAATTTCATTTATTTTCTTTTTATCTTTACCTGCAAAATAAATATTAGAGGAGGTCATACCAAAGCCTAATATTATTAATGCAAAACTATTTATATTATTACCAACGCTAACTATTCCCTTTCCAGTAGTACCAAGCACTCGAGAAGTTACTATTGTAATTGCAAAGGAAATTATAAGTATGGCAATATTACTGGTAAAGGTTATAATTGCAGATTTTAAAAATTTCATATTCCACCATCAATTCTTGATACATTTATATAAAGTAGTTTTAATTTATTTCCAATAGCTTCATAACTAAAATTATCCAAAGCATATTTCCTTATAATTTGAGAATTAAATTTATCATAATTCTCAATCATATACAATATTCCATTTTCTAGTTCGGCTATCTCCTTTGGTTCTACTAATATTCCTACAGTATCAACTACGAATTCCTCAGGTCCGCCACATTTTGTTGCTAATACTGGTTTACCACCTGACATAGATTCAATTAGTACACTGCCAAATGTTTCTTTCACACTGGGAAGAACTAGAAAATCATTATCTTTTATGAACTCTTTTATTTCTTCTTTATGAACATTACCTTTAAATTCGCAATAATTTTCAATAGATAGATCCTTACTTAAATTTTTATATTTATCTAGTTTACTGCCACCACCTACTAAAGTAAGTTTAATTTTATAATTTGTATGATTTTTAATAAAATCTCTTATTGCAGGTAATAAATATTGAATGCCCTTAACTTCGTTATCTCCCATTAATCCTATAAATAAAATTTTGAATTCATCTTTAGCTTCTTTTGAATATTTAATTGAAAAATCATCTGTATTAACCACATTACCAATAATTTCTGATTTAAAATTATAACCTATATCTCTCAATTCATGTTCTAAACTTTTACTTACGGTAACAACTTTAGATGCATTTTTATAGGAAAAGGCAAAAAGTTTTCTGTTATACCACCTTTGTGAAAATTCACCTATCTTAGACGAATGTTCTGTAATAATGAAAGGAATTTTTTTATAAAATTTGTTATATAGTGCAGTTATAAAACCTGCGGTATAACATACATGACTGTGTATTAAGTCAATATTATTTTCCATAACTATTTTATCTAAAAATTTCAGGCTCTTTAAAAGACTATTTATTGTTGAAATTTTGCTTATTCTCATATAGTCTGTGTTAGACCTATAAGTTATTATTCCGTCTTCGTCTTTCACAAGCAACTTATTCTTTTCGATAGACTTATCAAATGGGTAAAAAACAATAGGGTTTAAGCCTACCTTTTTAAGAGCCATAACTTGCTCATATACAAAAATGCCACTTATATAATTATCTTTGCTGGGATACCAACTAGATATAATCAATACATTCATCTATTTTACCTCATTCTTCTGTTCTCATAGAAGCAGTTCTATAAGCTATCCCTATTGTTATCCAAAAAGGGGTATACCACATTATACTACTTGGTGCAAAGGATAAAAATACTAATCCAAAGAATAGTGCTGCACTAGTTGTAAAGAATTGTCCTCCTCGCTCTTCCTCTGAGTAGCTTACAAATACATTTTCCTTAATAACATATAAAAATATAATCAAGAAATAAATAAAGAATATTATACCAAAGTCCCCCAACATTTCCAGCCACAGACTATGTACATTTAATACTCCATAAGTATTATTCATTTTTTCAACATATTTTTCCACATTACCAGGTCCAAAACCAAAATAGTTTTTGTCCTTGAAAATACCATGGATTACATCATAAGCAAGTGTATATCTTTCTGCATCAGAACCTTTATTACCAATAATTAATACAGGTTGCTTGTTTTTTGAACTTCCAAAGAAGTGGAATATACTTGTAGTTGCCAATTTCCCATAAAAAGGCTCCATAGCAGGTACTGTAGAAAGTACAAAAAATACCATTAAGGAGGCAATAAATATTCCTGTCAATCTTTTAACATTTATTATATTTCTTCTTTCTTTTATTAAATAAATTGCAATACAAAAAACAATTATTAAAAACAAACTAGCCCAAGCAGTCCTTGACCTTGTAAAAATAAGGTTAATTAGAGAAATTAAATAAAAGATAGAAAGTACTGTTTTTTCTTTTTTATTTTTTGTATACAAATAAGCTACCATTAATACTGTCATTGATAATACTAAAAATACAGCATAATTATTAGGATTATAAAAAAAAGTTACAGGAATTTTATTAACATATGGCAACTGCGCAAATGATTCAGGATCCCATTCTTCAAAATGATTTCTAAGTTCACAGGTAATTCCAGCTATTTGTAATAAACCAGTGAATAATATTCCACCATATATATATAATAAATACTTAAGTGTATTTTTTAACTTACTAATTGTATTATTTTCAACAAATATCATCATTGCCAATAATGCCATTATAATGTAATTATATATATATTTAATTGCAAGCTTTTTGTCAGCTGCAATAAAAGTAGTAATTACCATGTAACACAAGAATACTATTAGGAAAATAATATATTTATTTTTTAGTATTGCTTTAATGTCAAATGTTTTTATATTTCTAAAATAATATAATGCATAGGCTGCAGCATAAATAAATAAAGTTACATAAAAATAATAGATGGAATACTGGCTTGTTATAGGAATTACCATAGAAAAATTTACTATAGATAATAGCAAGGTACTATAGTAAATCATCATTTTAGGTGTATTAGAAAATTTCAAATATGCTATTACCAAAAAAAATGCAGTAAATAATTGAGTGTACAACATATTCGGAAATATAAAATAATTTAATAATACTGAAGTCAATATTACGATAAATAGTACAAAGTTAAGTTTATTGTTTGTTCTCATTATTTCTCCTTGTCCATTTTTACTAATTATTTCTGATTTCTAAGTAGTTGATCCTCCGGAACCCTTCTAAAATTCTTTGCTGGATTACCAACTACAATTTTTTCTTTTTCTATATCCTTAGTTATAACACTTCCAGCAGCTGCAAAACCATCTTCATAAATTGTCTTACCTGGCAAGATTATTGCACCCGCACCTATTCGCC
>NZ_JBJHZZ010000004.1:0-226322 GCF_045310675.1 Candidatus Clostridium stratigraminis
CATGACTTCTTCGCGTCTAAAAATGAAAAGGAGTATCGCAAAACTACTTTTCAAGGTAGTTTTGCGACACCCCCTTTTTAAGATATAGTAACATAAGTAATAATAAAGGAGATGCGAAGATGTCTTTAACTCCTATGATGCAGCAATATATGCTTGTAAAAGAAAAATGTAAAGATTGTATATTATTTTTTAGATTAGGTGATTTTTATGAAATGTTCTTTGATGACGCAGAAATAGCATCTAGAGAACTGGAGCTAGTACTAACAGGAAGAGACTGTGGTCTTGAAAATAGAGCACCAATGTGTGGAATTCCCTTTCATGCGGCTGATTCTTATATAGGAAGACTTGTTAATAGAGGTTTTAAAGTTGCAATTTGTGAACAGTTAGAAGACCCTAGCTTAGCCAAAGGCATAGTTAAAAGAGATATAATTAAAATAGTTACTCCTGGAACTTATACTGATTCAACTTTTTTGGAGGAAAATACAAATAATTATCTTATGAGTATTTTCCTTAATGAAGATAAAATAGGAATTTGTTTTGCTGATATATCTACCGGCGACTTTTATAGCACAGAATTTAATTTAAATTATGAATTGGTGCTTGATGAACTTTCTAAGTTTTCTCCAAAAGAAATTTTAGCAGATGAAAAAATGGACAAAGACCTAAAAAATAAAATAGAAGAAAGATTCAGTATAATATTTTCTGAAAAAAACGAAGATTATTTTAAAGCAGGGTACCATGAGAAGCTAAAACAATTTAGTAATCTAAATGATAAAAATATCAGCTTGGTTTCAAAGTTTGCTGCAAACGGACTAATAACCTATATACAAGAAACTCAGAAGCTTAATTTAACCAATATCAACAAAATTGAGTATTATGATGTCTGCGACTATCTTAATATAGATATTAATACAAGAAGAAATCTAGAATTAACTGAAACATTAAGAGATAAAACAAAAAAAGGTTCCCTATTATGGGTAATCGATAAGACTCATACATCTATGGGAAGCAGGACTTTAAGAAAATGGGTAGAACAGCCTCTTTTAAACAGGCTTGCTATAGATAATAGGCTAAACGCCGTTAAGGAGCTTACAGAGAATTTATCTATATTAGAGGATTTAAAAATAGAGCTTAAAAACATTTATGACATGGAAAGAATTGTTGGAAAGGTTTCTAATAAAAGTGTAAATGCAAAGGAGCTTGTTGCACTTAAAAACTCTCTTGGTAAAATACCAGTTATAAAAGAAATCATAAATAATGTAGAATCAAGTAAACTGCTTGATATATATGAAAACTTAGATGAACTAAGAGATATATATGAACTGCTCAATTCATCCTTATTAGAGAATCCAGGACTTTCAATTAAAGAAGGAAATATAATTAAAGAAGGTTATAATTCCTTAATAGATGAACTTAGAGAAGCTAAATTTAAGGGAAAAGAATGGATAGCACAGCTAGAAAGCAGTGAGAGAGAACAAACTGGAATTAAGTCTTTAAAGGTAGGCTTTAACAAAGTTTTTGGTTATTATATAGAAATAACTAATGCCAATAAAGGTCTTATCCCAGAAGGAAGATATATTAGAAAACAGACCTTGTCAAATGCAGAAAGATATATAACACCTGAGCTAAAGGAAATGGAAGATAAAATCCTTGGTGCTGAGGATAAATTAATAAACTTAGAGTATCAGCTTTTTATAGAAATTAGAGATAAGGTTGAAAATGAGATAGATAGAATGAAAAAAGTTGCCTCAAATATATCTCAGCTTGATTGTTTAAGTGCCTTAGCAATCACAGCAATGGAAAATAATTATTCTAGGCCAAGAATTACAGAAGATGGAATTATTAATATAGAAGAAGGAAGGCACCCAGTTATCGAAAAAATAATACAAACAGGAAGCTTTGTTTCAAATGATACCTCAATTGACACAAAAGAAAACATGCTTCTTCTTATAACAGGACCCAATATGGCAGGAAAGTCAACTTATATGCGGCAGGTTGCTTTAATTACACTTCTTGCACATATAGGAAGCTTTGTACCAGCTAAAAGTGCTTCTATTTCAGTTTGTGATAGAATTTTTACAAGAATAGGTGCATCAGATGATCTTTCTGCAGGAAAAAGTACATTTATGGTTGAAATGTGGGAGGTTTCAAACATTTTAAAATCCGCAACAAATAAAAGTCTGGTATTACTCGACGAAGTAGGTAGGGGGACAAGTACCTATGACGGACTGAGCATTGCTTGGGCTGTAATAGAGTATATCTGTAAATCTTCAAAAATAAAATGCAAAACATTATTTGCAACACATTATCATGAACTAACAAAGCTAGAAGCATCTATTAAAGGGGTTAAAAATTACTCAGTAGCAGTTAAAGAAATAAATAACGAAATAGTTTTTCTTAGGAAGATCGTAGAGGGCGGAGCAGATCAGTCCTATGGAATTGAGGTTGCAAAACTGGCAGGGTTACCTGAGGAACTAATAATAAGAGCTAAGGAACTATTACAGGAACTTGAAAATAAAGATAATATAAAAATAAATGGGAATTTTGATATTAAGGAAGAACATTTAAGCTTAGAAAACAAAAAGAATCAAAGAGATAGAAGTCATAAAGAAGCAGCAGTAGATTCCTTAGATAATATTATGCAGCTTAATTTTCAGGATATTTCAAAGAATAATTTAATTAAAGAAATACAAGACCTTAATATATTAGAGCTTACTCCTATGGAAGGCTTTAATAAGCTTTATGAAATTATAAACAAGGCAAAATCCTTGTAATTTTAGATTAATTAAAAGAGACAGTAGTACTCTTAATGAAGCGATGGGCTAATTTAGTACTGAGAGAGGTGATAAATTGAAACGAATTAATGTCTTGGGTATGGAAACTTCAAACAAAATAGCAGCAGGAGAAGTAGTTGAAAGACCCTTTTCCGTAGTTAAAGAATTATTAGAAAACAGCTTAGATGCTGGTGCTGAAAATATTACTATTGAAATATCTGAAGGGGGACATAAGTTAATTAAGATTATAGATGATGGTTATGGTATTCACCCGGAGGATATAGAAAAGGCTTTTTTACCTCATGCAACAAGTAAAATAAATGAAATTGAAGACATTTATAAAATAAACACCTTCGGCTTCAGAGGAGAGGCACTTGCAAGTATTGCAGCTGTTTCCAAGGTAAGACTTATAAGTAGATCGGAGGCTTTTCAGTTTGGTAAGGAGATATCAATTGATGGTGGTATAATAAATTATATAAAGGATGCGGGTTGTAATGTAGGTACTACTATAGAGATAGAGGATTTGTTTTATAATGTTCCTGCAAGACTTAAATTTCTAAAATCACCTCAAAGGGAAGCGGCATTGATAAATGATATTGTTGAAAGACTTGCACTAGTAAACCCTAAGGTCTCCTTTAAAATACTGAATAATGGAAGCAAAGTATTAACTACTTTTTCAACAAATGAAATTAAAGATACTATAAGGGCAATTTACGGAAAGAATATTTGTGAAAATATAATAAACTTTGAAAAGCACGTGGATATTGCCTCTGTTTATGGATATATTGGAAATGCCGAAATAAGCAGAGGCAGCAGAAACAATCAAAGTATATTTGTTAATAAGAGATATATTAAACATAAATCCATTACCTCAGCAGTGGAAAATGCATTTAAGTCTTTTTTAACTATTAATAAGTTTCCTTTTTTTGTTTTATTTATTGATATCTATCCGGAGCTTATAGATGTAAATGTACATCCTACTAAATCTGAAATTAAATTTAGTGATGATAGGTTTATTTATAAGCTTGTTTTCGACACTGTCCATGAGGCATTAAGACAAGGAGTAAAGGATACCTTTAATATACCAGTTCAAAGTATCTTAAGCATTAATGAGAGAAACTATGATGAAAAGACATCTGTTCAAATACCTATTGATTTAAAAGTAAATAAAAGTGAAGATATGCTATTACCATCAGGTGGAAATAGTATTAGCAAGGATTCAAGGGTAGATATTTATGAAGATATAGGCTTTTTTAATGAGAACAAAAACTTATATGAAGCTCAAACAATATCTAAACCTAATAACATCATAAAAGATTCTCCTACTAAAGAGGCAAAGTTTCCTTACCTTGAGGTAATTGGACAATTTAATAACACCTATATCTTAGCTCAAAAGGGCGATGAGCTATATATTTTAGATCAGCATGCTGCTCATGAAAAAATATTGTTTGAAAAATATAATAAAAGCTTAAAAGATAGAGAAGTAACTGCACAAGTATTGGCTGCGCCAATAGTTTTAGAATTGAATTTTCAAGATTACTTGATTTATGATGAAAATAAAGAAATATTTAGGAATGCTGGTTTTAACATTGAAAAATTTGGAGAGAATACTATAAATATAAGAGAGATTCCAATAATTCTAGGTGAGATACAAGTTAAGAATTTGTTTTTAAATATTATTGATAATTTAAAGACTATGGGAAGTGGGGAAGCCTCAGAGGTAAAATATGATAAAATAGCAAAGCTTGCTTGTAAGGCAGCTATAAAAGCCAAGAATAAACTTTCTTTGATTGAAATGAAGCACTTAATTGAAGAATTAAGGTATATTGATAATCCGTTCACCTGTCCCCATGGAAGACCGACAATCATTAAAATTACCTTAAATGAACTTGAAAAAAGGTTCAAGAGAATACAGTAAAAGATGGAGGTAATGGTATTGAAGGATTTAATTATAATAGCCGGGCCCACTGCAGTAGGAAAAACTTCTATTTCTATAAAATTAGCTAATAAATTAAATGGAGAGATTAT
This sequence comes from Candidatus Clostridium stratigraminis, assembly GCF_045310675.1. Classification (NCBI taxonomy): domain Bacteria; kingdom Bacillati; phylum Bacillota; class Clostridia; order Eubacteriales; family Clostridiaceae; genus Clostridium; species Candidatus Clostridium stratigraminis. The sequence goes on from NZ_JBJHZZ010000004.1 coordinate 4,803, forward strand.
TTCAGTTGATTCCATGCAAATTTATAAGTACATGGATATAGGCTCTGCTAAAGTAACTAAAGAAGAAATGGGTGGAATCCCTCATTATTTAATTGATATAATTGATCCTAAAATTAACTACAGCGCAGCACAATTTAAAAGGGATGCCGAAAAATACATTAATGACATTACTTCAAGGGGCAAGGTACCCATGCTAGTTGGCGGAACTGGATTATATATTAACTCACTTATCTATAACTACAGCTTTACTGAGGCGGTTAAGGATGTAAACTTTAGAAGAGAGCTAGAAGAATTAGCTCTTGAAAAAGGAAAGAATTATGTCCATGGATTATTAAAAGAAGTAGATACTGATTCTTATAATAGACTTTATCCTAATGACTTAAAGCGTGTTGTTAGAGCTCTTGAGGTACATAAGCTGACAGGAAAGACAATTGGTGAATTTAATAATAACGAAAACATATTTAATATTCCTTATAACCTGCACTATTTTGTTCTGACTATGGATAGAAGCATTTTATATGAAAGAATCAATACCAGGGTAGATATTATGCTTGAAAAGGGACTAGTAGATGAAGTTATTAAACTTAAAGAAATGGGATATACTTCAGATATGCAGTCAATGAAGGGTATAGGCTATAAAGAGATTCTATTTTATTTAGAAGGCCGGATTAGCTTTATTGAAGCCGTAGACATGATTAAGCAGGGGAGCAGAAACTATGCCAAAAGACAGTTAACTTGGTTTAGAAAAGATAATAGGGTCAATTGGATTGATAAGGGATCTTTTAAAAATGAGGATGATATAGTGGAGTATATTTTAAACTATATTCAATCAAAAAAGAATATAATTTATTAAAGGAATTTTAAGAAAAATATAGAATTAATAATTAAAAATATATTTACTGTAATAAGGAGGGGTATTTAATGAATAAAACAGCTAACAATCTTCAAGACATATTTTTGAATGGTGCCAGAAAGAATAAAATACCTGTTACCATATATCTTACAAACGGATTTCAAATTAGAGGCAGTGTAAAAGGCTTTGATAGTTTCACAGTTGTTTTAGATTGTGATGGAAGACAGATGCTTATTTATAAGCATGCAGTTTCTACCATTACGCCGCTTAAGCCAATATTGTTTAACAATCCACCTAGCGAAGAAGAGTCTATGTAACATAAAGTTCTAAAAATATTAAGAGTATGTCTAGCAAAAGGCATACTCTTTTACATGCCTTCATAATTGCCTATTTATTTTATTTGTGTTAATATTATTTTTGGACTAAACAAGAAAAAATATAGATTTAGTTTAATATATGTGCTTAGAAGCAAAACATAGGAAGATGCGTTTTGGAGGATAAAAATGTTAGAGGTTACAAAAGATTTAATTAAAAATAAATATAATATAAGTGATTATATTTTGGATTTATATGAAGGAGCTCTAAAAGAAGTAGAGGGACAATTTAAAAATTATGATGAGATAAGGGAATATAATCAGATTAAAGTTTTAAATGCGCTGCAGGAAGAAAGAATAAGCGATGCCCATTTTACAAATTCTAGCGGCTATGGCTATGGCGATATAGGTAGAGATGCTCTTGACAGAGTATATGCTAGAATTTTTGGAACTGAAAGTGCCCTTGTAAGGCCTCATTTTGTTAATGGAACACATGCAATTGGAGCAGCTTTATTTGGTAATTTAAGACCTAATGATACAATGCTATCTATTTGTGGTACTCCTTATGACACTCTTCATAATATAATTGGAATTAGTGATAATAGAAACATAGGATCCTTAATGGAATATGGTGTAAAATATAAGCAAATTGATTTAAAAGAAAATGGTAAAGTCAATTTGGAAGAAATAAAAAATCAATTAGAAAAGGATAGCAGTATAAAGCTTATACATATACAGCGTTCAACAGGTTATGGCTGGAGAAAATCCTTACTTGTATCAGAAATAGGAGAGATTATAACATTTATTAAAAAAATTAAACCTGAGATTATTTGTTTCGTAGATAATTGCTATGGGGAATTCATTGATAAATATGAACCAACTCATGTAGGTGCTGACTTAGTGGCAGGTTCTCTTATTAAAAATATTGGGGGAGGTATTGCTCCAACAGGAGGATATATAGCTGGTAAAAATGAATATGTAACTCAGGCTTCCTACAGGCTTACCATACCTGGAATAGGAGGTGAATGCGGTTCAACTTTCGGAGTTATGAGACAGTTATTTCAAGGATTATTCTTAGCTCCACATGTAGCTATGGAGGCTGTTAAAGGGGCCATATTTACTTCTAAAATAATGGAACTTGCAGGTTTTGAGGTTCTACCTAAATTCGATGATAAAAGAAGTGATATAATTCAAGCTATTAAGTTTAATGATAAAGAAAAACTAATCAATTTTTGCAAGGGTATACAAGCTGGTTCACCAATTGATTCCTTTGTACAATGTGAGCCCTGGGATATGCCTGGTTATGAAGACCAAGTTATTATGGCTGCAGGAGCCTTTATTCAGGGAGCTTCCATAGAGTTATCTGCTGATGCACCAATTAGAGAACCCTATATAGCTTACCTTCAAGGCGGACTAACCTTTGACCATGTAAAAATAGGGGTTTTAATTTCTCTTTCAAAAATTCTATAAAATATAAATGGCATCCATATGAGAAATTACTTATTAATTTATAAATAAGTAATTTCTCATATGGATGCTATTAATTTCATTAATATTAGTAGCTTCTATAAATTCCTGCAAGTTTGCCAAGTATTTGGCAGTCCTTCACGATTATAGGCTCCATTGTGCTATTTTCTGGCTGCAGCCTAATATGATCTTTTTCCTTAAAAAATCTCTTTAAGGTAGCTTCGTTTTCAATTAATGCAACTACAATTTCTCCATTTGAGGCAGTATTACATTTCTCAATTATAGCCATGTCACCATCGTAAATTCCAGCTTCAATCATACTTGTTCCTGATACATTTAGTATAAAAAGTTCGTTGTTATTTTTTATAAAATTTAGTGGTATGGAAAATGTATCTTCTATGTTTTCAACCGCTAGAATGGGAAGCCCAGCTGTTATTTTTCCTATAATAGGTATATCGATTATTTCTCTCTTTGTAACGCTTTCTTTCATTAATTCTATGGCCCTAGGCTTAGTAGGATCTCTTTTAATTAGTCCTTTCTTTTCTAACCTTTCTAGGTGACCATGAACTGTAGAGGTGGACCTTAAGCCTACTGCATCACATATTTCTCTTACAGAGGGTGGGTAACCTTTATTAAGTACTGAATTTTTTATGTATTCATATATTTCATGCTGTTTATTATTTTTACCTTCAAGCATATTTATCACCTCACAATCTTTACAAAGATTATATCATATCATTTTAACAATATCAAACTAGTGTTCTTTTTTATGGTTGATTTGTTAAAAATACTTTGATATAATTGCTACGTAAACAATAGTTAAGGTGGTAAATTTTATGAATAAATTATGTGTTTTTAATAAAGCCAAGGTCTGTGATGATTGCGGTGAGTGCGATATATGTGATTTAAATCCAAAGAAGAAATGTAATAATTGTGGTAAATGTCTAGAGCTAGAAGGCTACGACATGAAGGCCATTAATATTGATGAAATCTTTGAAGATAATAAGGAGCTTATGGATTACGAAGAAAATGATAAGCTTCATATTGAGGGAAATAGTGTTTCAGAAGATGAAATAGAGTGGGATTACATTGATGATATCAGAGAAATAAAAGATTTGATGGATGATGAAGAAACATTAGAAAGTTATGAGGAATTTCCTGGCTTCATTAATTTATCAAAGCATAAAAATTAAAGTAACAGAAATAAAGGGAGGGGAGAGTAAGAAAAAATCTTACTCTTCTGTATTTAAAGGGTTTAATTTTACAGCTTCCCTTAATTTTTCATCATCAACATGGGTATAAATTTGAGTTGTAGACACATTTCCGTGACCAAGTATCTTTTGAAGACTTCTAATATCAACATTTCCATATTTGTACATTAAGGTTGCAGCAGTATGTCTTAATTTATGAGGGGAATATTTATCATTATTAAGACCTGCTGCCTTTATGTATTTAGCGACTATAAGCTCCACAGATTTTTTATTTATTCTACGTTTCTGACTGCTTATAAAAAGGGCATCCTTATAGCCGGGTAAAATATCCATGGAATTTCTTTCGATTAGATATTGAGAGATTGCCTTTAAGCAGGCATGATTTAAATAAATAGTCCTTTCTTTATTTCCTTTTCCTATTACAGTTAATATATCATCTTTAATTTTAGATATATTAATACTACAAAGTTCTGAAAGTCTTAAACCGCAATTAAGAAAAAGTGTAATAATACAAAAGTCTCTCATAGGATATTTAGAATTCTCATCAATTGAAGCTAAAAGCTCCTTACTTTCATCTAGTGTAAGATATATTGGGTTTCTTCTATCAGTTTTTGGAGTTTCTAGGTCAGAAGCAGGGTTCTCATTTAAAATTTTAGTCTTTGTATTTAGATACTTAAAAAAAGATTTAATTGAGGCTACTTTTCTAGCTCTAGCATAGGCACTGTTATTTCTATTTCTTTCAACATAGGCTAAAAATGCATAAAGATCTGAAAGCTTTATAGACTTTATAAAATTATCATCAATATCACTTATTAGTATATCTTCTAAAGGTGTATCTTTTGGATAGAACTTTTTATAAATTTTTAAAAATTTAAGCAGGAGAGATAAATCTATTCTATAACCATCAATAGTATTATTGGATCTACCTCTAATTACAGATAAATAATTCAAGAATTCCTCAAGCCTTTCAGGTATTACGGTTTCATTTAAAATTACAGCTTTAGCTTTATATGGCAGTACAATTGTATTATCATTTCTATTTACAGAAATAAGCTGAGCTTCAGAATGATTTCTGTTTAGTCCAAGATTTTTTAATATAATCTGTATCTGCCTTGTACTTACTCCAAATATATTTGATAAATCAGTAGTATTGTAATTATTTTTATGAAATTTATATATATCCTCTATTACAGGGTAGAAGTTATTGCTTTTAAATTGAAATTTTAGCTCTTCTATTTTATCTACATCTTCTTTTAACAATTTTGTTTTGCTTAATATTTCTTTATCTTTGGAATTATATTCAATTAATTCATAGCGGTTTTTCATAATAAATCTCACCTCATGAATATTATACCAAATATTACTTCGCAAGTCTAGCTAATTTCGCTAAATATACATTTAGCGAAATTCGTTGCTACGAATTTCTCGACAAAAACAGATATATATCGTTAAATTTGATTCTATGCCATTATTCTCTATATACTTATAATATTGCTCAAAAAACATTATTGGTTGATTATAAGTGGTTTTAAGCTGTTTTAAAGCTATAAGCATATTTTTACATTATCTAACATATATTTTTATATCTATCAATTGACATACGTTATCATTTATCAAAGTAATTACCATTATCTGTATTATTTATTAAACAAAATAAATTAGTACAGGAAATGCATAAGTATACCATATTATGTAAATCACAACCTGTTAATTATTCTGGGTATAATTGTTAATTTATCAATCATTAAATGTTATAAAAAAAGAAGCTGAAACAACGTGCTCAGCTTCTAAAAATCTATTATTTTCTAATTTTATTTTTACTTTTTTTTAAACAGATATAACTGATGTTATACCTAATGCAGCTTTATTTTTTTCTAGAATTGGATTTATATAATGTGTTATAAAATCCTCAACTTGACCGGGAGCTCTACCTATAAATTTTTGAGTATCTAGTATTGACATAATTTCTTCTTCTGACATATTAAAAACAGAATCTGTAATTATTCTGCTAAGCAAATCATTATTTAGACCCTCTTGCTTTACTCTTTTTGAAGCTTCCATGGAATGGGTTCTAATTCTTTCATGAAGTTCTTGCCTATCACCGCCGCGTTTTACAGCTTCCATTAAGATATTTTCTGTTGCCATAAAAGGAAGTTCGTTATTTACATGGGAAGCTATTACTTTATCATATACCACCAAATTCTCAGAAACATTTATATATAAATTTAACACACCATCTAGTGCTAAAAAAGACTCAGAAACCGAAAGACGCTTATTTGCAGAATCATCTAAGGTTCTCTCAAACCACTGGGTTGAAGCTGTAATTGCAGGATTTAATGCATCTACAACTATATATCTTGCTAATGCACCTATTCTTTCGCATCTCATAGGATTTCGCTTATAAGCCATGGCACTTGAGCCGATTTGATTCTTCTCAAAGGGTTCTTCAATTTCTTTCATACTTTGAAGTAGTCTTATATCATTGCTGAACTTATAAGCACTTTGCGCGACTTCAGAAAGCGTGTTTAATGTAATTGAATCAACCTTTCTGGAATAGGTCTGCCCTGTAACTGGAAAGCTTTCTTTAAAGCCCATTTTTTCTGTTACTAACCTATCTAAGTTTTTAACTTTTGCTTCATCTCCATTAAAGAGCTCCATAAAACTTGCTTGTGTTCCTGTAGTGCCTTTAACACCTCTAAACTTAAGTGAATTTATTACAAATTCAAGATTTTCTAGATCCATTAATAGATCTTGAATCCATAAAGTAGCTCTTTTCCCTACTGTAGTTAATTGTGCAGGCTGCAGATGCGTAAAACCTAGTGTAGGTAATGACTTATACTTAAGAGCAAACTTAGATAGATTATAAATAGTCTTTATAATCTTATTTTTAATAATAATAAGAGCTTCTTTCATAACAATTAAATCTGTATTATCTCCTACATAGCAGCTAGTAGCTCCTAAATGAATTATACCTTTAGCACTTGGACATTGAACGCCATAGGCATAAACATGACTCATTACATCGTGTCTAGTTTCTTTTTCTCTATTTTCTGCTACTTCATAATTTATATTTTCAATGTTTGCTTTTAATTCTTCAATTTGTAATAAGCTTATATCAAGACCTAACTCTCGTTCTCCTTCAGCAAGAGCAGTCCAAAGCCTTCTCCAGGTTTTGAATTTCTTTTCGTCAGAAAACAAATAGGACATTTCTTTTGAAGCATACCTACTTGTCAAAGGTGAATTATATTCTTCTCTCATATTAAATTTTCCTCCTTTTAGTGGTCACACTGAGTAGATTAGCCCGCTCGCTCCCCTTCGGGCACTGGGTAACTTAAGATGTTCGCTGACCCTCACTAATTACCCGTAAAAGTCAATTTAGGACTTTTACCTCGCAAACTACTCGTATAAGGTCATTTAGAACTTTTACCTCCGTATAATAATAATATTACTAACAACAATATTCATATTATATCATAATAATATTTAATTTTATAGCTTTAATATTCGTAATTAATATTTGAATTTAATTATATAAGTATTATTTGTTAATTTTAATAATATAATTTACTAGATAATTATATTTGGAGGGAATTATGTATAAAGTAAATTTAATAGACAAGGTGTCATGTATACTTGTTATATTTGGGGCCTTAAACTGGGGACTCTTTGGCCTATTTGGGTTAGATTTAGTACGCACAATTGTGGGAAATCATCTGCAGTTATTGGCAAGAATAATATACATACTAATTGGTGTTGCAGGAATTGATATTCTATTATTTTTGTTAAAGACTAGAAAAAAGATAAAATAAATAAAGGCTCAATTGAGCCTTTATCTATTTTATATTATTCTTCTAAGGATTCTATTAATTTAACTACTTCTTCTGCAGCTAAGTTCTCATCATCGCCTGAAGCTATAACCTTTACATTTGAGTTTTTAGTCACTCCTAAGGATAATACGCCTATTAAACTTTTTACATTAGCTTTTCTTCCGTTAAATTCTATACTTACGTCAGACTTAAAAGAAGAAGCTTTTTTAACTAATAAAGTTGCTGGTCTAGCGTGAAGTCCTGTTGAATTTTTAACTATAACCTCTTTTGTTACCACTTTCATCACCTCTACCTAATTATAATACCTAACATTTCTATTATAGCATTTTTTTATAATTTTACAATGATAACTTTACTATTTTAAAGTAATGCAGAAAAAGGCAAAATGAATTAGCTGATTAATTTTACCTTTTTCTGTATTATATGATTTAAAATACTATTTTATTATTACTATATATAACGTTTTATTATATTTATAGGATGTTAAGAAAATGTTGAATTCTGTTTAAACCTATTTCAATATTATTTAAACTAGTAGCATAGGACAATCTAACATAATTATCAACACCAAAGGCACATCCAGGAACTACTGCCACATTTTCTTTTTCAAGTAGTATGTCTGAAAAGTTTAGTGAAGTTTCAATTAGCCTTCCATCAACTTTTTTATCTAATATCTTAGATATGTTTATCATTACATAAAATGCACCCTCAGGTTTTATACAGGAAATATATTTCATTTTGTTTATTTTATCTACCATGTAGTTTCTACGTTTTTTAAATTCTTCAATCATATGTTTCATAGAATCCTGATTCCCAACTAAGGCCTCATAAGATGCATATTGAGCAATAGAATTTGGATTTGAAGAATAGTGGCTTTGAATATTTGTCATTAACTTTATTATTTTCTCACTTCCGCAAGCTGCATAACCAATTCTCCAACCTGTCATTGCATAGGATTTAGATACGCCATTTATAGTAATGGTTCTATTATAAGCATCCTCTGATAATGCACCAATGCTTATATGCTGTATGTCGGAATTATAAATTAATTTTTCATATATTTCATCAGAAATAATAATTAGATCATTTTCTTTTGCAAACAGTGCAATATCCATCAATTCTTCTTTAGTATAAACTGTACCTGTTGGATTTCCTGGACTATTTACAATAATAGCTTTAGTATTTGGTGTAATGGCTTTCTTAAGCTTGTCTACAGAATATTTAAATTTATTTTCTTCAGTTGTTTCAATAAAAACTGGCACTCCATCTGCAAGTTTAACTAGTTCGGGGTAACTAACCCAATAAGGACATGGAATAATTACCTCATCACCGGGGTTTAAGATTGCTTGAAATGCATTTGCTAAGCATTGTTTTGCACCTGTTGATACTATTATTTGTGAAGGTTTATAAAACAATTTATTATCATCACCAAATTTCTTGCAAATAGCTTCCTTTAATTCTTTTATTCCAGAGGTAGGAGTATATTTTGTATAACCCTCTTTTATTGCCTTAATAGCAGCTTCTTGAATATTTAATGGAGTATTGAAATCTGGCTCTCCAGCACCAAAACCTATAACATCAATACCTTCTGCCTTCATTTTTTTAGCCTTAGCATCAATTGCCAGTGTTAATGAAGGTGAAATCTGCTCTGCTTTTTTTGATAAATTCATTGTAAAGCCCTCCCATGTTAAGTATACTTTAGTTTTAAAAATTTATTAGTTAATTCTTCACTTAATCCGCAGCTTCCAAGAAGAAGTTCCTTTTGATGTTCCACTCCGTGGCAGTCACTTCCCCCAGTTATAGCCAAAGAATATTTCTTTGCAAGATTATAAAATTTATTTGTTTGGGTAATTGAATGTGCAGGATGATACACTTCAAGCCCTTTAAGTCCATACACTTTAAATTCTTTAATTAAAGCCTCTATTTGTATACCTTTATAAACTTCCCCAGGATGAGCTAAAACAGGAACACCGCCGCAATTACAGATTAATTTTAAAGCATCCTTATAATTAATCTTGTATCGCTCTACATATGCTGGCTTTCCCTTTATAAGAAATTGATGAAAAGCTTCTTTTGTATTATTTACATAACCTTTAGCAACTAAAGCTTTTGCAATATGTGGTCTGCCAATACAACTATTATTTATACTTATTTCATCAAAGCTTATATTCATATTTAGCAGTTGTAACTTAGAAATAATATCTATAGCTCTATTTTTTCTATAAACTTTAACTTTTTCTAAATTAGATATCAAATCAATATTCTTATAATCAATAAAGTAGCCTAAAATATGAATTTCTCTACACAAATATTCCGTACTAAGTTCCACACCAGGAATTACTTTCACCTCAAAATTATCTGTTATATTGTCAATAGCATTTTGAGAGTCAATAGTATCGTGGTCTGTAATAGATATACATTTAAGTCCTTTATTATATGAAATTTTAATTATTTCCTCCGGCCATAATGCTCCATCTGAATATCTAGAATGAATATGTAAATCTGAAAACTGCATGATAAACACCTGTTTTTTAAAAAATGAAGGAATACTTTCACTTTATTATAATATACCATTTAGTATTCCTGTTGTAAATGATTTTTATAAAAAGCATCTTTAATTTTATTAATATGCATATAATATAAGCCACTGAAAAATTCAGTGGCCTAAAATTATATGTTTATTTTGCATATTCAATTGCACGAGTTTCCCTAATAACATTAACCTTAATTTGTCCAGGATACTCTAGCTCGCTTTCTATTTTCTTAACAATATCTCTTGCCAATTCAATAGAAGCTACATCATCAACTTCTTCAGGTTTAACGAGAATTCTTATTTCTCTGCCTGCTTGTATTGCAAAGGATTTTTCTACACCTTCATACTCGTTTGCAATTTCCTCTAGTTTTTCAAGCCTTCTTATATAGGCTTCTAAAGTCTCTCTTCTTGCTCCAGGTCTTGCAGCAGATATTGCGTCAGCTGCTTGAACTAGCACAGCTTCCATAGAAAGAAACTCCAAATCTCCATGGTGAGCACCAATTGCATTTACAATTATTGCGGACTCATGATATTTTTTAGCTATTTCTGCCCCTATTAAAGCATGTGGTCCTTCAACTTCGTGGTCTACAGCTTTGCCTATATCGTGAAGTAAACCTGCTCTTTTAGCTATATTAACATCCAAGCCTAATTCGGCGGCCATCAATCCTGCTAAATAAGCAACTTCAATGGAATGTTTTAAAACATTTTGGCCATAGCTAGTTCGATACTTTAGCCTTCCAAGAAGTCTTATAAGCTCCGAATGTAAACCGTGTATTCCAGTTTCAAAAGTTGCTTGTTCGCCTTCTTCTTTAATGCTGTTTTCAACTTCTTTTTTAGCTTTTTCAACCATTTCTTCAATTCTTGCAGGATGAATTCTACCATCTACAATTAATTTTTCTAAGGCTATTCTTGCTACTTCTCTTCTTATTGGATCAAAACCGGATAGAATTACAGCTTCTGGAGTATCATCGATTATTAAATCAATACCAGTCAAAGTTTCTAAGGTTCTAATATTTCTACCCTCTCTACCTATAATTCTTCCCTTCATCTCATCATTTGGAAGATTAACTACATGAACAGTTGTTTCAGCAACATGGTCTGCAGCACACCTTTGAATAGCACAAGTTATGACTTCTCTTGCTTTTTTATCCGCTTCTTCTTTTGCTCTTGTTTCAATGTCTTTAATCATAATAGCGGCATCGTGTTTCGTTTCTTTTTTAATTTCATCTAATAAAATTTGTTTTGCTTCTTCTGATGTTAAACCAGAAAGTCTCTCAAGCTCTTCTCTTTGCTGAGTGTATAGATTTTGAACTTCTGACTCTAAAGCTACAATTTCTTGCTGTTTCTTATTGAAACTCTCATCTCTTTTTTCCAGCATTTCACTTTTTTTGTCTAAAGATTCTTCACGCTGCATCAATCTTCTTTCGAGTCTTTGAATTTCATTTCTTCTATCTCTTGACTCTTTTTCAAAATCAGTTCTTAGTTTATGAGTTTCTTCTTTAGCTTCTAGAATAACTTCCTTTTTTAATGATTCGGCTTCTTTTGAAGCTCCCTCAAGAATTTGTTTAGCTTCTTCTTCGGCCTTTGAAATCTTCGCCTGAGATATATTTTTTCTTACATAAATCACAGTAAATAAAACTACTGCAATAGTGATAATAATGCCAAATATAGTCCCTTGTGATAATGGCATATTTAACACCTCCTTTGCTTTTTTTACATATAAAACTATGAAATAAAGCCTAAAAAGGTGTCATATTTATTTAATTGGTAATACTTTGAATGTGCTAAACCAGTATTTGTATTCTATTTTATATTAGTTTCAATATGATGTCAAGACAAATAAAATAACCTAAGCCTTCAAACATGCATATTAAATACACATAAAATGATTGCTATGCCTGCTGTTGCTTTTTATTGTTAGTAACCTTTTCTTCTTTTAGATCATTTGCTTTAGTACCAGATATTGGAAGATTATATTTTTCTCTAATTTTATTTTCTACTGTAAGTAAAATATCTTCATTTTCTTTTAAATATTGCTTTGCGTTTTCTCTTCCTTGACCTAGTCTTGTATCTTGGTAAGAGAACCAAGCCCCACTCTTTTGAATAATATCTTCTCTAACTCCAACATCTAATACATTTCCTTCTCTTGATATACCATGACCATACATAATATCAAATTCAGCCTGCTTAAATGGTGGAGCAACTTTGTTTTTTATAACCTTAACTCTTGTTCTATTACCGACAACGTCGTCTCCTTGTTTAATTGTATCAATCTTTCTTATATCAAGCCTTACAGATGAATAAAATTTAAGTGCCCTACCACCAGGTGTAGTTTCAGGATTACCAAACATTATGCCAACTTTTTCACGTAACTGATTTATAAAAATGGTTACACATTTTGATTTGTTTATGGATCCAGCAAGCTTTCTTAGTGCTTGAGACATAAGTCTTGCTTGAAGTCCTACATGGGAGTCACCCATTTCTCCATCTATTTCTGCTCTAGGAACTAAGGCAGCTACTGAGTCAATTACTATAACATCTATTGCCCCAGAGCGAATTAGAGCTTCAGTAATTTCAAGTGCCTGTTCTCCAGTATCAGGCTGAGATATTACTAGATTATCTATATCAACACCCAAAGCTTTTGCATAAGCAGGATCTAAAGCATGTTCTGCATCTACATAAGCTGCAGCACCACCATTTTTTTGTGCTTCTGCAACTATGTGTAAAGCTATAGTTGTTTTACCTGAAGATTCAGGTCCGAAAACTTCTATAATTCTTCCCTTAGGGACACCGCCTATACCTAAAGCGATATCTAAATCTAGACATCCTGTAGAAACGGCATCTAGATTCATAACATTATGTTCACCAAGCTTCATTATTGAACCTTTACCAAATTGTTTCTCAATCTGTCCCATAGCAATTTCAATGGCTTTTAATTTTTCACTATCCATATGTATTCCCTTTTGGGTTCACATCCTTTCATTTTACGAACATAAGTTCTGTTTAATTATATAATATAATTTATTTTTAGTCAACTCTATATAAAAAGTTCCTAAGTATTTTTTAGGAACTTTTTAAAATTATAACCAAGTTACAAAATATTAATCATTTATCTGTTCTAATTACATCTTTATTCTTAATAAAATAATCAAATCCTGATAATAAAGTGACAATTACTGCTAGATACATTATTAAATTAGAAATTTCAGCAAAATATAAACCCCTGTAATTTAAACTTATTAGTGCAAATACAATAGCAATTATTTGAATTACAGTTTTAATTTTTCCCCACCAGCTGGCAGCTATAACTATTCCCTCAGCTGCAGCCAATGATCTTAATCCAGTAACTGCAAATTCACGTGCAATTATAATTACTGCAACCCATGTTGGTATTAATTGAAATTCAACTAGAGATATTAAAGCAGCTGTAACTAGCAGCTTATCAGCTAAAGGGTCCATAAATTTTCCAAACCTTGTTATTTGATTCCTGCTTCTAGCTATGTAGCCATCAAGTTTATCTGTAAGAGCAGCAAGGACAAAAACAGCAGTTGCAATTATCTTGCCATAGGGTATAGAATTTACAGCTACAAAAACTAAAAATATCGGAATTAAAAATATACGTATTAGAGTTAGTTTATTGGCAAGATTCATTACATTCAACTCCCATTAAATCATATTCTTCATTTGAGGTTATTTTTACATTTGTAATAGTTCCAATTGTTAACTCATTATTACTCTTAAAATAAATCTCTCCATCTATATCAGGAGCCATTTCATAGCTTCTACCATGATAATATTCGCCGCTTTTACCTTCAACAAGAACCTCATAGTCTCTGCCTACTTTCTCACTATTTATGTGAGCAGAGATTGACTGCTGAAGAATCATTAATTCTCTTTCACGCGTAATTTTTACTTCTTCTAAAACTTGATCCTCCATTTTACTTGCCGGAGTATCTTCTTCTCTAGAATATTTAAAAACACCAAGTTTATCAAATTTAACTTTTTCTACAAATTCTTTTAATTCTTTAAACTCTTCTTCTGTTTCTCCTGGGAACCCAACAATTAAGGATGTTCTTAAAATTAAACCTTGTATGTTTCTTCTCATTTCAACAATACTTGTAATAATATCTTCCTTACGGCCTCTCCTGTTCATTCTCTTTAAAACATTATTGTTTATATGTTGAATAGGCATATCTATATATTTGCATACCTTAGGATTTGAAGAAATTTCATTAATAAGTTCTGGTGTTATTTCTTCGGGATAACAATATAATAGTCTTATCCACTTAAGTCCCTCAATTTTAGATAGTTCTCTTATTAAAACGTCTAAACACTTCTTCCCATAAAGGTCAATACCATACATTGTTGTGTCCTGAGCTACCAAAATAAATTCAACTACACCTTGGCTAGCTAAACTTGAGGCTTCTTTTAAAATATCTTCCACTTTTCTGCTTCTATATTTACCTCTGATTTTGGGAATAACACAATAGGTACAAAAATTGTTGCATCCCTCACCAATTCGTAAATAAGCTGTAGCTTTTCCAGTAGTAAGTACACGATCTCCCTCTGTAAGTGAACTATCACTATAATCAATTTTAAAGGTTTTCTCTTTGCTGGCTAAAAAGTCATCAATACTTTGAAGCAGGTTATCATAATTATTTACACCTAACATAATATCAATTTCTGGCATTAATGTAAATAGTTCCTCTTTATATCTTTGACTTAGACAACCAGTAACTATCAAAATGTCACATTTATGCAACTTCTTGTACTTTGCCATTTCTAATATGGTATTTATAGATTCTTGCTTGGACTTTTCTATAAATCCACAAGTGTTTACCAGTATAATATTTGCTTCTTTTGGGTCTATAACCAAATCGTATTTTTTACTTAATTTACTAATTGCCATTTCAGAATCAATTCTGTTTTTATCACAGCCTAAGCTTACCATTCCAAATTTTAGTCTTTCCACCACTTATGTTCCTCCCGAAAATATGATGCATACATAGTTATTTTAAATCTCTTTATTTAAATTCACAAGTGGTATATTATAAATATTTCAATTTTTAACTGTTTTTATTGATATAATCTCCATTTATGGCGCTTTCTTTATCAATTAATAATTGTCTTGGCTTACTTCCATCTTTTCCTGATATAATTCCTAATTGTTCCATTTGTTCTATAATCCTTGCAGCCCTATTATAGCCTATTCTTAATTTTCTTTGCAGCAGAGAAGTGGAAGCTTGGCCCAAATCTGCAGCAATTTTTACTGCTTCACTTAAAAGACTATCTATATCCTCACTGCCTTCATTACTAGTAGTTGTATTTAGTTCTTCCATAATTTCAGTGCTATATTCATGTAAGGTTTCTTGCTTCTTAATAAAGTTAACTACTTTCTCAACCTCTTCCTCAGATATAAAGGCTCCTTGAATTCTCATTGGTTTAGGAGCACCTACAGGGTAGAAAAGCATATCCCCCTTTCCAAGCAGTTTTTCCGCACCTGAGGAATCTAGGATTGTTCTAGAGTCTATTTGACTTGAAACAGCAAAGGATATTCTTGATGGTATATTTGCCTTAATAACACCTGTTATAACGTCTACAGAAGGCCTTTGTGTTGCTATAACAAGATGCATCCCTGCTGCCCTTGCCATTTGTGCAAGTCTGCCAATATAGTCTTCTACATCATTTGGGCAGACCATCATTAAATCTGCAAGCTCATCTACGATTATTACTATCCAAGGCAATTTATCCTGAAGTTTACCTTTGTCTACTAGTTCATTAAAGCCTTCAATATTTCTAACATTATTATCAGCAAACAGCTTATATCTTCTGGTCATTTCATTTACAGCCCAGTTAAGTGCTGCAGAAGCTTTTTTAGGATCAGTTACAACTGGTATAAGAAGATGTGGAATCCCATTGTATACGCTTAATTCTACAACTTTAGGATCTATCATGAGTAGCTTCACGTTTTCTGGGGAATATTTATATAAAAGACTTATTATAAGGGTGTTTATGCACACACTTTTACCAGAACCAGTAGCACCTGCTATAAGCATATGAGGCATTTTAGTTAAATCGGAAACTACACAGGCACCAGCTATATCTTTCCCTAAGGCGAAAGAAAGATTTTTATTAGAACCAGTAAATTCAGATGATTCTAGTACTTCTCTTAAAAATACAGGTGTGAGTTCTTTATTAGGAACTTCGATTCCTACTGCTGACTTACCTGGTATAGGAGCTTCCATTCTTACACCAGAAGCAGCAAGACTTAAGGCAATATCATCGGAAAGGTTAACAATTTTACTTACCTTTACACCTGCACTTGGTTGAATTTCGAACCTTGTAACCGATGGCCCCTTAGTAACCTGAACTACCTTAGCATCCACACCGAAACTATTCAAGGTCTCTTCTAGCTTACTTGCATTACTTATAAGTTCTTTTTTATCTTCTTTATTAAGCCTAGATAAAGTGTTTACATTAAGGAGATCTGTAGTAGGATATAAATATTCCAAATCAACATCTAAGGAATGTTTATTAATTTCGTCCTCTAGCTCACGGTTTAAGTTTTCAGAAGTGTTGTCTTCTACTGCAATTTCCTTAGGGCTTTCCACTGGTTCTTCAGAAGATTTCATAAAATCAATTATTTTAATTTTATTGTTTAGTTTTTTAATATAATTTTCTTTATTTGAGTCATAAGCTATTAAGGAATTAACAGCAGCCTCAGTATTATCCTTTGCAGGTCTCTCCTCCTTATCTTTTTTAATGATAGCTTTATCAAAGTTTAATTTTGTTATTATCTCATAAAGTGATAATTTCCAAATTAAAATAAAAGATACTATATATAGTGCAATAAATATTACATAACTTCCTATAAAACCAAACAACTTTATTAAAGGAATATCAATTATATAACTTATGATACCACCGTGCATAATACTGCCAGAATTATATATTTTAGAGATGCCATCCATAACATTTTCGGAATTATAGTAAGGTTCCATATTTGCTATTTGAATTAATAAGAGAGTATTTATTAATAGTAAAAGTATTCCATAAAACTTTTTATTAAAATTAATATTTCCCTTTTTTATAATTAGGCAAAAACCAATGAATATTATAAAGAAAGGAAATAAATAAGCACCTAAGCCTAACATACCAATCAAAAATTTTCTTGTAACTCTGCCAATTATACCTGCTGTATTAGACGAAAAAACACTAAATACTGAAAGAATTCCTATAGTAATATAAAATAAACCTAAAATATCATTGTTAATACTTGTCTTTGAACTTTTTTTAGCCAACTTATTCCCTCCTACCTGTACAAAACCTTTTCCTCGTTCCATATTTTATATTCTACATTATTTTTGATTTTCCTTTTATAGATTTTCTAAAAAAATAATCATAGGAGTAAACCTATGATTATTTTGAAGTTTCTTTTTTAGCATCAATTAATTCATCAAGTTTTTTTAACGCATCACTTATGCCGCCAACTTTGTCTATTAAACCATATTCAACAGCTTGATTTCCTATAAGAATGGTTCCCATATCATTTAATAAATTGTCAGTTTCACTCATAAGCTTTTTTAATGTTACTTTATTAATTTTACTTGTTCTAGTAATAAATTCATTTATTCTTTCCTGCATTTTATTAAAGTATTCGAAGGTTTGAGGAACTCCTATTATGAGTCCATTCATCCTAATAGGATGAACAATCATAGTTGCTGATGGAGATATAAAGGAAAAACTAGCTGATGTTGCTAATGGAACACCTATAGAATGACCTCCGCCTATTACTAAAGATACAGTTGGTTTAGTAATGCTGTTAATCATTTCAGATATGGCAAGACCTGCTTCCACGTCTCCTCCTACTGTATTTAAGATTATTAGAATACCTTCAACATTTTTATTAGTCTCTATGGCTATTAGCTGTGGAATAAGGTGCTCATATTTTGTGGCTTTGGTTTGGGGTGGCAGCATTTGATGACCTTCAATTTGACCAATTATAGGGAGTATTTGAATTCTTTCGTCATTCTTAGGAATATTTTGCACACCAAGATCCTTTATATTTTCTAATTCCTTATTTTCCATTTCTTCTGACATATACATACCTCCTAGGTTTAGAAATCCAATTATATGAAATATTTGTTCGTAAAATTTGGATATCCTTAAACTTAGTTTTACCTAGGAAACTCTATATATACATGTATTAATTTTATCCTAAATTAAATTCTTTATGGAGCGCGTTAATCGCATTTTCAGTATTTTTTGTTTCAACTAAACACCAAATTGTTGTATGAGAATCAGCAGTTTGTAGTACCTCAATATTAGCCTTTGTTAGAGCCTTTAACACTCTTGCCATAACACCTGGCACACCTCTGATTCTGCTTCCTATTAAAGCTATTTTACTGCATTCATTAATAGAATAAAACTTTAATTTATGATTATTCATTATATCGATGAATTTATTCATATCTTTTTTGTCAATAGTAAATATATTTTCGTTAGGAAATACATTTATTAAATCAATACTAATTAAATTTTGAGCCAGCAAATCTAGAATTTCATAGTATTTATCATTTAAATCATTATCTTGAAGTTTTACCTGAATTTGAACTCTTGAGCTCATATGTGTTATTCCAGTGATTATACCATCATCTTCTATTGCCCCAATACTATTAATTGTAGTTCCCTCACAGTTGTTTAAGGTGTTCTTTATGACTAAAGGTATATTGCCCTTCATAGCTATATTAACTGCCCTAGGATGTATTACTTTAGCTCCTTGGTCAGCAAATTGAAAAACTTCATTATAGCTAATTTCCTTAATTAAGGTTGCGTCTGAAACAATTCTAGGATCTGCAGTCATGATACCATCTACATCAGTATATATTTGAATTTCCTCAGCATTTAGAGCTACACCTAAAATTGAGGCTGTAACATCGCTTCCGCCTCTACCTAAGGTTGTTATATAGCCATCTTCAGTGCTTCCTTGAAAACCAGTTATAACTGGTACTTTCCTTTGGTTTAAAATATTTAAAAGTTTATTTGTATCTACTCTTAATAAATTGGCATTATTAAAATTTGAGTCTGTAATTATTCCAGATTGTCCACCAGTTAAAGGAATGGGGTCTAATCCGGATTTACTAAGTTCATCACAAAGTACAACCGAGCTTATTAGCTCTCCACAACTCATAAGTAAATCTAATGCTAAAGGATTTTTATCTCTAAAATCTTTATGAACTAAAGATAATAAGGTGTCTGTTGCATAGGGTTCACCAGCTCTACCCATAGCAGAAACAACTATTATAGGACTATAACCTTCTTCTATGGCACTAATTATCTTTTTAACTACTAATAATCTTCTTTCATGGGTTGATACTGATGTACCACCAAATTTTTGTATCAAGATTTTCATGTAAAACCTCCATTAAGCCCTCGTCTTTTTAAGTACACTTTCATCTACATCAATAATTATAGTTTTAGAGCCAATTTTTTTGACATAATCCCATGGGACTTCAATGAATTCATTTCCACCAAAAAAACCGAACCTTGTTTTAGAATCATTAAGAATTAGAAACTTTAGGTTTCCTTTCTCATCAATAACAATATCATTATTAGATAAGTAATTATACTTCTCACCATCATTGATGTTAATTATTTCATATCTTTCCATTTCACTATAGTATTTTATATTATCGTTCATTATAGTTCACCGTACCTTTCATCTTTTTAATAAAATATATGAAAGGTACGAATAGTTTATTACTATACTCCTGTAGAGCCAAAACCATTTGAGCCTCGAGTAGTTTCTGTAACTTCCTCAACAATTTCTATTATTGGCGTTACAATTTTATTAATGACCATTTGTGCAACTCTATCACCTTTATTAATTGTAAACTCCTCTGAACTTAAATTTATTAATATTATTTTTATTTCTCCACGATAATCCCAATCAATTGTTCCTGGGGAATTTAGGAGAGTGATGCCGTGTTTAGAGGCGAGGCCGCTGCGGGGTCTTATTTGAGCCTCATAACCTTTTGGAAGCTCTATGCATATTCCTGTAGGCAAGGTTACTCTTTCAAGTGTTTTTAATGTTATTGGCTCATCTATAGCTGCGTATAAGTCCATTCCTGCAGAACCTATTGTCATATAACTTGGAGTTGGTAAGTTTTTAAATTCTTTCACTTTTTTTATTTTTAAAAGCAATTGTATCACCTTCTATTTTATTTATGACTGCATCCATAGTTATCCCCTGACCAACAAAGGCAGAATTTTGGATACCTTTCGTAAATGTTTTATTCATAATATCCATAAGATCATTTATAGTTACAGCATCTATTTTATTAATAATATCTACTGGCTTATTAATCTTATTTAAAAATAATACGGATTTGCCATTACTAAACATCCTACTGCTAGTACTTTCTAGACCCAAAATATAATTTCCCTTTAACTGCTCTTTTAATTTTAAAAGCTTTTCTTCACCAATATCCTGTTTAGTAAAATTATAAAGCTCATCATTGATCAAATCTATAACTTCCAGCGCATATTTCGAATTTAACCCGGTGTATATGCTAAGAACACCAGTATTCATAAAAGATGAAAGATAGGAATAAATGGTATAGCATAGGCCTCTTTCTTCTCTGATCTTTTGAAATAAAATTGAAGAGGCACCGCCGCCTAACATATTGTTAAGTAAAAGCAGACCATAAATGTCTTCATTTCCAGTTTCTAAACCATGTAGACCAAGGCTTATATGAAGCTGCTCAATATCTTTGAACTTATATAGATGATTTCTATATATAGCTGGCTTTGAATAGTCAGTTATAAGGTGTGATTTATTATTCCAATTACCAAAAAACTTATCTACTAAGGATTCAGCATAATTTAAATTCACATTACCTGAAATTGAGATTACAGCTTTTTCAGGTATATAGTACTTCGAAATGTAATCTAAAATTTGTTCTCTAGAAAATGAGCCTACAGTTTCGGAGGTACCAAGTATTGGAAGCGAAATAGAGTCTTTTTCCCATATAGCCTCACTGTGTAAATCAGACAGCACATCTTCAGGCTGATCCTCACTCATATTTATTTCTTCAATAACAACGCCTTTTTCTTTTTCTATATCCTCAGGTGAAAATTTGCTGTTAAAAAGCATATCTGACAAAATATCCATAGAAAGTTCTAAATGAGAATCAAGTGCTTTAATATAAAAGCAGGTTGCCTCTTTTCCTGTAAAAGCATTTATCTGCCCGCCAACATCTTCTATTTCCTCTGCTATTTGCTTAGCAGTTCTGTTATTTGTGCCCTTAAAAAACATATGTTCTATAAAGTGTGAAATACCATTATTTATTAAATCTTCGTTTCTTGAGCCGTTTTCTATCCAAACACCAACACTTATTGAATTAACATATTTTATATCTTCAACTACAACTCTTAATCCGTTATCTAATGTAAAAATATTATACATCTTATCCTCCTGTTATTCCTCATGCTGGTATTTTTTATAGTCAAAATAAATAGTAATTTATTCAATTACTTGCAAAAAATAAAAAGGCAGTGATGCCCTTCTATTTTTCAACTTCAACTTCTTCGCTTTCTGAGTCTTTTATAGCATCTTTTCTTGAAAGATTTATTCGTCCTTGGTTATCTATTTCTGTAACCTTAACTAATATTTCATCTCCAACTGAAACAATGTCTTCAACTTTATTTACTCTAGCAAAGTCAAGCTTTGATATATGAACAAGACCTTCCTTACCAGGAAGTATTTCTACAAAACAGCCAAAGTTAGCAATTTTAGTTACTTTTCCAAGATAAATTTCTCCTGGCTTAACATCTCTTGTTAAATCATCAATGATTTTTAATGCTCTTTGAGCACTAGGACCATCATTTGACATAACAAATATCTTTCCATCATCATTTATATCTATCTTTACACCAGTTTCAGCTATTATCTTATTAATAGTCTTTCCACCAGTTCCAATAACATCCCTAATTTTCTCAGGGTCTATGGTCATAGTGTAAGCTCTAGGTGCATAAGGAGATAATTCTTTTCTAGCTTCAGGAATACAAGCATTTATTTTCTCTAATATAAATAGTCTAGCTTTTCTAGCATCATCTATAGCTTTTTTAATAACATTTTTAGAAAGACCATGAAGTTTTGTATCTACTTGTATTGCTGTAATTCCATTTACAGTTCCGGCAACCTTAAAGTCCATGTCTCCAAAGAAGTCTTCAATGCCTTGAATATCTGTAAGTATTTCTTCTTGTGATAAATCTTCGCTTGTTACGAGTCCCATAGCTATTCCAGCGGCAGGTCTTTTAATTGGGACACCTGCATCAAGTAATGCTAAAGTACTTGCGCAGATACTTGCTTGTGAGGTAGAACCATTTGAACTTAGCACTTCAGAAACTAATCGGATTGTATATGGGAATTCTTCTTCTGAAGGTATTAATGGCTCTAAAGCTTTTTCTGCTAAAGCACCATGCCCTATTTCTCTTCTTCCAGGTCCTCTTAAAGGTTTTACTTCACCAACACTATAGGAAGGGAAATTATAATGATGAATATATCTCTTAAATTCTTCATCACCAAGACCATCTAATATTTGAACTTCTCCAAGAGCGCCAATGGTTGCAACAGTCATTACTTGAGTTAAGCCTCTTGTAAAAAGACCTGTGCCATGAGTTCTTGGTAATAATGAAACCTCGCATCCTAAAGGTCTAACCTGATCAAACATTCTTCCATCAGGTCTTCTCTTATCATTAAGTACCATATTTCTTACTATTTGCTTTTGTAATTTGTAAGTTATTTCCGCTATATCAGCAGCATTATCAGGATACTTCTCAGAAAATGCTTCAGAAATCTTAGCTTTAGCTTCGTCTATAGCTAAGTTTCTCTTATCCTTATCAGTTATGTACATAGCTTCCTTTATTATTTCAAAGGAAAATTCTTTTACTTCTGTTTCTATATTTTCTGGTATTTTATAAAATTCTGGTACTTTCTTTTCTTTACCAAATTTCATTACGGCTTCTTCTTGGAAACTTATAACTTTTTGACATTCATCAAATCCAAATAAAATGGCATTATACATAACTTCCTCTGGTATTTCATCACCACCAGCTTCTATCATGATAACTTGATCTTTTGTACTGCAAACAGTTAAATTCATACTGCTTTTTTCTCTTTGAATAGCAGTAGGATTTGTAATGAAGTTCCCATCAATTAGACCTATTGAAACAGCGGCTACTGGATCAGAAAATGGAATACTAGACATGCATAAAGCTGTTGAAGCAGCATTTACTGCTAATATATCAGGGGTATTGTCTGACTCTACTGATAGAACAGTACATATAACCTGAACATCATTTCTATAGCCTTTTGGGAAAAGAGGTCTAAGAGATCTGTCTATTGCTCGACCGTGCAGTATTGCATTTTCAGAAGGTCTGCCCTCCCTTTTTATAAATCCTCCAGGAATTTTACCTACGGAATATAGTCTTTCTTCATATTCAACACTTAAAGGAAAAAAGTCTATACCATCTCTAGGTTTAGCAGAGGCATTTACATTTACAAGTATAACTGTATCGCCATAGCTAACAAGTAATGCGCAGTCGGATAACGCTCCAACCTTGCCATGATCTATTTTTAAAGTTCTTCCAGCAATTTTAGTTTCTAAAACATTACTCATATATTTACCTCCTTTCAAAGTTCACTAATATTAGTATTTACCTAAATTTATATATTATAAAATATTAGTCTAATAAATTTAAAATAATAGAGCGGAGTTGACCCGCTCTTCATTATCTTCTTAATCCAAGTTTTTCAACAATATCACGATATCTTTGAATATCTTCTTTCATTAAATAATTTAAAAGACCTCTTCTTTTACCTACCATCATAAGAAGACCTCTTCTTGAGTGGTGATCCTTCTTGTGCTCTTTTAAATGTTCAGTTAAGTGGCTGATTCTGTCTGAAAGAAGAGCTATCTGCACTTCTGGAGAACCTGTATCCCCTTCGTGTCTTTTGAATTTTTCGATAATTTCTAGTTTTGTTGCCTTTTCCATTATATACACCTCCAAAAATTAGGCCCTTTAATCCAGGCATTACGTTGGCAATTCGCAATTCATAGATTAAGGTTCACGAATGTTATTATAACAAATAAAAAATATATTGTAAATTATTTTTTAGCATTTATCTGTAAAATTTTCTATTTTTACGTTTTCTACAAAAGATCTATCCTTTGTAAGCTGCTCAATAAGTTCCTCTAAGGAATTAAATTTAATTTCATCTCTCATTCTTTTAATAAAATATATTTTTATGTCTTCACCATAGATGTTCTTATCAAAATCTAAAATATAAGTTTCAATAAATATAGTTTTAGTTTTCAGCTGAACCGTAGGATTTACCCCTACACTTGTCATGCCCTTATAAAAACAGTTTTTATATTCTACTAAAGTAGCGTAAACTCCATTTTTGGGCAGTATAAAACTTTCGTCATAATTAAGGTTTGCAGTTGGGAAACCAAGTTTTCTGCCAAGCTGTTTCCCTCTAGCAACAGTACCCTTTAACATAAACGGCTTTATAAGCATATTATTTGCTTCAGTTATTTTACCATCATGAATCAAGGTTCTTATTCGCGAACTGCTAACAACTTCATTTTCATAAGTTACTGAATCAATTACATAAAGCTCAAAACCCAATTTTTTGCTGTACTTTTTTAATAATTTAATATCACCAGTATTCTTAAACCCAAATCTATAATTAAATCCAACAATAAGTCCTTGAACATTATAATGCTTAATCATATTAATAATAAAGTCTTCAGGTGAAATTTTCATATAATCGTTATTAAAGTTTACTAGATTTACAATGTCAACCTGTAAACTTTCTAATAACTTTAGTTTTATATCATTATCCATTATTAACTTAGGTGCTTTTGATTTGCTAATAATGTTTAAGGGATGGTTTTTAAAGGTACACACCATACTTTTTACATTATTTTTTTTAGATAATTCAATAGTCTTATTGATTAGTCCCATGTGCCCCATGTGTAAACCATCGAAGCTTCCAAGAGCTATATAGGTTTTATAATTTAGCTTTATATTAAAATTATCTTCTATTATTATCATAAGTTAGGCTCCTAAACTAATAATTTTACAACTTTAAATCCAAATTCATCCCTTTTCCCTAGGCCTATAAACTTAGAATTATCTATATAAACTCTAAATAATTTATTAAAGTCAATTTTATCGATTATATAAGGATTATTGATTTTAACTCCATTAAGCAGCAAATTTTCATGTTTACAGGAGAATATAAGTTTATCATAGGATTCCAATGCTACATCTATAGGAGTAAGCAAGCTTTCTAAATTTTCAGAGGTTAATTCCTCTAAAGCATGGGAATTAACTTTTTTAAACTGTCCAGTTTGAATTCTCTCTAGATTCCACATGGTACCGCCTACCCCAAGCTTATCACCTATATCATTACATAAACTACGTATATAGGTTCCTTTAGAGCAGGTAACCTTAAACCTAATCAAGGGTAAATTTATATCTAAAATATTAAGATCATAAATACTTATAGGCCTTTTTTCACGTTCTACAACCATACCTTTTCTAGCAAGCTCATACAGCCTTTTACCATTAATTTTTATAGCCGAATACATTGGAGGCTCTTGCATAGTGTTACCTATAAAAGTATTTATTACATCTATTATTTCATCATTTGATAAATTAACTTCATTTTTTTTAAGTATAGTTCCTTCTCTATCATAGGTGTCAGTTTTAATTCCAAGCATTAGGTCTGCTACATACATCTTATTCTCAGACATAATATAATCAACTATTTTAGTTGCACGTCCAATACAAATTGGCAGCACGCCAGCTGCAAGAGGGTCTAAAGTCCCAGTATGACCAACTTTTTTCGTTTTAGCTAATTTCATAACTTTTTTAACAACATCAAAAGAAGTTACACCTAAGGGTTTATATACATTTATTATTCCATCCATTATACCAACTCATTTTCAACAGCATTTAATATAATTTTTTCAACCTCAGTTATATTTTTATCTATGGATAAGCCCGAAGCACGAGTATGTCCACCACCACCGAAGGCTTCAGCTATTTTTCTAACATCAACAATTGACTTTGATCTTAAACTAATTTTTACTCCTTCAGACATTTCCTTTAATAATATAGCTACTTCAACTGTATCTATTTCCATACCTATTGAAATAATATCTGAAGTATCAGAAGCTTTATTTGAAAAATCATTTAGTAAATCACTCGTAAGTTTCATAACACAAATTTTATCTTTATGTGTAAGGTACATGGAATTAATTACGCTGCCATATAGCTTAACTCTTTCATATTTCTTGTTTTCAAAAATTAATCTATGAACTTCACTAAAGTTAATACCGGTTTTAATTAATTCTCCAATGATATTGTGGGTTTCAGTAGTTGTATTAGAATATTTAAAACCACCAGTATCAGTTACTATGGAAGTATAAAGACATAAGCTTATATTTTCATCTATTTTTACCTTAAGTTCTTTAAGTATATTATAAACTATTTCACCTACTGCAGAGGCACGTGTGTTAACAAAATTTATGTCACCGTATAGTTCATTTGTTATATGATGATCCACGTTTATTAGATAGTAGTTTTTAGGGAATTCACTTAAGTTAACAGAAATCCTGTCATAGCTTCCACAATCTAAAATTATTATACAATCAGTACCATCTTTAATAGTGCTGGAGGCATTAATAATACTTTTAATACAAGGTAAATAGCCATATACTTCTGGTACTTTATCATCGCATAGGATATAAACCTCTTTATTAAGTTTCATTAAGCCTTGCATTAGTCCAAGAGAGCTCCCGATGGAATCACCATCGGGAGAGGCATGAAAGGATATACCTATTTTTTTGCTTTCAAGTATGGATTTAATAACCTTATTTATTATCATGAGAAGATTTCTCCTTTATACTTTCAAGCAGGGCATCTATATGCATGCCATGTTCTATTGTATTGTCAAGTTCTATAATAACTTCAGGTGTATGCCTTAGATTAACTCTTTGCCCAATTTCTTTTCTCATGAAACCAGTTGAGCTTTTTAAGGCAGTAAGTGTATCTTTTTTCTCATCTTCCTTGCCGAAAATACTTACAAATACTTTAGCATATCTTAAATCTTTTGTTACATCAACTTTTGTTACACTAACCATAGCAGTTAATCTAGGATCCTTAATGTCATCTCGAATAATATTACTAAGTTCTCTTTTAATTTCTTCATTAATTCTACCACTTCTATATTTAGCCATAAAACCATCTCCTACTTAATTATAATTGCTTTGGTTTTATTTCTTCCATTGTGTAGCACTCAATTATGTCTCCATCTTTTAGATCATTATACTTTTCAACACTTAAACCACACTCATAACCTTGGTTAACCTCTTTTGCATCGTCTTTAAATCGCTTTAAAGATGCCAAAGCAGATTCGAAAATTACAATTCCATCTCTAATTACACGTACACTGCTGTTTCTTACAATTTTACCATCTAGTACATAGCAGCCAGCAATAGTGCCTATATTTGAAATTTTATATGTCATTCTAACTTCTGCCTTACCCAAAATTAATTCTTTATATTCAGGGTCTAACATTCCTATCATTGCTTTTTTAATATCTTCAATAGCATCGTAGATAACTCTATAAGTTTTAATTTCAACCTTTTCTTTTTCAGCAAGATTAGCAGCATTTGTATCTGGTCTTACATTAAATCCAATAACTATGGCATTAGAAGCAGTAGCTAAGATAATATCAGATTCAGTAATTGCACCTACATCACCATGAATTAATCTTACCTTTACATTGTCTGTTGATAATTTTTCAAAGGATTGCTTGATAGCTTCTACAGAACCTTGAACATCTGCTTTTACTATTATATCAAGCTCTTTAACCTTTCCTTCTTGAATCTGGCTGTAAAGGTCTTCCAAGGAAACCTTATTTGAAGATTGCAAATGCTCAGCCCTTTGCTTTTGAAGTCTTTTTTCTGCCATAGCCCTTGCTGTTTTCTCATCCTTAGTTACATTAAACTTATCACCTGCAGCTGGAACTTCTGATAAACCTAGAATTTCAGCTGGTATAGATGGACCTGCAGATTTTATCTTTTTTCCTTTATCGTCAAACATAGCCCTAATCCTGCCGTAAGTATTACCTACAAGTATTGAATCTCCTACATGTAAAGTTCCGTTTTGAACCAGAAGTGTTGCTACGGCACCTCTACCTTTATCCAGCTTAGCTTCTACTACTGTTCCTTTTGCATTTCTATTTGGGTTACCAACAAGTTCAAGGATCTCAGCTTGTAAAAGTATCATTTCAAGTAAACTATCTATACCTTCTTTAGTATGAGCTGATACTGGTACACATATTGTATCACCGCCCCAGTCTTCAGCAACTAAGCCGTATTCAGTAAGTTCTTGCTTAACTCTATCTATATTTGCACCTGGTCTATCCATTTTGTTAATAGCTACAATCATTGGTACATTAGCTGCTTTGCAGTGGTTTATAGCTTCTTTTGTCTGAGGCATAACTCCGTCATCAGCAGCAACAACTAATACAACAATGTCCGTAATCTGAGCGCCACGAGCTCTCATTGCTGTAAAGGCTTCATGTCCAGGAGTATCTAGAAAAGTAATCTTTTCTTCATTAATAGTTACAGTGTAGGCACCTATGTGCTGAGTAATACCACCAGCTTCTGTTTCTGTTACTCTTGCCTTTCTTATAGCATCTAGTAAGGAAGTTTTACCATGGTCTACGTGACCCATAACTGTAACTATTGGCGGTCTTTTTACAGCATCTAAATCTTCTTCTATGTCTTCCTCTGCTTCAACTTTAACTAACTCTACTTCTTTTTTTATTATTGAAATATTAAACTTTTCGGCAACTTTTTCAGCTGTATTGAAATCTATCTCTTGATTAATAGCTGCCATTACACCACAAAATATAAGCTGCTTAATTACCTCAGTTGTAGGTTTATTAAATTTTTCAGCTAATTCTTTAACTGTAATAGTTTCGCCTATTTCAATTATTTCATCTGCTTCTTCTGCGCCTATTTCTTTTTCATCTTGGTCTTTAGACTTCTTTTTATTTTTCTTAACCTTAATCTTCTCTTCTGCAAGGTCTTCATATTTTTCAATTATATCTTCTTCAGTGTCTAAAGCGCCATCCTTAACTGATGATGCCTTCTTATTCTCTGCAAACAATTCCTTAATTAATTCAGCATCTTCATCTTCAATTACACTCATGTGATTTTTTACTGTTATATTAAATTCTTCAAAAAGTAAGGTTATTAAATCCTTACTGGAAATATCTAATTCTTTTGCCAATTCATAAACTCTTATTTTTGACATATATTCACCCCCAGGTTTAAATTGTACTTTGCTCTTTTAACTGAAGTATAAGATTATCACTCATATTTTTATTTGTTACTCCTAGTATATTAATTTCATCTCTTCCAACTGCATTACCTAATTCTTTACTATTATATGCCTCCACATAAGGTAGAGAACAATTGGTACAATGCCTTATAAATTTTTCTTTAGTATTACTCGAACAGTTCTCTGAAATAATTATAAGGAATAATTTATTACTTTTAATTATTTCCTCGCATTTATTATAGCCTTCAACTAAATTGCCAGATTTCTTAACGATGCCTAAAAATTGAAGAAATTTATCCCTCATAAGCTATTTCTTCCTTTAAATTATTATAAATTTCTTCGCTAATTTTAATTTCTAGATTTTTCTCTAATCTCTTGGACTTAAAAGCCTTATTTAAACATTCCTCATTCTTACATATATAGGCACCACGACCTGGCTTTTTACCGGTTAAATCTATAGATACCTCATTATCTTTATTTTTAACCACTCGAATAAGTTCTTTTTTAGGCTTCATTTCCATACAACCAGTGCACATTCTTTGAGGTATTTTTTTTACCTTCATAAAATCACCTACTCTTCTTGAGCTTGCAATTCAAGGGCTTGTGTTTTACTCTTTATGTCTATTTTCCATCCAGTTAATTTAGCAGCTAATCTAACATTTTGCCCCTCTTTACCAATTGCTAAAGATAATTGACTATCATCAACTATAACACGAGCAGATTTACTTGATTCATCAATGGAAATATCAATAACTTTTGCAGGGCTTAAGGCATTAGAAATATAAACTTCTGGGAGTTTGTTCCACTTGATAATGTCTATTTTTTCATTTTTTAGTTCATTTACTATATTTTGAACTCTAACTCCCTTAGGGCCTACACAAGCTCCCATAGCATCAACGGCTTCATCATTTGAGTTAACAGCTATTTTAGTTCTAAAACCAGCCTCTCTAGCAATACTCTTTATTTCAACGGTACCATTATATATTTCAGGTACTTCTAATTCAAAAAGTCTTTTGACAAGTCCCGGATGAGTTCTAGATACAACTACTTGTGCGCCTTTAGTAGTATTTTTAACTTCAACAATATATAATTTTAACTTATCATTAAAATTATAGTCTTCACCAGGCATTTGCTCATTAGGCCCTATTACAGCTTCTATTTTACCTAAATCTACAAAGACATTGCCTTTATCTTTTCTTATTACTGATCCTGTTATAATATCATATTCTTTGGTAATGAATTCATTGTATATGATATTTCTTTCAGCCTCTTTAATCCTCTGAACTACTACTTGCTTTGCTGCTTGTGCAGCAACTCTGCCAAATTTTTTAGGAGTTACTTCAATATCAACCATGTCATCTAATTGATATTTAGGATTAATAGCTTTTGCATCACTTAGTGAAATTTCTTCTATTTCATTTTCAACATTTTCTACTACTTTTTTTTGAGAGTAAACATGAATTTCGCCATTTTCCCTATTCATAGTAACTTTTACACTTTGTGTTGCATTTGTTACATAGTTCTTTTTGTAAGCTGCAACCAATGCATCTTCAATAGTTTCAAAAAGTAGGTCTTCACTAATTCCCTTTTCTTTTACAATTTCTTTAAGCGCTTCAATGAATTCTTCATTCATGACTTAAACCTCCTTACATATCCCCTTTTAAACTGATAGTTTTAATTTTATTTTTAGGTATATTAAAATTTTCATTTTCAGAGGTAATAATCACCTCTTGAGAATTATAATCCTTTAAGGTTCCCTCATAGATTTTTTTACCATCGAGTAATTTTAACAATTTTATTTGAACTTCACTACCTATGTATTTGGATAGATGGGAGTCAGTATATAAAATTCTTTCTATACCAGGAGAAGAAACCTCCAAATAATAGGGTTCATTTATAGGCTCTTCAGTATCTAACATATCACTAACAGGTCTGCTTACCTTTTCGCAGTCATCTAATGAAATTCCATTAGGACTATCAATATAGATTCTAAGATAATTTTCTCCTGATTCCTTTACATATTCAATATGATAAAGTTCTAAGTTTTTATCCATGACTATTGGAGTGATAAGTTTAATAAGTTTTTCTATTAAAGCATCATTATTCATGTTATTCCCTCCTTTATACCAATAAGTTAGCACAGCGTTTAATATAAAAGTCCTAAAATTAAACGCAACATAAGTTGCGTTTAAAAAGAAAAAGCGGGTTTTATGACCCACTCTTACGACGTAATTAACTGTGAAATAAACATAACAAAACTAACAAGCTTATATTAGCACAATTTATTAAAAAATTCAAGAAAAATTTGCTTTTTCTACTAAAATAGAGCTAATTAATTTGGTTTACTGTCTAAATTTATAAATGTCCATTTTTATAAGTTTTATACATATTTAATTAAAGATTTTCTATTTCTTTAATTAGTTCTTCTACTAAAGCTTCTTCTTTTACCTTTTTAATAATGGTACCATGCTTAAATATTAAACCTTCGCCATTACCACCTGCAATTCCAATATCTGCTTCTCTTGCTTCTCCTGGACCATTTACAGCACAACCCATAACTGCAACTTTTACATGTTTATTCAGATATTGTAATTTTTCTTCTACTTCTTCAGCTATTTTAACTAAATCAATCTGAGTTCTGCCGCAGGTAGGGCAGGATATGAATTCTACACCGTTTTTGTTGTAACCAGTTGCTTTTAATATTTCTTTACCTACTTTAATTTCTTCAATGGGATCACCCGTAAGAGATACTCTAATTGTATCTCCTATGCCTTCGCTTAATAGACTGCCAATACCAATGCTTGATTTTATTGTACCTCTCCAAATTGTACCAGCTTCAGTGACTCCTATATGTAAAGGATAATTAACCTTGCTAGAAACTAATCTGTAGCTTTCAATCATCTGGATTACGTTTGAAGATTTTATGGATATGACTATATCATTAAAGCTAAGTTTTTCTAATATATCTACATGCCTTAAGGCACTTTCTACCAAAGCTTCAGGACAGACCTTACCGTACGTCTTTAAAAGATCTTTTTCAACGGATCCAGAGTTAACGCCTATTCTTATGGGTATCCCCTTAGCTTTTGCCGCTTCTGCAACTGCTTTTACTCTTTCAATGTTGCCAATATTTCCTGGATTAATTCTTAAGGCTGATACTCCATTATTTATTGAATTCAAAGCCAGCTTATAATCAAAATGAATATCAGCTACAAGTGGAATATGGATTTGTTTAACTATTTTATAAAGTGCATCAGAAGCTTCCATATCTGGTACTGCACATCTTATTATTTCACAGCCAGCTTCCTCAAGCCCTAAAATTTGAGAAACCGTAGCTTCAACATTTCTTGTATCAGTATTAGTCATAGACTGTACAGTCACAGGTGAATCACCACCTATATATATATCACCAATTTTAAATTTTCTTGTATTTTTTCTAATCATTTTTCTCACCCGCATTCTTTATTCTGTAAGTAGCAAATATTCATGTTGCGCCACATGTATTCTTTTTTATGCTTGATAATATTAATTATAACGTCATCGCATTTCTTTTAGCTGTAAGTGCTTACACTATCAAGTACTAAAGTTTAATAGGATAAAATATATCTTTCATAAACACAAGCAGCATAAGTGCCATAAGAACTGCAAAGCCTATATAATTTACAATACCTATTTTATTATCATCTATTTTCTTACGTGTAATAATTTCAAATAACAATATGAAAATCCAGCCTCCGTCTAGTGCAGGAAATGGTATTATATTAAAAATTGCAAGCTGAACACTTAAAAGAGCAGCAAAGCCCATAAGAGGAATAATTCCTGCTTCTGCAGCTTTTGTAGAAACCTTTAAAATAGTTATAGGGCCACCTATATCGTTAGCTGAAGCCTTACCTGTAACTAAAGTTTTAAGTACACCAAAGGTTTGTTTAATTATGGTACCTGTTTGGGTAATACCATAAGTTAAAGATTTACCTATTCCTGGATTTTTTAAAACTTTAGGATAAATTCCAACTATATATCTGTTTTCTGTCTTATCCATAGCAGGAACCACATTTATTTCTTTTGTAGTACCATTTCTATCTATCAGAATGCTTAAATTTGCTCCGTTAGCCAAATATACCTCAGTAGAGAAATCGTCCCAAGTACTTATTTTTTTATTGTTTATACTAATAATTTTATCACCTTGCATAAACCCAGCGGTATAAGCTGGCTTATCCTGCTCTACCTTATCAACTACCGGTACAGCAAAACCGCTTATTGAACCTATTATTGAAAAAAGAACTATTGCAAAGATAAAATTCATTATTGGACCAGCGGCTATTATACTAAGTCTTCTTCCTGCTGATTTACTTGAAAAAGATCTATCATCATTAACTTTTTCCTCTTCCCCAAGCATTTTTACATATCCGCCTATAGGAAATGCTTTAACTAAATATTCAGTTTCCTTACCCTTTACTCCAAAAAGCCTTGGGCCCATGCCAAGAGAAAATTCTTCAACCTTCACTCCATTTAGTTTTGCCAAAGTAAAATGGCCAAGTTCATGAACTATTACTAGCATGCTAAAAGCTAAAACTGCGCCCAGAATATAAATAATAATCATAAAAATCCTCCTTAATCCCCGTATGTTTCTAAAATAAAGCTTTTTACTTTTTTATCAATTTCAAGAATATCTTCTATTTTAAAATTATTAACGTAAGTAAACTTATTCATACATTCTTCTATAATATCTCCTATATTTAGAAATGTTATTTTTTCCTTTAAGAATAAATTCACACAAGCTTCATTAGCCGCATTTAAAATAGCAGGCATTGTACCTCCTGTTTTACCAGCTTCATAAGCTAGTCTTAAACACTTAAAGGTATCAGTATCAGGTTTTTGAAAAGTCAGACTGCTAAGGTTGTAAAAGTCCAGCTTTTCAACTACCCCAATTTTTCTTACTGGGTAATTAAGAGCATATTGTATAGGAAGTTTCATATCTGTCGGTCCTAGCTGTGCTAATACACTTCCATCAATATATTCTACCATAGAATGTATAATACTTTGCGGATGTACTACAACCTGTATATTTTCATAGGATGCATTAAACAGCCAATGTGCTTCAATTACTTCCAAACCTTTATTCATTAGTGTTGCAGAATCAATAGTTATTTTGCTGCCCATTTTCCATTTAGGGTGATTTAATGCTTCCTTTAGAGATACATTTTGTAATTCTTTTAAGGTCTTTCCTCTAAAGGGGCCACCGGAAGCAGTTAGAATAATTTTAGAAACTTCCTTATCATTACTGCCACTCAGACATTGAAAGATAGCGCCATGTTCTGAATCAACAGGCAGTAATAAGACATTATTTTTTTTTGCTGCTTCTGTTACAAGTGATCCACCAACAACTAATGTTTCTTTATTAGCTAGGGCAATATGTTTTCCTGCATTAATAGCCTTTAAAGTAGGAATTAGGCCAACCATACCTACAACTGAAGTTACAACTATATGAGCTTCAGGAAGAGTAGCAATTTTATTAAGACCATCCATTCCAAAGGTTACTTCAATATCTAAATTGTTTGTCCTGCAGTAGTCTTTTACTTTACTAAAGGCTATTTCTTCCGTCATTGCTACAAATTTTGGATTAAATTCATTAATTATATTTATAACTTTATCATAGCTTTTATGTGCAGAAATTCCTAAAAGTTGAAAATCATTTCTGTTTTGTCTTAAAATATCAATTGTTTGTAAACCTATAGAGCCAGTTGCACCTAATATACTGATATATTTCAAATTATTATCCTCCTTAAATATATTATGAAAATATAAAATATATTAATATTGGACTATCTTATTTTAATTTTCATAAATATTGCTGTCTTTATTAATTAGCTAATATAACTATTATATTATAAAACAAATTAAGCAGCTATAATATGTTATTATTATACTGCTTAATTTGTTTTATATAAACTATTTACTAAAGTTTAATTATAAGATCAATGTAATAATATACAACAAGAGCGGCAAAAAGAATACTGTCAAATCTATCTAAAATACCGCCATGTCCAGGTATTAGGTTGCTGTAATCTTTAACATTAACTAACCTTTTAATAGATGAAGCTGTCAAATCCCCAAATTGGCAGAAAACTCCGCAGAGAGCGCCAATTAAAATATAATGATAAAGAGGGATGCTTACTCCAAAGTGAGTAAAGACAATCCCTAGTATACCACAGGCTATAGTGCTTCCAAGCAAACCACCTAAAGATCCTTCAATAGTTTTATTTGGACTTACCTTTGGGCACAGCTTATTTTTTCCAAAGGCTCTACCTACATAATAAGCTGTTGTATCACAAAGCCAGGAAGAAATGAAAACAAGCCATATAAGATAGTTTCCCTGACTTTTATAATTTATTAATACTAAGAAACTAAAAAATACTGCTATATAAACAAAGCCGAATAGTGTACATGAAACATCTATAAAATTGTATTTTGTATTTAAAACTGGAATACACAGCATTATAAAAAGAGCAGCTATAATAATTAAAAGAATTAAATGAAAATTGGTGTTATGATTTAAAAATATGTAATATAAAATACATGAAGTATAGGCAATAGATTTTAATGCATTAATATTTTTATTCTTAATAACATTAAAAAATTCATACATTCCAATTAGTGATACTAGCAAAGTGAAGTACTTTAAATAAACCCCACCAATAAAAATAAAAATAACTAAGGGTGACAATGTTAAAGCCCCTAAATACCGTTTATTCATAAATGCACTCCTTATTTAACTCCACCGTATCTTCTATCTCTTTGCTGATAATCGTATATCGCTTGGTGGAGATTCTCAACTTTAAAATCAGGCCATTTTATATCAGAAATCCAAAACTCTGAATATGCTGCTTGCCAGAGTAAAAAATTACTTAGTCTAAATTCACCGCTTGGTCTTATAATAATGTCTGGATCAGGCATTCCGGCAGTATACAAATATTTTGAAATAAGTTGTTCAGATATTTGGTCTTCATTAAGTTTTCCAAATTTAATGTCTTTATATATTTTTTTAAAAGCTGTTGTAATATCATCTCTACCACCGTAGTTTAAAGCTAGATTTAAAACAAGACCCTTATTATTTTTAGTATTAGAATAGGCCTTATCTAATTCTTTTTGGCAGACTTCAGGTAATTTTGATATATCACCTATTGAGTTAATAACTACATTATTTGAGTTAAGTTCTTCAAATTCTTTTCTTAAATATTCAACCAAAAGCTTCATTAAAGTGTTTACTTCTTCAATAGGTCTAACCCAATTCTCAGTAGAAAAAGCATATAATGTTAAATATTTCACTCCTAAATTGTTACATTCCTTAACTATATCACGGATTGTTTCAATTGCAGCTTTATGCCCCAATGTCCTGGGCAGATTTCGTTCTTTAGCCCATCTGCCATTGCCATCCATAATAATACCTATGTGTTTAGGAATCCTACTCATATCAAGGTTATGAGTTACATGAGTATTATTCTTTTTATTGGATTTTAAAAACCTGAGCATCATAATTACTTCCTTCTCTATCAATGTTAAGTCATATAATATATATTTAGATCGCGAAATTAAATTCAGTTATAAATATTATGATCTATCATATATTTACTAATATTCCTATTTTAAAATATTAGTTTAGAAATAAAACCTGCAATTGTGCAGGTTTTATTTGTATAAACTAAACTGACATAATTTCTGTTTCTTTTACTTCAATTATTCTATCTATTTCTTTAATAAATGCATCCGTTTTCTTTTGAATATCTTCTTCAGCCTTTTTCAAATCATCTTCAGGGATCTCATTATTTTTCTTTAAAGCCTTAACCTTATCATTGCTGTCTCTTCTTATTGATCTAACTGCAACTTTAGCTTCTTCTCCTGTTTTCTTTACGTTCTTAACAAGATTTTTTCTAGTTTCCTCAGTTAATTCTGCAATAATCAATCTAATTACAGTGCCATCATTTGAAGGAGTAAGTCCTAAATCTGATTTTAGAATAGCTTTCTCAATTGCCTTTAAAGTGCTTTTTTCCCAAGGTTGGATTAGGATCACCCTTGGTTCTGGGGCTGAAATATTTGCAACTTGATTTATTGGCATCATACTTCCGTAGTACTCAACTTCAATTCTGTCTAAAATTTGCGGATTTGCCCTTCCTGCCTTCATAGAAGCAAGCTCTTTTTTTAGTACTGTAATTGTTTTATTCATTTTATCTTCGGCAGCATTAATTATGTCCTTAATCATAGAAATACCTCCTTATATTATTTTGATACGATCGTACCAATTTTTTCTCCAAGCACTGCTCTTTTAATATTTCCTGGCTTATCAAGTCCAAAAACTATTATAGGTATATTGTTATCCATACAAAGGGATGTTGCAGTAGAATCCATAACTTGTAAACCACGTTCTAAAACTTCAATATATGTAAGCGCATCATATTTCACTGCACTCTGATATTTATATGGGTCTTTATCATAGACACCATCAACTTTCTTTGCTAATAAAATAGCATCGGCTTCAATTTCTGCAGCTCTAAGTGCAGCAGTAGTATCAGTAGAAAAGTATGGGTTACCTGTTCCGGCTGCAAAAATTACAACTCTGCCTTTTTCAAGGTGCCTCATAGCTCTCCTTCTAATGAAAGGCTCAGCAATTTCTCGCATTTCAATGGCAGTTTGAACTCTTGTATTTACTCCGATATTCTCTAAGGAGTCCTGTAAAGCTAATGCGTTAATGCAGGTAGCCAGCATTCCCATGTAGTCAGCCGTAGTTCTATCCATTCCAGCTCCGCTCCGACCGCGCCATATATTTCCACCACCAACTACAGCACCAATCTCGATTCCTAAATCTGCTAGCTCTTTAATTTCTTCTGCTATCCTTTTCGCTACATTAAAGTCTATCCCAAATCTATCTTGACCTGAAAGTGCTTCGCCAGAAAGCTTTAGTATTATTCTTTTATACTTTGCGGTTTCCATATAATTATACCTCCAATTTAGTAGAAATTACATAGTTTTATAATAATTTCTAATTTATAAGATTATTTTAAAAAAAGAGAACACAAGGTGTTCCCTTTTTTTATATTAGCCCTGTTGCATTTGTTTACGTACTTCTTCAGCAAAGTCTTCTACTTTCTTTTCAATTCCTTCGCCTTTTTCAAATCTTACAAATCTAGTAACAGTGATTGGAGCACCAATTTCCTTAGATTTTTCTTGTAAGTATTTTGTTATTGTATAATCTGAATTTCTAATCCAAACTTGCTCAATTAGGCAATTTTCTTTATAGTATTTTTGAATTCTGCCTTGAACCATTTTTTCAGCAATATTTTCAGGCTTTCCTTCGTTCATAGCTTGAACTTTGTATATTTCTTTTTCTTTTTCTAAAGTATCAGCATCTACTTGCTCTTTATTTAAGAATAATGGGTTCGCAGCTGCTACTTGCATTGCAATATCCTTAGCAACATTTAATACAACATCACTATCTTTTTCACATGCTACTTCAACTAAAACGCCTATTCTTCCGCCGCCATGAATATAGCTGTGAACTAAGCCTTTATCTATTGAAAATCTAGTAAATCTTCTAACAGCCATATTTTCGCCAAGTTTAGCTATTAAAGCTGTTACAGCATCTTTAATTGTAATATTATTATCAGCTATATATTTTTCTTCTACTAATTCTTCTACAGTTTTAGCATTAGTTGTTGATACTTGCTTAGCTATATTCTTGCTTAAGTTAGCAAACTCTTCGTTAGCTGAAACGAAGTCAGTCTCACAATTTATTTCAACAATGGCACCTGATTTATTACCTTCAGCTAAATAAGTCTCAACTAAACCTTCAGATGCAACTCTACCAGCTTTTTTAGCGGCAGCAGCTAATCCTCTTTCTCTAAGATTCTCTATTGCTTTTTCCATATCTCCATTAGTTTCAGTCAACGCTTTTTTGCATTCCATCATTCCAGCGCCAGTTCTCTCTCTAAGTTCTTTTACTGCTTGTGCGGTAATCATTCTCAATTCCTCCTATAAAACGTTAATTTAAAAGGTAAATGAAAAATAATTCACCTACCTTTTTATTCTTAGTAAATTAGCATTATTCAGCTAATTGTTCACCTTGTCTTCCTTCAATTATTGCATCGCAGATTTTAGCAGTTATTAATTTTACTGCTCTGATAGCATCGTCATTACCAGGAATAACATAATCTACTTCATCTGGATCACAGTTTGTATCAACTATTGCAACTACAGGTATACCAAGAATTTTAGCTTCAGAAATAGCATTTTTCTCTTTTCTTGGATCAACTACAAATAATGCGCCAATATTTTGTCCGTCCATATTTCTTATTCCACCAAGATTTTTCTCAAGCTTTTCTCTTTCATTCTTTAATTTTATAACTTCTTTCTTAGGAAGAACTTCAAATGTTCCGTCTTCTTCCATTTTATCTAATTCTTCAAGTCTTCTAATTCTTGCTTTAATAGTTCTGAAGTTAGTAAGCATACCACCTAACCATCTATTATTAACAAAATGCATTCCGCTTCTAACTGCTTCCTCTTGAATTGCTTCTTGAGCTTGCTTCTTAGTTCCTACAAAAAGAACATCTTTTCCTTCTTCAGATACGCTTTTTACAAAATCATATGCATCTTCAATTTTTCTTACAGTTTTTTGTAAGTCGATAATATAAATACCGTTTCTTTCTGTAAATATATATGGAGCCATCTTAGGGTTCCATCTTCTTGTTTGATGTCCAAAATGAACACCAGCTTCTAATAATTGTTTCATTGAAATAACTGACATAAATTTTTCCTCCTTGTTTTTTACCTCCACTATCTTCATATTTATAAATAGCCACTCAAGGAACCTATTATAAATTAGATAATGTGTGTATTTATTCCTAAAGTAGTATATCATATGTTTTATCCATATTCAACTAGAAAATAAAATATATTTAAAATGGCATCCGTAAGAGTAATAACTTATATTTAAATAAGTCATTACTCTTATGGATGCCATTAATATTATTTTATCTTTTTTAATTCATCGATTAATTTATCATTTAATATCTTAATATGTGTACCCTTCATACCTAAGGATCTTGATTCAATAACGCCAGCACTTTCAAATTTTCTAAGAGCATTTACTATTACAGATCTAGTTATACCAACTTTATCTGCTATTTTAGATGCAACTAAAAGTCCTTCATCACCCTCAAGTTCATTAAATATATGCTCTACAGCTTCAAGCTCAGAATATGAAAGAGTGCCAATAGCAAGCTGCACTACAGCTTTTTTTCTAGCTTCTTCTTCAATTTCCTCATTCTTTGATCTAAGTATTTCAATACCAATTATTGTAGAACTATATTCAGAAATAACTAGATCCTCCTCAGTAAATTCATTGTCAAATCTAGCTAGAAGCAAGGTTCCTAATCTTTCTCTATTTCCGTTTATAGGAACTATAGTGCTTAGTTTATTCTCAACATTACAATTTTTTTCTTCCTCGAAAACGCAAAGACCTTCATTTGGCAAATTAGCCATGGTTTCATGAACGTTTAATAATTTACTGTTATAATCTTCTGGAAATCTCATTTCATTGATAATTTTATTCTTTACTATATCACATTCAAAATCAGAAGATAAATTATAACCTAATATTTTGCCTTTTCTACTTATTATATACACATTGCATGCTAATACTTCGCTGAGTAAATTGCATATATCATCAAAGACTACAGGCTCGGTACCTGACTTTTGCAATATTTTGTTTAACATACGTGTTTTACTTAACAATGATGACATTTATTTTCCTCCTTACTTTCTTAATAAAACCAATTAGTGCTCTTTACTCTTACACACAATTGAAACCGTTAACATGGGTTAATTCTATTTTAAGATTTTTTTAAAAATTTAGAATTGTTTTATTAAATTTCTCATATATAATAACATATAAAAAAATATATTTCAACAAAATTTTTAAAATATTCGACATTTTATTTTATTATTAACTCATATCACCTTTAATTTCCTTATGTTTACATTCAGGATTTATACATTCATAAATTATACCCTTTGTTTTGGAATATTTTTTAACCATATTTCCGTTGCAGGAAGGACATTTCTCACTTACAGGCTCGAACCAGCTTACAAAATCGCAATTTGGGTAGTTGCTGCAGCCAAAAAACTTTTTTCCTTTTTTACTTTTCTTAACTAAGATATCCCCGCCGCATTTTGGACATTTAACATCAAGTTTTTCAACAATTGGTTTAGTGTTTTTACATTCTGGATAACCCGGACATGCAAGGAAATCTCCAAAGCGCCCATGTTTTATAACCATGAATCTTCCGCACTTATCGCATTTTACATCACTGACTTTATCTTCAATTGTAATTTTAGAAATCTCTTTTTCTGCAATCTCAATTGACTTTTTTATGGGGGTAAAAAAGCTATCAACTATCTTATTCCACTGTTCTTTTCCTTCTGCAACATTATCTAACTTATCTTCAATTTCTGCTGTAAACTCCACATCAACAATTTCCTTAAAGTAATCACTGACAATAGTATTTACAATGATGCCTAATTCTGTTGGAAATAAAGTTTTCTTTTCTCTATCAACATATTTTCTATCAAGTAAAACTGATATAATAGGTGAATAAGTACTTGGACGACCTATACCGTTATCCTCTAAGGTTTTTACTATTGTAGCTTCTGAAAACCTAGCTGGCGGCTGAGTAAAGTGCTGTTTTCCTTCAATAACTTTATCTTTCATTTCTAAAACTTCACCTTCAGTTAAGTCTGGTATATTAATGGAACCTTCTTCCTCTTCTGATAGGTATTCATATAATTTCATAAATCCATCAAATTTAACACTTGAACCATTGGCTCTAAATTCATAAATACCATTACTTATTTCCACAGTAAGTGTATTTAATATGCTAGATGCCATTTGACTTGCCATAAATCTATTCCAAATTAATGCATATAGTTTATATTGCTCATCTTTTAAGCTGTCTTTTACTAGAGTTGGAGCTAGTTCAATATGAGAAGGTCTTATAGCTTCATGAGCATCTTGTATATTCTTTTTGCTTCTATATATTCTTGGCGAGTTAGGTAAATAATTTTCACCATAGGAATCTAGTATAAATTCTTTGGCAGATGCTTGTGCTTCCTCTGAAATTCTAACTGAGTCAGTTCTCATATAGGTAATTAAACCAAGGGTCCCGTGACCTTTTATATCTACTCCTTCATAAAGCTGCTGAGCAACGGACATGG
This sequence comes from Candidatus Clostridium stratigraminis, assembly GCF_045310675.1. Classification (NCBI taxonomy): domain Bacteria; kingdom Bacillati; phylum Bacillota; class Clostridia; order Eubacteriales; family Clostridiaceae; genus Clostridium; species Candidatus Clostridium stratigraminis. Next base: position 47,702 of record NZ_JBJHZZ010000004.1, read on the forward strand.
TTCTTTTAGTTGAAAAATTAAGTTTTTTATAGGCGTCCTGCTGCAGTGTACTTGTTGTGAATGGAGGAAGAGGATTCTTGTTTTTTTGAGACCTTTTAATCTTATTTGTAATAAATTCTCCTTTTTCCAATTCACTTATTATGCTAACGCATTCTTCTTTAGTGCTTATTTCCACTTTTTTATTGTCTCTAGATACAAGCTTTACGAGAAAGTTTTTCTTATTGTTCTTTTTATGCAAATCACATTCTATAGACCAATATTCCTTAGGGATAAATTCATTAATTTCAGCTTCTCTGTCACAAATCAACCTTAATGCAACGGATTGTACTCTACCAGCACTTAGCCCCCATTTAACTTTTTTCCATAGTATAGGACTTATTTCATAGCCTACTAACCTATCTAAAATCCTTCTAGCCTGCTGAGCGTCTACAACATTAGGATTTATCGCCCTTGGTGACTTAAGTGCATTTTTTACGGCTCCCTTTGTTATCTCATTAAATTCAATTCTGCATTTTTCCTTTTCGTCTATATTTAAGACTTTAGCTAAATGCCAGGATATAGCTTCACCTTCCCTATCTGGGTCTGTTGCTAGAAAAACTTTGTCGCTTTTTTTAGCTGCTTTTTTTAATTTATCTAATAGTTCTCCCTTTCCACGAATTGTAATGTACTTAGGAGTATAATCATTGTCAACATCCACTCCTAACTGACTTTTTGGTAGGTCTCTAACATGACCCATAGATGCTTCTACAATATAATTTTTCCCTAAATACTTCTCAATAGTTTTAGCCTTTGCAGGTGACTCAACAATAACTAATCTTTGACCCATATAATTACCTGATATAAATTTTGTAAGAAATTTCATATCAGGATCTTCACCCCCTAAAAATTATGATTACCATGAATTTATCATTATTAAATGACTTTATTATTTCTAACATAATAGTTTCCAGCTAAGCACAATATTTCATCCTTTAGCTGCAATTCAAATAATACCTCATATAAATGTTTAATGTCAACCTTAGTGATTTTAATTATGTCATCAAAATGTATGGGAGAATCGCTAATTACCTTATATATCTTTTTTTCAATATTACTTAATTCTTCCTGCTTTTGTATTATATTACTAGAATAACATAAGTTCAATAGATCAAAAACATCTTCTATACATGTTAAAGGAAAAGCTCCATCCTTAATAAGTTTATTACAGCCTTTACTTTGCTCTGAAAAGATGGAGCCCGGCACTGCCATTACGTCGATTCCAACATCTAAAGCAAGTCTAGCTGTTATAAGAGATCCACTTTTAAGTCCAGCCTCTATTACTATTACTATATCACTTAGCTCACTAATTATTCTGTTTCTTATTGGAAAATTAAGAGCTAAAGGAGGTGTTCCAGGTGGAAATTCTGAAATTACACAGCCATTATGAACAATACTTCCATATAAAGCCACATTTTCAGAAGGATAAATAATATCTAGTCCACTACCTAATATTGCACAGGTATAACCATGATTTTCTAGAGAATATTTGTGTGCTGTTGTATCGATGCCCTTTGCCATTCCACTTATAATATTTATATTATTTTTTGAGAGCTCAGAACTTAATATTTCAGCCACCTTTAATCCATAATAAGTACATTTTCTAGAACCTACCATAGAAATATTATTCTTAAGCTTTATTTTACTTATATCACCTTTATAATAAAGTACACTTGGTGCATCCTCGTATACTTTTAACTTCTCCGGATATAAGTTGTCAAAATAATTTATTACCTTAATATCATATCTATAAATTATATCTAATACCTTATTTATGGCTTTATCATCATAGTAGCTAAGAAGCTTCTTTTGAAGGACTTTATCCTTAAATTTATTTTCATAGCATATTTCGTATAAATATTTTAAATCCTTATATTCCTTTAAAATATTTAATTTTTGTTTATAGTTTAAATTTATCATTGAAAACCAGATGCAATATTTTATCATCTTATTCTAGTAATATATAAATATTAATTTATATATAATCCTTTCTATAAGTATCTTTCATAAGTCAAATAATGTTCTCTTCTAAAAATTTTCTATAGTTTATTGCTTCTACAACATCAGTATATTTAATGGCTTTATTTCCATTTAAGTCGCTTATAGTTCTTGAGATTTTTAATATCCGGCTGTAGGCACGATTACTTAAATGATATTTATTATATATTTTCTCAAGTAGAATAGAGCTGTCCTTATCCAATTTACAATGCGCAGATATTTGTTTCATATTCATTTGAGCATTACAATTAATTTTAGAATTTATAAACCTTTCTTTCTGAATTTTTCTTGCAGCATCAACTCTATTTTTAATGGCGATAGAGGATTCAGCCTTGTTTTTTGCAGTTATTTCCTTATAATTCAGTGAATTGACATAAACAAAAATGTCTATTCTATCCAGAAGAGGTCCGGATAATTTAGAAATATAACGTTTTCTTTCATAGTCAGAACAATTACATATCTTTGAAGCACTGCGATAATAGCCACAGGGACATGGATTCAAGGATCCCACAAGCATAAAACTTGCTGGATATACAACACTTCCATTTGCCCTTGAAATTTTAATAGATCTATCTTCTAAAGGCTGTCTTAAAACCTCTAAAACTCCTTTTTTAAACTCAAGTATTTCATCTAAAAATAACACTCCATTATGAGCTAGTGAAATTTCACCAGGTGTTAAGTTGTTACCTCCACCCACTAAGGAAATATTAGAACTAGTATGATGAGGGCTTCTAAAAGGCCTGTTTCTTACTAAGCCTTCTTCTTTTAAATTTCCAGAAACACTGTAAATTTTTGTTACCTCTAATGCTTCCTCATAACTTAGACTAGGAAGTATTGAGGGTATTCTGTAAGCAAGCATACTTTTGCCTGAACCAGGAGGCCCCCAGAGAATTAGGTTATGCCCCCCAGCTGCTGCAATTTCAATTGCCCTTTTACAGCTTTCCTGCCCTATTACATCTTTAAAATCATATTCAAAATTATTATTATCCCTTTCGCCTACACTTTCAAAATAAGGCAGCATGTCTTTATACTCTAGAAAGTTTACAATTTGTCTTAGAGTATCGAAGGTATAAATATTACACTGCTGTACTATGGCACATTCCTTTGCATTACCTGAGGGAACAATAAAGTTTCTAATATTATTTTCACTTCCTTCTAAAATAATAGGAAGAGCACCTTTAACCTTCTTAATGTCACCTGAGAGTGAAAGTTCTCCTATAAAGAGATAAGTTTCATTACTGCATATATTTACTTGCCCTGTAGCCATTAAAATTCCAATTGCTATTGGTAAGTCGAATTGTGAACCGTCTTTTCTAATATCTGCTGGAGCTAAATTTACTGTAATTCTATTGATTGGAAATTCATAACCAGAATTTATAATTGCAGCTCTTACTCTTTCTTTTGATTCCTTAACTGATACATCCGCAAGTCCAACTATATTTAAGCTCGGAAGACCTTTTGCAATATCAATTTCAACAGTTACCATAATTCCACTTATTCCGCTAAATGCTGCTGTAATAACCTTAATTGCCATATGTTAACCTCCCATAAGAATTTTATATATAAATTTTACTTTCTATGTTTCTCTAAAAATAAAGTATTGACAATAATAATAAATATATAACTCATAAATAATTTTTTTGAAATTCATATCTTTTATATATGATTAAATTAAAATATAAAGTACATAATTTAGAGTGAGAATAGAGTGAGTAAGAATATTAAGGAGAACTTTATGCATGAGTGCAACAGGAAAATAGGCACCTTAGGAGAGTTATTAGCTGAAAAGTATATTAAGAAACAAGGATATATAATAATAGAAAAAAATTTCAGCTGTAAAATAGGAGAAATAGATATTATAGGAAAGGACAAGGAACATATAGCTTTTATTGAAGTAAAATCTAGATATAATACTGATTATGGAAGGCCTGCAGAAGCAGTAAATTATAATAAAAAGCGAAAGCTGTATAAGGCTGCAGAATTTTACATAATGAAAAATAAGCTATATAATTTTTCCTTTAGGTTTGATGTTATAGAAATTTTATTAAAATTAGATAGTAATACCTATGAACTTAGACTTATAAAGGATGCTTTTCAAATTTAATAGTTTATTTTTAACTGGGCGATTAAATTACTTATAGAAAAAATCATAAAAAATAGTAGTTCCAACTGCAAGTGGATAGCTACTATTTCTTAGTTAACTATTTGTTTATTATTAATTTCCCCAAAAAGCACTTTCTATGTATTTCACAGGGACCATAGATTTTTAAGGCTTCAATATGTTCTTTTGTACCATATCCCATATTTTCCTCAAAGCCATAATTAGGATAAATTTTTGAATAATCTTTCATTAAATTATCCCTATAAACCTTAGCTATAATAGAGGCACAGGCAATACTTGCACTTTTTTCATCACCTTTTACAGCATAGTTATTTTTTATGTTGAAATTTTTAATAGGATACCCATCAGATAAAACTAGACTGGGCCTTTGATGAAGAGAGGCTACAGCCATCTTAAAAATTTCATTATTGCAAAAGGCTATTCCCTTAGAATCAATTGTGGTGTTCTCTAATTGTGAAATGCTATATGCTATTGCCTTATCTTTAATTATCTCACTAAGTTCTTCTCTAAGTCTACTAGTAAGTTTTTTTGAATCTTTTATTCCAAGAAGCAGATCCTTTTGGGTTTTGTAATTTAAATCTAAAATAACGGAAGCAGCCACTATGGGGCCTGCTAGAGGCCCTCTGCCGACTTCATCTACACCTGCTAGGTATCCAGAACTAATGTAGCTTTTATCAAAATCATACATTTTCTTTACCCTATCAATTTCCTTTATTCTAAGGCTTATAAAATTTTTGATTTTTAATGCTAAGCTTTGAACATTTTTTCTTGAATCTTTCTCTAAATTCGAAGCAATTTCGAGTAATACTGAGGTATCAGTTTTAAACTCAATACAGCTATTCTTAAAATTGTCTACTTCACTTTTAATTTCATTAAAGCTAAATTTAGAAAAATTACTTAAGGATTCATAAATTGTATTCTCCATTATTTCACCTTGTTAAGGCCTTTCCAATGAAATTTTACCTAATTTACCGCCTCTAAACTCATCAAGTAGTAAAACTGAAACTCTATTATAATCTATTGCCCCACCAGAGGATATTGCACCTCTTTTTCTCGCAATATTATTTAGGTTTTCAAGTGGGTCTTCTTCTAATGAGTTTAGCTTATATCTCTCCATAAGCCTTGCCGGATAAAGCTCTTGAAGTACAGAAACAAGCTTTAGAGCTAATTCTTCAATATCCATTATTTCGTCCTTTATTGCTCCAGTAAAAGCTAAGTTAAGAGCAACATTTTCGTCTTCGAATTTAGGCCATAGTATACCTGGAGTGTCCATAAGTTCTATTCCGATTTTTGTTTTAATCCATTGTCTGCTTTTAGTAACTCCTGGTCTATCTCCTGTTTTAGCTATATTGTTTTTAGCTAATCTATTAATAAAAGAAGACTTACCTACATTAGGAATTCCTACCACCATAACCCTAGTGGTTATATTAATTAAGCCCTTAGCCTTTAATCTATCATGTTTCTCTTTTAATATATTGTTGATTGTAGGTTTTATTAGATTAAGTCCCTCTCCAGTAATACTGTTCACCGAAATAACTGCTACATTGTCCTTTGAAAGCTTTTTTATCCATTCCTCAGTTATTTTTGCTTCACTTAAATCACTTTTATTAAGTAAAATAAGCCTAGGTTTATTTCCGCAAATTCCATCAATTTCTGGATTTGCACTGGAGGTAACAATTCTTGCATCTCTTATTTCTATTACTACATCTACTAGATTAATATTTTCTTTTAATTCTCTTCTTGTTTTGGCCATATGACCTGGAAACCAATTTATTGCCATAGTTAATTAAGCTTCAACTCCTTTATTATAATTAAGTATTTATCTTTAATTTTATAAATTCCTATAGAATGAAAAAAGGGCTTAAGAGCCCTTTTTATATTAATTCCTTAACTTTTGCTGCCTTACCAACTCTACTTCTTAAATAGAATAGTTTAGCTCTTCTAACTTTACCTTTTCTTACGATTTCAACCTTGTCTATTATAGGGGAGTTCATTGGGAAAGTTCTTTCAACGCCAATGCCTGAAGAAAGTCTTCTTACAGTGAAAGTCTCTCTAATTCCTCCATTTTGTTTCTTTAGAACAACACCTTCAAATACCTGAATTCTCTCTCTAGTACCTTCTTTTACTTTAACGTGTACTTTGATAGTATCACCAACGTTAAAGCTAGGTAAATCTGTTCTAATTTGTTCAGCTTCGATAGCTCTTATTATATCTAACATGTGCATTCCCTCCTACTATTTATTTGACGTTCGTGATCGTTATATGTATCAGAGGACCGCCCGTACTAGCACAAAATGAATTTTATCACAAATAGTGAGTAAATGCAATAAAATTATTTTTTACTACTTTTTTAAAAGCTTAATATCTTCCTTTGTTAAGTTTAATTTAGAAAAAAGATCAGGACGCTTTTTCTTAGTTATTATTAAGGACTCAAGTCTTCTCCATTTTCTGATATTATCATGATGTCCGGATAGTAAAACCTCAGGAACCATTAAGTTTTCGAAACATTCAGGTCTTGTGTATTGAGGATATTCAAGTGCACCAGCGTAAAAGGATTCCTCTTCATAGCTCTCGCTGCTGGATAATACATTAGGAACAAGCCTGCATATACTATCTATTATTGGAATTGCTGCCATCTCTCCTCCAGTAAGTACAAAATCACCTAAAGAAACCTCATCATCCACAAAATTATAGACCCGTTCGTCTATACCTTCATAATGACCACAAAGAAAAATTAGCTCCTTCTCTTTAGAAAGCTCTTTTGCAGACTCCTGATCAAATCTTCTGCCCCTGGGTCCTAAAAATATTACCTTACCATTATTAGCTTCTTTAACAGCCTTAATGCAAGCAACAATAGGCTGAGGGGTCATAACCATACCTGCACCTCCGCCATAAGGATAATCATCAACTTTCTTATGTTTATCAGCAGAATAATCTCGTATATTTACAGCATTTATTTCAATAATATGCTTTTCCATAGCCCTTCCAAGTATACTTTGATTAAATACATTGAACATGTCTGGGAAAAGTGTTAAAACATGAATCTTCATTGCCATACCTCTAAAGGTTTTATAATTATTTCTTTATTTTCTATTGATATACTTATAACTATATGTTTTAAGGCTGGTATAAGCAGTTCGTTTTTACCTTTTATCCAATATACATCATTACTTGGAGTTTGAATTACATCAGAAACTACTCCAAGCTCTACCTTGTTTTCATCATAAACTCTGCAGCCTATTATATCAGCTATGAAGTATTCACCTTGTGATAATTCTACTGCATTATCTCTATTAACTTCTATATACTTATTTTTTAATTTTAAAGCATCTTCTATAGTTTCAATGCCTTCTAGCTTCATAATAACCTTATCAGCTTGTAGCTTGCACCAAACTACTTTTTTAAGAACATTATCTATATAAATCTCATTTAGTTTCCTAAAGCGTCTAATGTCATCAGTTAAAGGAAAAACCTTTAGTTCGCCTTTTAATCCATGTGTATTAATAATCTGACCAATTGAAATAAACTCTCTCATTATACACTCACCTTCTTATAAAGTATTAAAGATATTAAACTCCTCATCTTAATTTTTGTTTTTAAAAAATCAGGCCTTAGATACCTGATTTTTTAAAAACAAACGTAAAAATAAAGCTTTAACCTATAAAATAAGGGATTAGGTTTAACCTAACCCCCTATATTATTTCTACAACAACTCTTTTATTATCTTTAATAGCTGCTGCTTTGACAACAGTACGGATAGCTTTAGCTATTCTTCCCTGCTTGCCAATTACCTTGCCCATATCATCTGGTGCAACTTTTAACTCAAGTATAGTGCATTGTTCTCCAGTCACTTCATTTACTTGAACTGCTTCTGGGTTATCAACTAAAGATTTAGCTATTATTTCAACTAGTTCTTTCATAGAACACACCCCCAGTGATTACTTGGAAAGTTTTTCGTTAATTCCAGTTTTAGTGAATAGTCTCTTTACTATGTCTGATGGTTGAGCACCATTCTTAACCCATTGTATAGCCTTTTCTTCATCGATTTTTATAGTAGTTGGTTCTGTAGTTGGGTTATAGTAACCTATTTCTTCAATGAATCTTCCATCTCTTGGAGATCTTGAATCAGCAACAACAACTCTATAAAAAGGAGCTTTTTTAGCACCCATTCTTTTTAGTCTTATCTTTACTGCCATTTATTTCACCTCCTTTAAAGGATATGCTTTAGCTTATTTCATAAAAGGTAACTTTCCAAACATACCCTTTTTAAAGCCCTTTTGCATATTTTTTGTTTGTTTCATAAGTTTTTTCATCATGTCAAATTCTTTAAGAAATTTATTAATTTCTTGTATATTTGTACCTGAACCTAGAGCAATTCTCTTTTTTCTAGAAGGAGAACTACTAACTAAGCTAGGATTTTTTCTTTCTTTAATGGTCATAGAATGAATAATTGCTTCTTTTCGTTTAAGCTCTTTCTCGCTCTGACTTAAGTCAACACCTTGAAGTTCTTTAGAATTAAAACCTGGAATCATTTCAACTAATTTATTTATAGGGCCAAGCTTTTTCATCTGGCTCATTAATCCTAAATAGTCCTCAAGATTAAATTCCTGGCTGAACATCTTTGAACTAAGTTCTTTAGCAGACTTTTCATCAATTGCTGCTTGGGCTTTTTCTATTAGTGAAAGTACATCGCCCATTCCAAGAATTCTAGATGCCATTCTGTCCGGATAAAAGACTTCTAAATCATTCATCTTTTCTCCAAGTCCAACAAATTTAATTGGCTTACCACTCATAGCTTTTATAGAAAGTGCGGCACCGCCTCTTGTATCACCATCTAGTTTTGTAAGAATAACACCTGAAATGTCCAGCTGCTCATTGAAACTTTGAGCAACATTAACAGCGTCTTGGCCAGTCATTGAATCAACAACAAGGAGTATTTCACTTGGATTAACCGAAGCCTTAACATCTTTTAACTCCAACATAAGCTCTTCATCTATGTGAAGTCTACCGGCCGTGTCTATAATAACTACGTTGTTATTGTTACTTTTAGCATATTCTATGGAGGCTTTTGCGATATTTACTGCGCTAACATTGTCACCCATAGTAAACACAGGTACATCAATTTGCTTTCCAACAACCTGTAGCTGTTTTATTGCCGCCGGTCTATATATGTCACAAGCTACAAGTAAGGGCCTTTTATTAGACTTTCTCATTTGCAGCGATAATTTACCTGCCATGGTAGTTTTACCAGCACCCTGAAGTCCAACTAACATAATAACTGTAATATCGTTATTTATGTATTTGATAGTACTTTCTGTGCTTCCCATTAAAGTTGTTAGTTCTTCATTAACAATTTTAATAACCTGCTGACCTGGAGTTAAGCTCTCCATTACTTCATTTCCCAAACATTTTTCACTAATGCTGTTTACAAAATTTTTAACAACCTTGTAATTAACATCGGCTTCAAGTAAGGCAAGCTTTACTTCTCTCATGGCATCTTTTATATCTTTCTCGTTAAGCTTCCCTTTGCCTTTAAGCTTTTTTATAGTATCTTGTAGTTTTGAAGCTAATCCTTCAAAGGCCATGATAATCCTCCTAAAGACTTTGTATTATATCTTTTTTAATTTCCTCGATTTTAGTTGTTACTTCTGTATCTGAAATATAATCCTTTAAAACTTCAAGTTTGCTTGTAACTTTATTTTTATTTTCATTTAAAAGATCATCTTTATATTTTAGCTTTAGCTTATCTTCGTATTCCAGTAATAACTTATGACATCTTTTAATAACATCGTGTATTGCTTGCCTGCTAGTATTACTGAGTTCAGCAATTTCTCCTAGAGAAAAATCCTCATTATAATACATTTTCATTATTTCCTGCTGTTTATCAGTTAGGAGTACTGAATAATAATCCAGCAAAAAGGATATCAAAACTCTTTCTTCCATGCAATCACCTTACTTACAAAGTAGATAATATCAGATTTAAAATAGGCTGTCAAGTATTTTTACTTAACAGCCTGTAATAAGTCTATAATTTTAAATAAATAACTTGTTTTCATAAAAAATTTATGAATATTAACCAATTAAAACAATGCTTCAACAAAATCATTGGCATTAAATTCTTGGAGGTCATCTATTCCTTCACCAACACCTATTAATTTTACAGGAATATTTAATTGGCTTTTTATGGATATAACAATTCCACCTTTTGCAGTTCCATCAAGTTTTGTAAGGATTATGCCATCAAGAGGACAAACTTCAGAAAATTGCTTTGCCTGTATAACAGCATTTTGACCAGTTGTAGCATCCAATACTAGTAAAGTTTGTTTACATGCTTCTGGGTATTCTCTATCTATGACTTTGTTAATTTTAGCCAATTCATCCATTAGATTTTTCTTGTTATGTAATCTGCCTGCAGTATCACATATGAGAACATCAGCTTTTCTTGCTTTAGAAGCCTTAATAGAATCAAAAACTACAGCAGCTGGATCAGATCCCTCTTGGTGCCTGATAAGTTCAACATTAGCCCTCTTACTCCAAACTTCTAATTGATCAATGGCTGCAGCACGGAAGGTATCAGCGGCTGCTAATATTACCTTATGGCCAGAAGCCTTTAATTTAGCTGAAATCTTACCTATGGAAGTAGTTTTCCCCACCCCATTTACACCTACTATTAATAAAATTGCAGGTACCTCTTTAATAAGGCTAGACTCATCGTTAGCGCCAAGGATTTCCGAAAGTACTTGCTTTAAGCAGGGTTTAACTAATTTAGGATCTTTAATTTTGTCATCCTTAACTTTTTTCCTTAACCTATCTATAATATCTAAGGTTGTTTCAACACCAATATCACTTGTTATTAAAATCTCTTCTAACTCTTCATATAATTCTTCATCAATATTAACATATAAATTAAGCATATCGCTTATTCTATCTGTAAATCCATCCTTTGTTTTAGAGAGACCGCTTTTAAGCTTTTCAAAAAATCCACCAAACATATGCTATTCCTCCGGTTAAAATTATATTTCAGTTAGTTAATTATTTTTGTGCCATAATAATTACTAATTAGGATGTTTATTTAAATCAACTGATACAACTTTAGAAACGCCCTTTTCCTCCATAGTAACTCCATAAAGAATATCGCTTACTTCCATAGTTCCTTTTCTGTGGGTAATAACGATAAATTGAATATTATCTGAAAACTTCTTTAAGAATTCAGCATATCTTAATACATTAGCATCATCTAAGGCAGCTTCAATTTCATCTAATATGCAAAACGGGGTAGGTTTCATCTTTAAAATAGCAAATAAAAGAGCTATAGCTGATAGTACCTTCTCTCCTCCGGACATTAAATTAATATTTTGAAGTTTTTTTCCAGGAGGCTCAACATTAATTTCGATATTTGAGGTTAATTCATCCCCGTTTGCTATAATTAAGTCTGCACTGCCACCTTTAAATAATTCCCTAAAGGTTTCATTAAATAAGCCTCTTAAAATGTTTAGGTTCTCACTGAAAACACTTTTCATTTTTTCAGTCATTTCATGAATCATAGAAACAAGCTCAGATTTAGCTTCTATTAAATCTTCCCTTTGAGAAGACATAAATAGGTATTTCTCTTGAACTTCTTTATATTCCTCTATTGCTCCTACATTTACAAGTCCAAGTGATGCTATGTCAGCTTTAGTTTTTAATATAGCTTTTTTATATTCTTCTATATTTTCAATATTAGATCTATATTTAATAGCTTCTGCATAGGTTAATGACATCTCATCATTTAGTTTTCCATAAAGTCCATCTAACTCAGCTTGAAGTTTTGTAATTGATAATTCCTGTTTGTGATACTCATCTTCATTTTTATTTAAGTCCATAACTATATTATCAAGTTCATTTGAGGCGGTGCTTATTTTATCCTTAATGGAAATCTTTGCTGCTTCACTAGCTTTAAAATACTCTTCATAGCTTAAAATATCCTGCTCGATTGATTTTGCTTTGTTAATGTTTTCCTCAATTGAAATCAGGCTAGTATTTAATGAGTTCTGAGAAAGCTCATTTTCTTCTTGTAAATGCTTATTCTTAATTAAGGTCTCATCTGTATCATTTGCAAGTCTAGAAAGCTCTCTGATTTTATTGTTTATAATTTCTTCCTTTTGAGCCTTTTTTATTTTTAAGCTGGTATTCTTTTCTTTAACTTCGATAATCTCAACATTTTTATTTTTTAATAAATCAGTAAGCTCATTTATTTTAATTGACATTAAAGCTTCTTCATCTATTAATTTTTTTAAGGAAGCTTCTTTCTCAGATAAAGTTACATCGAAATTATTAACTTCATTTTCTAAAGCATCAATTTCTTTTTTACACCTTTCCAAGCTTTCATTTAACTTATTATTTTCATTTGTAATTGAAGAAATTTCACCTTGTAATCTTGTAGTTTCAATTTTATCTTTATAAATTTCGTCTCTTAAATTTAAATTTGTCTCATCTAATTTCTTAATGAATGCCCTAAGCTCTTCTACATTTTTAATGGCTTCTTCTAAACTTAAATTAATATTTTTAAGCTTATCTTGAAGTTCCTGTATTTCTCTTTTTCTGCTAATAACGTTTGTAGATTTATGATATGTACTTCCACCAGTTAAGGAACCGCCAGAATTTATAACCTCTCCAGATAGTGTTACGATTTTATAGCTGTAGCCTGTAGCTTTTGCTATTTTTAAGGCATATGTCATATCCTTAGCAATGATGGTTCTTCCTAATATAAACTCAATTGCATTAGTGAATTTGGCATCATATTTAATTAATTCACTGGCAATTCCAAGATAACCTTCAAGCTTGCTGCAGCTTTCAATGTTTTGAATTTTCTTGCCTTTAACAATATTTAAGGGCAAAAATGTAGCCCTGCCAAGATTATTAGTTTTTAAATGATTAATTAGATAAGTAGCTATATTTTCATCCTCGGTTATAATATCCGAAATAGCTCCTCCTAAGGCGATTTCCATAGAAACCTCGTACTGTTTGCCTACTTCGATTATTTCTCCTAAAATAAAGCACCTATTTTCTGCCTTAGATATTTTACCTGCAGTAATTTCCTGCATCAATGATTTTACAGCTTTATTATAACCTTCATATTGCTTCTCTAAACTTGAAAGCATATGATAATTTGCTTCTGTTTTATTTAAATTTACATTTAGCTCCTTTTGAAGTCTCTCATCCTTTGTTAACTGTGTATTCAATTTGGATATTTCAAGTTTATTTTTCTTTATATCATTTTCAGAATTTAAGGATTTAGTTTTAATATTATTTATACTTTCATCAATTATAATAATGGTGCTTGAATTTATTTTAATCGAATTAATGAAATTTTCCGTAGAAACCTTTAAATCCCTAATTTTATTTTCTATCCCTAACCTTTCATTTTCCATTAACAATATAGAATTTTTTGCTGTTGAAATGCTTTTAATGACTTCGGTATCATTATTTTTTAGTTCTGAAACATAAGCTTCATCATTCTTTAGCCCATCATTTAGCTTTAAAATTTCTTCTTCCAAGCTTATTATTGTCTCATCTAATTGTTTCATTTCCTTCTGCATGGAAAGTAGATTATTTTCCTGTTCCTCTTTGACTTTGACTAAACTCTTCAGCTTTTCATCAGTTTTATTTATCTCTAAAATATTTTTATCTATTATTTCTTTAAGATTCTTAACTCTCTCCTCAAGCAGGGTATTCTCAGAGGTAACAGTTTGATAAAGAGATTTAGCTTTATAATACTCCTTTTGATCATCTTGAAGCTTTGCATTATGTTCTTCAAATTCATGATTTAACTCTTCAAGTTTTTTAGAGGAAATTTCCTTGCTAATTAAAATATTAGATATTTGTACTTTTAAATCATTAATTTTTTCTGTTACAGAGTTAATTTTATTCTGGGAAATATCAATAGAATGAATTATTAAATTTGCCTCTTTTTCCGTTAAGTTAGATGAAAGCTTCAAAAACTCCTTTGCTTTTTCTGATTGTATCCTTAAAGGTTCAAGTCTTTCTTCAAAAGTATTAATAATATCAATTATTCTTATCAAATTCTGTTCTGTACTTTGAAGCTTTTTTTCGGCATCGTCTTTACGGCTTTTATATTTTACAATTCCAGCTGCTTCTTCAAGTAAGCTTCTTCTTTCCTCAGGCTTTCCGCTTAATATGGCATCAATTTTACCTTGTCCTATTATTGAGTAACCTTCTTTTCCTATTCCCGTATCCATAAATAATTCTTGAATATCCTTTAATCTACATTGAGTATTATTAATATAATACTCACTTTCACCAGAACGATAAAGTCTTCTTGATATTATCACATCAGAATAATCTATAGGTAATTTCTCATCCGAATTATCTAAGGCAAGTGAAACTTGTGCAAGTCCTACAGGTTTTCTATATTGAGTACCAGCGAAAATAACATCTTCCATTTTGCCGCCGCGAAGACTTTTAACGCTTTGTTCACCTAAAACCCAACGAACTGCATCTGATATATTACTTTTACCACTGCCATTAGGGCCTACAACAGAAGTAACACCTTTTTTAAAGGATAAATTCGTCTTTTCAGCAAAGGATTTAAATCCTCTAATTTCAATAGATTTTAGAAACATATGTGCACCCCTTATTATCTAAACAGTGAAGGAAGTAAAGTTAAAATAAAAATTATAATAATAAAATATGCTAACAGCTTAGTGTATTTTTCCCTTTGTTTCTTATTCATTAATAAACACCTCTTACTTCTATTATAACACTACATAAATTAATATTATACCAAAGTGATATAAAGGTGACAAGTATAAAAGTGCCACCTTAGTAATAAACAGCTTGTGAAAAACACATATCCTTCATTACTAAGGTGGCACTTTAAAACTAAAAGCACAAATAAATTATCTTGGCTCAACAATAAACTTTATTGCAGTCCTTTCTTCACCTTCAATTACAATTTCTGAAAAGGCAGGGACTACCACTAGGTCTATTCCATTTGGTGCAACGAAACCTCTTGTAATAGCTATTGCTTTAACAGCCTGATTAACAGCACCTGCTCCAACGGCTTGAACTTCTGCGCCATGATTTTCTCTTAAAACTGCTGCTAATGCACCTGCAACTGACTTTGGCTGTGATTGAGCTGAGACCTTTAATACTTCCATTATAAATTCCTCCCTACAAAATTCATGTTACAAACTTTACAGAGATAATATTCTATAAAAGGTTTAAATATCCTTCTTTATATTTTTTAGTTAAAAACTCACTAATCGACACTTTGTGACATTGATCAAAGTAAGCAAGTTCTAATTCGCCACGGTTAATATTCTTGCTCTGCGTTAATTTAATATTTAATGTCTTTAATTGTTCTTTAGTGTCATTAAAAAAAGTTTTTTTATTGCAAAATAATTTAGAAATATCCTTGTCGTTAACAGTTATTTCATAGTCACCTGTATAATTTTTCGGGGCAGCTTCCAAAATTAAGTCGTTAAATATGCTTCCTTCAACTAGTTCTCTAAAGGAAGGATGAAAAGGTCCTGCTATAATATCTTTACCTACATTTATTTCTTCTGTAGGCTGTAATCCTATTCTTATTACATTTATATTGTTAGAAAGTAACATTACATATATTACCTTTGATATTTTTATGGCTTCCTCTAATGTATATGGTTTATAAATATTTGAATAATACATCTTCTCCATTGGGGTGTCTTTAATAACAAGAGCTGGGTAAATTCTGCATAAATCAGGTGATAGTTTAATAATTTCGGCTGTCGTATCTATATCCTTTTTAAAGCTATCACCGGGAAGTCCAAGCATTATTTGATGCCCTAAGGTAAAACCATAAGCTTTTATTAAAAGAGAAGCCTTTATTACATCTTCACTACTGTGGCCTCTTGCGGATTTAATAAGAACTTCTTTATCCATTGATTGTACACCAAGCTCTATTATATCAACAGAATAGTCCTTTAAATTAGCAAGAATATGTGAATCTATATAATCTGGCCTTGTTGAGAGGCGAATATAGTCAATAACTCCTCGATCTTTATAAAATTTTGCAACTTCTAAAAGTTCCTTTTGCTTTTCTATATTAATTGCCGTAAAGGTGCCACCAAAAAAAGAAATTTCAAGTATACGGTTTTCCTCTGGAAGAGTTTTTAAATACTCTTCTACTGTAGTCTTAACAAATTTCGCATTTACTTTTGTTGTAGTTCCCGTAATACTGTTCTGATTGCAAAATACACAATCATGGGGGCAGCCTTCATGTGGAACAAATATAGGAATAATATATCTAGCCTTATTCATTTATATCCTCCAGAGTTATAAGCACTTCTTTTGCTGCAGCTTGTTCAGACTCTTTCTTAGAGTATCCTGAGCCGCTTGAAATAGGTTTATTGTTTACAACAACTTGAGTGAAAAATTTTCTGTGATGAGGTGGTCCTTCATATTTTATTAAGTTATAAACAATTGATACTTCACCATCCTTTTGAAGTATTTCTTGCAATCTTGTTTTATAATCTAAGATTATTTCATTAGCTAAAGCCTTTTTGATAATTTCTTCAAATTTATTTAATATAAATTCCTTGGCACTATCAAAGCCCTTATCTAAATATATAGCTGCAATAATTGCTTCAACACAGTCAGCAAGGATAGAAACTCTTTCTCTTCCACCAGTAAGTTCTTCACCCTTACTCATATTAAGATATTTTCCTAAATCTAAAGTTTTTGCTATTTGATGAAGTGAATTTTCACATACAATTAAGGAACGTGTTTTTGTAAGTTCTCCTTCTGACTTTTCATTACAGTTTTTATACAGGTATTCTGATATTGTAAGTTGGAGAACTGAATCACCTAAAAATTCTAATCTTTCATAATGTATTGAATTTTTATCTTCATTAATATAGGAACTGTGTGTCAAAGCTTCATTTAACAAAAGAATATTAGTAAAATTTACATTCAAAAGCTTTTCAAGTTCAACTAAGTTTTTTTTATTCTTTCTCATAAAGGCAATTCTCCTTACAGTAGTTTATTCTTCAACTTGCTGATAATTATACAAGCTCAAGAATAAACTAATTTTTTTAAAATTTTAAGTCCCGCTGTGGGCGGGACTTAAAAATTACTCTTCAGTATGAGCTTTTATGTAGTCTACTACATTTGCAACAGTACTAATTTTTTCAGCGTCTTCATCTGGGATTTCTAAGTCAAAATCGCTCTCTAATGCCATTATTAACTCAACTATATCAAGTGAATCAGCACCTAAGTCATCCATAAATGATGATTCCATAGATATTTCATCAGCATCTATTCCTAATTGATCGGCAATTATATCTCTAACTTTTTCAAATATCATAATTTCACCTCCAACTCTATAGTTATATAAAGATAATATTACATTCCTCTTATGCCGTCAATATTAAATTTAATCTGCAGTATCATTTAAACTGCATGCATCTAGCTTTTCGAGTTCCTCAGTAATTCTTTCAACAATATTCTGATCATATGTAGCTTTTGCCTGCTTTATAGCATTTTTAAAGGCTTTACTATTTGAGCTACCATGTGCTTTAATTACTATTCCCTTTGCTCCTAAGAAAGCTGAGCCACCATATTCAGTATAGTCAAACTTTCTTTTAAAATTATCAAATACTGATTTCAATAACAATCCTCCAAGTTTTGTTTTGAAGGAGGACATTATTTCTGTCTTAAGTAATGAGAATATACTACCTGCAACACCTTCGTAGGTTTTTAAAAATGTATTTCCAACAAAACCATCACAAACTAAAACATTAGTTTCACCAGAAGGCACATCCCTTGGTTCAATATTTCCCACAAAATTTAAATTAGAAGCTTTTAAAAGCTTATGGGTTTCTTTAGTAAGCTCATTACCCTTTTCTTCTTCTGCACCAATATTAATAAGCCCTATGGTTGGATTTTCAACCTTTAGTATATTTTCAAAGTATATCTTTCCCATTAAGGCAAATTGAAGAAGATAAATAGGTTTGCAGTCTACATTTGCACCAGCATCAGTTACCATAAAGGGATTAGTCTTTCCAGGCATTATTGGAGCTAGGGCAACCCTTTTAATTCCTTTTATTCTACCTATAATAAGGGTAGCACCAGCCATTAGAGCCCCTGTGCTTCCGGCAGATAGTACAGCATCTGCTTCTCCATTTTTAACAAAGTTTAACGCCTTCACTAAACTAGAATCTTTTTTCTGTTTTAAAGCCTTAACAGGTTCTTCATTTGGGCTTATAACTTCTGTGGAATCCACTACCACAATACTTTCACTTGGAAAAGTAAATTTTGATAAAGTCTTTTTTATAAGTTCTTCTGGACCAGTAAGTATGATTTTTACCCCTAATTCATTTACAGCTTGAACGCAGCCTTCAATTACTGCTTCAGGGGCATTATCTCCACCCATCCCGTCTACTGCAATTATCATAAGATTACCTGGAATACCAGGAATTCACTTCCTTCCTACTTCATAATAAAAACATTATTCCTAAAAAAAGTATATTATACATAAAATAAAAAAACAAGAGAAAGTCAATTGACTTTCTCTTATAATTATTTTTCAGTAGCTACAACTTCCTTACTCTTATAATATCCACAGTTTTTGCATACTCTATGAGCAAGTTTCATCTCATGGCACTGAGGACATTCAACTATACCTGGTAGGCTTAATTTAAATGTTTGTGCTCTTCTAGAGTCTCTTCTAGCTTTAGAAAATCTTCTCGCAGGATTTCCCATTGTAACACCTCCTTAATTTGCAGAAAACAAATCTTTAAGCTTTGCAAGTCTTGGATCAACTAAATCTCTTGTGCAATTGCAGGATGATACATTTAAGTTTATACCGCAAACTTGACATAAGCCTTTACAGTCATCTTTACACAACTTTTTAATAGGTAAAGATAAAATTATATTGTTTTTGATATTTTCTGTGATATCAATTATATCACTATCAATAAAAATGATTTCATCATCTTTATTATCTGGATTATTGGAAAAGTTTTCGTGAATTTGAATATCTATATTATAATTAAAACTTGTTAAGCATCTAGAACAAGATAAGCCTAACTCAGTTGTAACTTTTCCTTCTAACCTAATAACATTTTCAGAAATTGATACATCTCCATCTAATGTTACAGGCTTAAGAAACTGAATATATTCTCCATCATCATAAAAATTCTCCATACTGGAAACTAAATGCACCTTTTTTTTAGATGCTTTTTTAGCAATTAAATCTATAACATCTATTTTCATAGTGTCACCTCAATGCATTAGCCACAATTTATTATATAAACAACTAAAATAAAAGTCAAGCTGTATTTAGTATTTGCGTTAATTATTGTAAATTATTTATTTTCCACAATTTCCTTAACGTCTCTAGCTATCATGAGCTCCTCATTTGTTGGAATTACAAATACCTTTACTTTGCTGTCTTCTGGACTTAAGTCAACAGCTTTACCCCTAACCTTATTTTTAGAAGGATCAAGCTTAATACCTAGGTAATCTAAGTTAGCACAAACAGCTTCTCTAGTTTCAGGTGAGTTTTCACCAAGGCCAGCAGTAAATACTAGGCAGTCAACACCATTCATTACTGCAGTATAGGAACCAATAAACTTTTTAACTTTATAATAGAATACATCTAAAGCCAATTGCGCTTGCTTATTGTTATTTTTCCAAGCTTCATCTTCAATATCTCTAAAGTCGCTGCTTACACCGGAAATACCTAAAACACCTGACTTTTTATTAATAATATTATTAACTTCATCAATGCTGTAATTTAATTCTGTCATTAAGAAAGTTATTATAGCTGGGTCTATGCTTCCGGATCTGGTACCCATTGCTATTCCTTCAAGAGGAGTAAAGCCCATACTAGTTTCTACAGACTTCCCGCCTTCAATTGCTGCAATACTAGCTCCATTTCCTAAATGGCAAGTTATAATTTTTAAATCCTTAATATCTTTTCCCATCATTTCAGCAGCAACTTGTGAAACGTATCTATGAGATGTTCCATGGAAGCCATATTTTCTTATTCCCTGCTCTTTATAAAGTTCATATGGAAGAGGATAGATATAAGCATATTCAGGTATTGACTGGTGGAAAGCTGTATCGAATACTGCAATCATAGGAGTATTTGGCATAAGCTCTCTGCAGGCATTAATACCTGTAATATTAGGAGGGTTATGTAGTGGTGCAAGCTTTGCACAATCCTCTAATGCTTTCATAACTACTTCATCAATTAATACAGAATTTGAATATTTTTCTCCGCCGTGAACAACTCTATGACCTACGGCTGAAATTTCTGTCATATCAGAAATAACGCCATTATTCTTATCAACAAGTGCGCCTAAAACTAATTTAATAGCATCCTTATGGCTAGGCATTGCCTCTTTTATAATATATTTTTCCTTACCTTCTACCTTTTGAGTTAGTATGGAACCATCCATTCCTATTCTTTCAACAAGACCCTTTGCTAATGCAGTTTCATTAACCATATCAATTAACTGATATTTTAAAGATGAACTACCGCAATTGACAACTAGTATTTTCAATTAAATTTCCTCCTCATTACCTTATTCCTTGGTAAGCATTATTAATTATTTTGAGCCTGAATAGCTGTTACAACAACAACGTTAACTATGTCCTCAGCACTGCAGCCTCTTGATAAATCATTAACTGGTTTTGCAAATCCTTGACAAACTGGTCCTATAGCTTCTGCATTTGCAAATCTTTGAACTAATTTGTAGCCTATATTTCCGGCTTGCAAATCAGGAAAAACTAATACATTAGCTTGACCTGCAACTTTGCTTCCTGGTGCTTTTTGATCAGCAACCTTTTTAACTATAGCAGCATCTAATTGTAATTCACCATCTATTTCAAGATCTGGTCTGAGTTCTTTAGCTATTTTTGTAGCTTCTCTAACTTTATCAACTAATTCACTTTGTGCACTGCCCATAGTTGAGAAAGAAAGCATAGCAACCTTTGGTTCCATATTGCATAATTTTTTAGCAGTTTCAGCAGTTGAAATTGCAATAGCAGCCAGCTGTTCTGCATTAGGATTTGGATTTACTGCGCAATCAGCAAATAAAAGCATTCCATTATCGCCATATGGGCTGTTTGGTACAAGCATTATAAAAAAGCTTGAAACAGTTGAAATTCCAGGAGCAGTTTTTATAACTTGCAGTCCTGGTCTAAGTAAATCTCCAGTAGTATGTATAGCGCCTGATACTAGACCATCAGCATCGCCTAATTTAACCATCATTGTTCCAAAATACATAGGATCTAATACTGTACTTTGAGCCTTTTCCATAGTAACACCTTTTGATTTTCTAAGCTCATAAAAACCTTCAGCGTAAGCAGATGTCTTTGGAGAAATTTTAGGGTCTACTATTTCTATTCCTTCTATATCAGCACCTAAGCTTTTAGCCTTGCTTTTGATTTTTAGAGCATCACCAAGCAAAACCAATTCTGCTAAACCTTCTTTTTTAATCATAGCACTAGCTACTATGTTTCTTTCTTCTTCACCTTCTGGAAGTACTATCCTCTTTACATCAGATTTAGCCTTCTTCCAAAACTCTTTCATTATATCCATAATCTTATCTCCCTTCTGTATTTTTCAATACATATACACCATATATTATAATAACTCATTATTAATATACTTTTCAACAAAAATGTCTAAAATATACCTTAAGATTTTGCTATAATGTACATAATAAGTATAGTTCTAGTATAAATAGTGAATATAATTATTATTTTATTAAGGTAAAAGGTTGTGAAAGAATGAATATAACATCCATAATTTCGGAATATAATCCCTTACATAACGGACATATATATCATATGGAAAAAACAAAGGAGCTAACTGGTGCTGATGCAATTATATGTGTTATGAGCGGCAATTTTGTGCAAAGAGGTCTGCCGGCTATGGTAGATAAGTGGAAAAGAACAAAGACAGCTCTAGAAAGTGGTGCTGACCTTGTTTTAGAACTTCCAGTACTGTATAGCTTATCTTCTGCTGAGTTTTTTGCCTTTGGTGCAGTAAGTCTTTTAAACAGTTTAGGTGCAGTAAATAGTATTTCTTTTGGAAGTGAGGATGGAGACATAGAATTTCTTAAAAGTATATCTAAAATACTTTTAAAGGAACCGCTTGAATTCAAGAAAAACCTAAAACAATATTTAGATTTGGGATATGGTTATGCAAAAGCAAGAAGCTTAGCTTTAAGAGAGTATATTAAAGATAAAAATATTATAGATAAAAATCTTGAACAAAGCTTAAGTACTTCTAATAATATTTTAGGTATTGAATATCTAAAAAGCTTAATAAGGTTAAACAGCAATATTAAGCCATATACAATTAGACGTGAAGGTGCCCCCTATAACAGTGAAGTTATGGATAATATGTTTTCAAGTGCAACTGCAATTAGAAAATATGTTAAAGAAAACGATGATCTATCTGAACTTTATAAGCATTTGCCTAAATCAAGTTATAATTTGCTTTTAGACCTTAAAAATAGCAATTATGATTTTGTGAGTGGAAGTAATATGCTTAAATATATTAAATATAAATATTTTTGTGGTAATCCTAAAATAGAAAAACTACCGGATGTTATTGAAGGCCTTCACAATAAAATATATAAAAGCTTGGATAGGATAAATGATTATGATGACTTAATTCAAAATATAAAAAGTAAAAGATTCACTTACACTAGAATAAGTAGAATACTTTGCCAATATTTCATAGGCTTTGAAAGCTATAATACTGAAATTTTAAGAAAAGAATCTTGCCCTTATGTACGAATATTAGGCTTTAATGAAATAGGAGCTAAAATACTTAAGGACCTTAAGAAAAGCTCAAATATACCAATATATACTAAGCTTCCTAAAGTCCATAATGAAGTCCTTGACTTAGAAATTCAAGCTACAAAGGCATATAGCCTTTTAAATTCCAAAATAGATCCCTTAAGTGACTTTCTAATTAACCCTATAAAGTTATTTTAGAATACTTTAGAAAGCCATCTTCCATTTTTAATTGTATAGCTCCTGTTTCATTTAGATATTCAACGTAGGATCTAAGCATTCTTTCAATCAGGGAATATTTATTTTTACTGTTAACATGAATGTGAAAGCTTTTTATTACAGCTCTTAGAATATCTTCCATGGTCATTGAACCTTCAATTACATCGAAGACCCTTAGTGCTCTATTTTTATAAAAATTAATGTTATCTGTAATAAGTTTAGTAATGTCATCAAATACACCTTTATGAGCTACAACATATTTGCTGCAGCATAAGTTATAAAGCTTATCCTTACTTTTTAAATCCTCTTTAAGTATAAAAGCGTAGGGCATTTTAGCTCCTTCAATTACCTCATAACTAATAAGGGCATCCCCTAAGTACGCCACATTATCAGGTGTAATAATGCAAATGTGTGCTGGACTATGCCCTGGTGTATGAAGAATTTTAAATTTTATTCCGCATACATATATTTTATTTTCCTCATCTAAAATTTTAATATCAGTATCACAAATCATATGGCCATAATGTTCTGTTATTTCTGTTAAAGTTTGATTACTGTAGTAAACCTTCAGATTGACGGCAGAACTGCAAACATGTGCTTCATAAGCTGGCATTGCAATAATAGAATTGTATTTCTTTTTAAAGTATGCATTGTTTCCAATATGATCTATATGAGCATGACTGTTTAAAATGCCAGCTACATTAAAGTTATTTTTATCAAGGAGTTCTTCTATTCCTTCTCTTTCTCCCTTTGCCCAGCCAGTATCAAGTAAAATTATTTCTTAATCGTTTATTTTATAAAAAGGTATAGTTGACATACCTGTATCAATACTAAAGGTACTTCCTTTTATCTGCTTAATTTCCATATAATATTCTTAGTGAAGTATGCTCTTTTAAGGCACAAACACTAAATTTCACTTCCTTTCTTATAATCTTTTTAAAATGATTTAATTTCCTTAAACTATGTAAAACAGTTTAGAATAAATGTAATAAATTTGTACTAGGCTAAAATATAATTATACAAATACTGAAAATGAGGAGATTTTGTTGAATTTATTATTTTTCATAATAGTTCTTTTTATAGCATTATTAATATATTTATTATTTAAGTCCCTTAATAAAAGCTTGTTAGTAACTATAATTTGCTCCCTTCTAATTGTGCAAATCTTGTTAACTCCAAAGCTTTGTATAAACTCTGCACTGCTTGGAGTTAATTTATTTGTAAATAAAGTATTTCCTTCATTATTTCCTTTTTTAGTAATTACAAGTATTATGATGTCCTATGATGGAATAAAAATATATTCAAATATACTAGGTAATATTATTTGTAAGCCATTAAGGCTGCCCCTTCAGTGTACCTTTGCATTAATGGTAAGCTTCTTTTGCGGCTACCCCTTAGGTGCTAAATATGCCTGTGAATTGTATGATAATGGCCACATAGATTTTTTAACCTGTGAAAGGCTTATTAATATTGCGAGTAATGCGAGTCCTTTATTTGTAATTGGAGCAGTAGGTACATCTATGCTTAAAAATAATTATATTGGCTATCTTCTTCTTGTTTCAAATTACATATCTTGTTTTGTTATGGGAATTATACTTCCAGCTAAAGTACCTTATAAAGCCTTTAAAAGAAGTAATGAGATTTTAACACCTAAAATTAACATAGGTATTATTTTAAAGGATAGTATAGAAAATTCTATTAAGACATCTATAAGTATTGGAGGATTTGTTATCTTATTTAGTGTAATAATAGGAATAATAAAAAGCAATATCATCTTTGATATTGCCATAAATGGTATCAGCACACTGCTTAATCTAAATAAAAATATAACACAAGGAATGGCTTTAGGGTTAATTGAAATGACCAATGGAAGCTTTTTAATATCTTCCACTGACATTAGTCTCTATGCTAAAACTATTTTGATAAGCTTCTTCTTAGGTTTTAGTGGCTTTTCAGTAATTTCTCAGGTATTTTCCTTTACCTATAAATATAATTTATCTATGAAAAAATACATGATAAGAAAGGCCCTCCAAGGCCTAATTTGTTCAATTGTATCTGCAATTTTATATAAATTATTATTTATAAGTAAAACTGTAGATGTTTTTGCAGCAAACAGCAAAAATATTAATGATTTACCCATCCTACTAATAATAATGTTGTTATTGATAGTACCCTTTATATTAAATAGAATTATCAGGCTACTTCATTCCTCTTAATTCTTTAATGTTTTCTCGTATAGTAGTTAGATCTGAATTAACTTCTGTACTTAATCCTTCTACAAAGCCTTCAACTTGAATTTTAATGTTTGCAACCATGGAGTTACCTCTATCTGTAATTTGTTTTTCAAGCTGAGTTAGGATTTCATCAGCATAATTTCTAGCTCCAAGTCTCATGGATTTTGCATCCCTTTGGGCTGAAGCAATAATTTCTTCAGCTCTAAGCATTGCCTCCTTAGTGATATCGTGGTTTTCAATCTGTCTTTTAATTAAATCCATGCTTTCTTTTTTCATGGTAGAGGTCTCCTCATGAGCTTCTCCAAGTATTCTTTCCTTTTCTTCCACGATCCACTGAGCTTTTTTAAATTCATCTGGAAGATAATTTATAATTTGATCTACAACATTCATAACTTCTTTCTTATCTACAAGTATTTTTCCTGTAACAGGAACCTTAGAAGCTGTGTCTAGAATTTCTTGAAGGTATTCTAATAGTTTTATTACTTCCATAATATATCCCCCTACTTTTTAAATTTATCCAAAATATCATTAACTATAATTTCTGGAACAAAGTCTGTTATGCTGCCCCCAAACATAGCAATCTGTTTAATAGATGAAGAACTTATATATGAATTCTTTTCACTAGTCATTAAAAATACGGTTTCTATATTGGAATCTAATTTGTTATTTAACATGGCCATTTGAAACTCGTATTCAAAATCAGAAATAGCCCTTAAGCCTTTAACAATTATTTTAGTATCAGTCTTCTTCATAAAATCAATTAAGAGTCCAGTAAAACTTTCTACTCTCACATTTCTGATATTAGAGGTGGATTTTTCTATTAGGTTTACCCGTTCAGTAATATCAAACAATCCCTTCTTATCAGGATTTACCAGAGCGCCCACAATGACCTCATCAAAAATTTCTGAAGCTCTTTTAATAATATCTAGATGACCATTTGTAATTGGGTCAAAGCTTCCAGGATAAACTGCTCTTTTCATATTAATCCTCCAGGTACTTATAGAAACATACAGTTGTGTTTCCATACACTCTATGATCTGTAAGCTTAATTTTTAAGTTTCCTTCATATAAGGTTTCTTTTGTATCAATTTTACATACTATTAGACCGTCTTTTTTAAGTAAGTTTCCTTTTGTTATAATATCAATTGCTGGCGGTATCATATCTTTTAGGTAAGGTGGATCAATAAAAATTAAATCAAAGCTTATATTCTTATTAACTAAATTTTCTAAAGCATCATAGGAATCCATATTTAAACACTTGCATCTCTCAGTGAATTTGAAATTCTCAACATTTTGCTTTAAATACTTAAAGGTAGTTTCTCCTTTATCAATTAAATAACATTCCTTAGCACCGCGGCTAACTGCCTCCAGGCCTAAACTTCCAGTACCTGCAAATACATCTATAACAACAGAACCATAAATTCTATCTTGTATTATATTAAAAATTGATTCCTTTATTCTATCTAATGTTGGCCTAGTACCCATGCCTTCAGGAGATAATAGCTTTCTGCCCTTTGCTTCACCTGAAATAATTCTCATAGCTTTCACTCCTTTTGATAAAAATCATAAAATTACATATATACATAGAATAATACAAATATCTCCATACTTCAAGAAAATAAATAAAAATACCTTATATAATGCAAATTTTAATTACTAAAGATGGAGATTTTTGTTCTTAATTAAAACATATGAACCTTGAAGTATTGTCCATAGCCTTGATTATATCTTCTTTAACCTTAATATCTTTTGCCTCGGGGCTTTTAAGCAGATTTCGTGCCTCACTATTGGCAACTTTAAGCATACTGAAATCATTTATTAAATCAGCTAGAATGAGTCCCGTATCACCATGTTGTTTAAAGCCAAATAATTCACCGCCGCCTCTGATTTTAAGGTCCTCTTCAGCTATTTTAAAACCATCTGTGTTATTTTGAATTATATCTAATCGTTTTTTAATTGTTTCATTTTTAATATTAGCAATTAAAATGCAATAGGATTTAAACTCTCCCCTTCCAACTCTGCCCCTTAATTGATGAAGCTGAGCAAGTCCGAATCGTTCTGCATTTTCAATTATCATAATAGTAGCATTAGGCACATTAATGCCAACTTCTATTACTGTAGTAGAAACTAAAACCTTTGTATCACCTTTTTTAAAACTATCCATAATCTGATTTTTATCTGCTGCAGACATTTTACCATGAAGCATTTTTATTTCTATACCCTTAAAATAATTATTAGTAAGCAGATTATATAGCTTTTCTACAGAACTAAGCTCAGAACTTTCTGTTTCCTCTACCAAGGGACATACAACATAGACTTGCCTGCCCTTTTTTATCTCTTCTAATGCAAAGCGATAAGCTTTGCTTTTTTTATTTTCTGAAAGATATGAGCTTTCTATTTTCTGTCTTCCTGGAGGCAGTTCATCAATTACAGAAATATCTAAATCACCATATAAAAATAATGACATTGTTCTAGGTATTGGAGTAGCAGTCATAACTAATACATCAATAATTTGACCTTTATTAAATAATTTACTCCTCTGCATAACTCCAAAACGATGCTGTTCATCTGTTACTACTAAGCCTAAATTATTAAATTCCACACTTTCCTCAAGAAGAGCGTGGGTACCAACTACAATTTGCACATTCCCGCTTTTTATATCTTCTTTAATTAAATCTTTCTGTTTCTTAGGAACACTTCCATTAAGTAAGGAAATATTAATGTTAAACTTTCCTAGTATTTTATTTAATTCTATATAATGCTGTGCTGCAAGGATTTCGGTAGGAGCCATAAAAGCAGCTTGATAGCCATTTTTAATTGTATTAAAAATGCTTATAATAGCTACAATGGTTTTCCCGCTGCCAACATCGCCTTGTACTAATCTATTCATCTGCTTCATCGACTTTTGATCTAAGAGAATTTCTCTTATAACCCTGTTTTGAGCATTTGTAAGGGCATATGGCAAGGAAGCCTTTAAAACCTTTAAGTCCGGAGACATTTTAAAGGCTATACCCTTTTTTGTATTATTAACATATTCCTTTAGAAGTAAAATTTTTAAAGAATAAGTAAAAAGCTCCTGAAATTTAAGGCGCCTTTGAGCCATAGTTAAAACTTCTAGGCTCTTAGGGTTATGAATATTATTTATTGCAAAATTAAGATTGCAAAGCTTATATTTCTTTAATAAGTCTTCAGGCAAATTTTCTACAATATCCACCTTTGAAAGAATTTGCGAGATTAATTTAATTAAGAAATTATTTGTTACTCCACTTTTTAATGCATATTTAGGAGAAAATCTAGTGTCTTTTTCTGAATTTAAATCGTTAATAGGCTTAAAATCTTTTATTATACTTGGATTTACAATTATTTTTTCTCCATTAAATTCTTGAACTTTACCACTAAGAGTATAAGGAATATCAATTATAAATTTATCCTTCATGTAAGGCTGGTTAAACCATTTACATTTAAAAAATTTGCCCTTCTTGTCCTTTAAGACTACGGTTGAAATTACTTTCCCATTTTTTGTTCTTAAGTCTCTTTCAATTCTAACAACGATACCATTTATAATTATTTTGCTTCCGGATATATTTTTCTCACCGTTACTGTTAATATAATATTTTTCATAATCTCTAGGAAAATATAATATTAAATCTATGATATTTATAATTCCAAGGCTATTTAAGAGCTTTTGCATCTTAGGTCCTACCCCTTTTAAATAAGAGATATCTTCGTAAATATTCATGAGTAACACTCCCATATATAGAATAAGCTATGGCTAAACTTAGGTTAATTGTAACCAAGTTAAGCCATAGCCAAAGAATAAAAAACCCGAAGGTTTTTCTTATTCCACAGAAACTATAAAGTAATACAGAGGCTGCATTCCATTGTAGCTTTGAATATCTTTATCGGGATACTTTTCCTCTAATTTAGATACTAGCTCAGAAACTTTAGCTTCATCTGTTTCCGCGCCATATAATATTGTAATTAGCTCGCTGTTTTCATCACACATGTTAGCTAATACATTTTCGCATACCTCATATATATCATTACCAACTACATTAATCTTACCTTCAAGAAGGCCTAAAATATCACCTTCATTAATGGCCTTGCCATCCATTTCTGTATCTCTGACAGCGTAGGTTACCTGACCTGTAGTTACCTTTTCAATTGCTTCATTCATAGCTGTTACGTTATCTTCTAAAGCCCCTTCTGAATCAAATATGGTAATACAAGCTATACCCTGCGGGATAGTTTTAGTAGGTACTACAACAATATTTTTTTCTGAAAGTTCAGCAGCTTGATTTGCAGCCATAATTATATTTTTATTATTAGGAAGAACAAAAATATTTTCAGCATTTAATTTTTCAATGCAGTTTAAAATATCCTGAGTGCTGGGATTCATTGTCTGACCACCTTCTATAACGTAGTCAACACCAAAGTCTTCAAAAATATTCTTTATTCCTTCTCCCATTGCAACTGATATAAAAGCATATTTTTTAGCCTCTACTGCTGCTTCTTCAATATCACTGCTATTAGAAGTTTCTTTATTAATGGTATTTTCATCATAAAGTACATGCTTATGTTGTTCTCTCATATTATCTATTTTAATTTTAGATAACTCACCAAGCTTTACAGCCTTTGAAAGTACTAAACCAGGGTCATTAGTATGAATATGTACTTTAACGGCATCCTCAGTACCAACAACTATCATAGAATCACCATGTGGATTTAATTCATTTCTGAAGTTATCTACATTAATATCTTTACCTAAAACAAAGAATTCTGTACAGTAGCCAAATTCAATGTTTTGTTCACCTAGTATTTGTGCAGCATTAAAGGTTTCATTATTATTACTGGAGGTATTTGATATTTCAGCCTTTATATTAAATTTTAAAGCTTCAAACATACCTTTAAGTATAATTAAGAGCCCCATACCACCAGCATCAACTACTTTTGCCTTTTTAAGAACAGGAAGCATTTCTGGAGTTTTATTAAGCATTATTTCACTTTGTTCACATACTTCCTCCATTAAAGCTGTTATATTTACTGCAGTACTTCTTACTGCACTTTCACCTGCAGCTCTTATAATGGTTAAAATTGTTCCTTCAGTTGGTCTCATTACAGCCTTATATGCTGATTTAGAGCCTTCCAATAAGGCATTTGCAAATTCTAAAGTATCTACCTCGGTTTTATCTTCCAAACCTTTGGCAATACCTCTAAAAACTTGAGACAAAATTACACCAGAGTTTCCTCTAGCTCCCATTAAGGCTCCTTTAGCTAATCTCTTCGAAACTTCACCAATAGATTTGCTGTCCATATTTTCAATTTCTGAAACTGCAGCTCTAAAGGTCATTGACATATTAGTTCCAGTATCACCATCTGGAACAGGAAATACATTTAAGGAATTTACAAAGGCTTTTTGCTCCTCCAGTTTGTTTGAAGCATTTATAACCATGTTGTGAAAATGTATCCCATCTATCTTTATGAATTCCATTAAAAGTACCCCCTTAGACTCTAACACCTTGTACGTTAACTGTAATACTGGAAACCTTAAGTCCAGTTAAATTTTCAATGTTATATTTTATCTTTTGAATTATATTATTAGCTATAACAGAAATCTTAGTTCCATATTCAACTATTATATATAATTCAATTGATAATTCATTTTCTTTTGAATGAAGTTTTACACCTTTGCTTAAGTTTTCTCCTTTAATAAGTTCCCAAAGGCCATCCTTAGCATTTTTAGATGCCATACCTACAACTCCGTAGCATTCCATGGTTGAAACTCCAACAATATTTGCAACTACTTCTTCGGAATAACTAATAACTCCGTTTTCGTTTTGAATATTGCCTATCATAATATCCCTCCTCAATTAAAAAGATCATATAGACTATTTTATATTAAATATAGAATTTATTCAATAAAATTAATACTTAAGTTTAATTATTTAGCTAATTATTTCATTTTATACTTGCAAAAAAGCCAAAATGTGTGATAAAATAATACATGTTTGGATTGAGAAGATAAATTCTTCACAATTTCTAAGGAGGTGTTTTTGTGTCAAGAAGATGTGAAATATGCAATAAGGGTGTTATATCAGGATTACAGGCAAGTCATTCAAATCGTAAAACGAAGAGAAAATGGGCTCCAAACCTAAGAAGAGTTAAGGCAGTTGTTGAAGGAACCCCAAGAACAATACATGTTTGCACAAGATGTCTACGTTCAGGTAGAGTTCAACGTGCTGTATAAATAATAAAAAATGCAGTTGTAAAACAATTGCATTTTTTATTATTTATGTTCAATTTATTTTTTTTTTCTTATGAAAACTTTTAATATGGAAGCTATACATCTAGGCAGCTTTATAGCTACTATTTTCATTTATATCCCTCCAAACCATTATTAATGTTGGTTATCTATTATTCTCCAGCCGACGTATATAAGTCCACCGCCCACTGTAATCATCCATCCCCAAAAAGGTATAATAAAGGTAATTATAATTCCAATACCTATAGAGGCTACTATCCACCCTATATTTTTCTTAAATCTTCGTTTTATTGACAAAGCGCATACCTCACCCTATTGCTTTGTTACTATTATATGCTTAACTTAATATTTTGTGACAAAAATAAAACCTTTTTATACTAAATTAAAATTGATAAAAATTGAAGAATATTTTGCCTTGCATAGCTTTAAATTAAAAAAATCCCCTAAGGGATTTTTATTAATATTTATTAATCTTTACTTCTAAATAAAAGCAGATAACCACCTGAGAAGGTTATTGTAATTTCAGAATCTTTAAATTCATTAGATACTGTTAAAGAATCCCCTATGGATAATTCGTAGTTATTAAGTGGGTATCCAGCACCGTAAATTGTCAAATTCTTAATAGTAGAATTATAGGCAAGCAGAGAAAATTTTTCTTTAGGCTTACCGGAAATTATAATGGGACTATTTAATAACTCTATATAGTTATTAGCATCTCTTATATAACCTTTTATATTGCTATTTAAGCATTTTAAAAGAAGACCAAAATTACCTAAGGTATGATCAAGTCTAGAGCCGGTACAGCCTAAAAATACAATTTTATCAACACCTAACTCTTTTGCCTTAAGTAATGCCAATTCAGAGTCTGTGCAGTCCTTAGCCACTGGATATCTTTCTATATTACAATTACTGCTTGATAAGTAATTAAAAGCATCTCTATTTATAGAATCAAAATCACCAATTAAATATTGAGGAGTAATATTATATCTTAACAGACAATCTGCACCGCTATCAGCACATATAATAAAGGCTGAACCATCTATTTCCTCTTTTAAAAGTTCTAAACTAGGAGGTGTACCTCCTGCAATTATTATGCATTTCATTTTACAATCCGCTTCTTAAGTCTAAAATATTTTCTTTAATAGTATGATTTTTAAAGACTGCAGAGCCTGCTACTATAACATTTGCACCACTTTGTACTATTTGGCCAATATTATTTTTATCTATTCCACCATCTACTTCTATTAAAAACTCTGAATTATTAGAATTAGCCATTTCTCTTAGTTCCTTTATTTTATCCTTGCTGTAATCTATAAATTTCTGACCGCCAAATCCAGGGTTAACACTCATAATAAGTACCATATCCAATTCTTTTAAAATATCTTTAATATTAGAAACTGGAGTACCTGGATTAAGTGCAACTGCTGCCTTAACATTAAAACTTTTTATATAATTTATTGTTCGATCAATATGTTTATCTGCTTCGTAATGAACAGTAATAATATCTGCTCCAGCCTTTACAAAGTCTTCAATATACCTTGAAGGCTCTTCAATCATAAGGTGGACATCAAAGGGAAGCCTGGAATATTTTTTTATGCTTTTAATTACAGGTGGTCCAAAAGTAATATTGGGTACGAACTTACCATCCATGACATCTATATGTATAAAATCTGCTCCATACTTTTCTAGTTCACTAACTTCGCTGCCCAGTATTGAGAAGTCTGCTGAAAGTATAGAGGGTGCTATTTTAATCATCTTTTTATCCTCCCCTGCATTAATTCTTCAAGTATTTTAATGTAAAAATTGTAACGAATATCATTTATTTTATTCTCTTTTACAGCTTCTTTTACGGAGCAAGAAGGCTCTTTGTAATGAAGACAGCCTGTAAATTTACAGGTATCTTTATAGACTCTAAATTCAGGAAAAAAATTCTGAAGCTTATCTTTTTCAATATCAATAATTTCAAGGGAAGAAAAGCCCGGCGTATCTACTATAAAACCTTGCTTACATTCGATTAATTCGCTATGCCTTGTAGTATGTTTACCCCTGCTAGATTTTTCACTTATGTTTCCTGTTTCCATAAGTTCTCTTCCAATAAGTTTATTACACAAAGTGGATTTGCCTACTCCAGAAGGACCACAAAATACAGTAATGTTATTAGAAAGCTTCTCTTTTAAAAGCTCTATTCCAATGCCATTTTTAGCATTTAAGTAAATACAATCGTAGCCAGCATTAATATACATATGAAAAATATCTTCATATTCCTTTAAATCAACTAAATCAATTTTATTAAAGCAAATAACTACCTCTAAATTGTTTTTTTCACATTGCAATAAAAACTTATTTAAGAGCTCTAAGTTAAGTTCAGGATTCTTAAAGGTAAAAACAACAAAGGCTTGAGAGACATTTGCAACACTTGGTCTTAGAAGTTCACTAGATCTTTCATATATCTTTTCTATAACCCCTTTATTGTTTTTTACGGTTATGTCAACCTTATCTCCAACCATTGGGGTAAGTTCATTAAATCTGAACTTACCCCTTGCCTTACATTCAATAACATCATCTTGAGCTTTAATATAATAAAATCCACCAATTCCTTTTACTATAGTTCCGTCCATAGTATCTCCTTTTATGCTCCAGCTTCTGTAAATACGTAATAACTAACATCTACTACGGTTCCTTGTTTAACTTGGCTCTTAGCTGTAAGTGATTGGGTTGCTACTTTACCATCTAAAGCTTTGTTATCTGTTTGAATTACTATTAGATTTCCAATTTTAAGATTAGAATTTGTTAATAGTGTCTTTGCCTGCTCTAATGTAGCATTAGTTAGGTCTGGAACTATACTATATTTAATTTCTGGTCCGTAACTAACCACTAAATCAATTGTTGTTCCGGCAGTTGCAGGTGTATCTTTAGTTGGGGTCTGGCTTATTACATTATCCTTTGGTACAATATCATCAAATTTATGATCTACCTTACCAAGTTTAAAACCATTATTTGTAATCATAGCTGTAGCAGATGCAATATCAATATTGTAGAGGTCAGGAACAGTATTAGTGGCTGGTCCTGAGCTTATATAAACTCTAACATTTTGATTTGTTTTTATTGTACTACCTTCATCTGGAGAACATGCTATTACTGTACCAGCTGGTTTATCGCTTTGTTGTCTCCCAGCATCTACAAATTTTAAGTTGTTTGCCTTAACAGCATTTTGAGCGTCAGCTTCACTAAGCCCAATAATTTTTGGTACTGTTGTATCACTACTTATTAGTGATGGTTTCTGACTCATATACCATCCAGCAAATACACCAACTGCAATGACTAAAGCCGCTAAGGGTATAAGTATTGCAGCAAGTTTTTTCTTATTTGATTTAGTGCCTATTTCTTCCTCATCTTCATCGTATTCTTCATCTTTATTGTCACTTACTGGTGCCATAACCTTAGTGTATTCATCCTCAGTACTGTTAAACTCCACCTTGTAATGTGTATTATTTTTTATTCTCTGCAAATCTAAAAGCATGTCTTTAATGTTTTGGTATCTGCCAATTGGTTCTTTTTCCATTGCCTTTAATATTAAATTATTTAGTCCATCAGGAATATTACTGTTTAAATAAACTGGAGGTACAACAGGCTCCTGCAGATGTTTCAATGCAACTGATACTGGACTTTCAGCATCATAGGGAACCCTGCCAGTTACCATTTCATACAATACTATTCCAAGCGAATAAATATCAGTTCTTCCATCGACAACAGAACCTTTAGCTTGTTCGGGAGAGAAATAATGGGCAGAGCCTATTACCTTATTTGTATTAGTAATTGTAACAGAATTTGTAGCCTTAGCTATACCAAAGTCAGTAACTTTAACTAAGCCATCATCTGTAACTAAAATATTCTGAGGCTTTATATCTCTATGTATAATGTTATTTTTATGGGCACATTCTAAGGCCTTTGCTATTTGAATGCCGAAATCTAAGGCTCTATTGTAATCTAACTTTCCATTTTGAATAATGAGCTCTTTTAAAGTTCTGCCATTTACATATTCCATAATAATATAATTTACATTTTCCTCAGAGCCTACATCAAATATGTTTACAATATTACTATGAGAAATACTGCCTGCTGCAGCTGCTTCAGCTTTGAATTTTACTACAAATTCTGTATTTTTCGCAAACTCATTTTTTAAAACCTTAACAGCAACAAATCTATTCAGCAAATGATCCTTAGCCTTATATACCTTAGCCATTCCGCCTTCGCCAATTTTTTCTAAAATTTCATATCTATTATTTAGTAAAGTCCCTACCATCATTGCACTCTCCTTCAAATATAATCACACTAATATTGTCTCTTCCACCGCGCTCTTTGCTTAACTCTATTAACTTAAGACAAGAGGTTTCACAGTCATTATCAATTATAATTTGGTAGACTTCCTCTTTTGTTAATGAGTTAGTTAATCCATCAGTACACAGCATAACCTTGGATACACTCCTTAGGTCAGTTGAGAAAATATCAATTTCAACATTCGCAGTTGTTCCCAGAGCTCTGGTTATTACATTTTTGTTGGGATGAATTGCAGCTTCCTCTTCTGTAATAGAACCATTATCTACAAGTTCTTGTACAAGAGAGTGATCATTAGTTATTTGATGAAAATTATCATTTTCTAAAATATAGCACCTGCTGTCTCCTACATTTGCAACAACCATTTTATTACCAGTAATCAAGCAGGCAGTAATTGTAGTACCCATACCTTTAAGTGCAAGATCAGTATTAGAAACCTCATATATTTTATTGTTAGAAGCTTCTATGGCTTGTTTTAGTAAAATATCTATTTGTTCGTTAAGTCTAGCGGAAAATACAAATTCAATAGTATTTTCCACGGCTATTTTACTGGCAATTTCTCCAGCATTATGTCCACCCATACCGTCAGCTACAACATAAAGTTTTTTATTAGAATCTTCATGAAAACCTATATAGTCTTCATTGACTTTTCTAACATTCCCTATGTCTGAAAGCATGCCAATCATTTATTTCACTCCTTTACTGAGCTATTACTTTGTATAAAACTTCTTCTAAGCTGACCACATGCAGCATTGATATCAGAGCCCATTTCCCTTCTAATTGTAGTTTCTATACCATATTCCTCCAAAGTATTTTGAAACTTATAAATCTGCTCATCTGTAGACTTTTTAAAGTTATTTTCAGCTACTTCATTTACAGGGATTAAATTGACATGACATAACATACCCTTTAATAACTTGCCAAGTTCTTCTGCATTTTCTTTTTTATCATTAGTATTAAAAACCAAGGCATATTCAAATGTAATTCTCCTATTGGTTTCTTTAATATATGCCTTGCAAGCTTTAATTAATTCTTCTATAGAATATAGATTTGCAATTGGCATCATAGACCTTCTAAGGTCATCATTTGGTGAGTGTAAAGATATTGCTAGAGTTATTTGCAGCCTGAGTTTTGATAGCTCATAAATTTTAGGAACAATTCCACAGGTGGAAAGTGTAATGTGCCTTTGTCCTATATTAAAACCATAATCTGCATTGGCTAAATTAATAAACTTAACTACATTATTATAATTATCTAAAGGTTCTCCGCTTCCCATAAGAACTATGTTTGAAATTCTTTCATTAATATAGTTTTGTGCAACGAGAATCTCAGCTAAAATCTCACCAGAACTTAGGTTTCTTACAATACCACCAAGGGTTGAGGCACAAAATTTACAGCCCATTTTGCAGCCTATTTGAGTAGATACACAAATGGAATTGCCATAATTATATTTCATTACAACCGTTTCAATTATATTGCCGTCTCTGTAGCTTAAAAGAAACTTGTAAGTTTCATCTTCACTTTTTAATACATGGACAATACTAGGAAGTTCAATATAAAAAGCATTGCTTAGTTTCTCAATTATAGCTTTCGGAAGGTTATTCATTTCACTAAATTCAGATAGACCTTTGTATAACCACTGAAAAACCTGCTTAGCTCTAAATTCACTTTCATTATTTTCTTTCATCCAAAGCTTAAGCTCTGGCAAATCATAATCTAAAATATTTTTCATAAAACACCTACTCTATTTTGTATAATTTAGCAATAAAAAATCCGTCCATGTTCTCATTGGGTAGAATAGTAACCCCAAAATCACTATAACATATATTTACGGCATTTCCAAAGAAAATTCTATCAATAGCAAAATTTTTATTATTAGATAAAAACCATTTAATGTTTTCTTCATTTTCTTTCTTATTTAAGGTACAGGTTGAGTATAAAATATAACCCCCATTTTTTACGTATAAAGCGGCATTTTTCATTATTTTTCTTTGAATAGCTATTAAGCTAGTTAATTCAGCTTCATTCTTAGTCCATTTAATTTCAGGTTTCTTTCTAATAATGCCAAAACCAGAACATGGAACATCAATAAGCACTCTATCACCCAAATCTTTTAAAGCTTCATTATAAACTGCTGCATCTAAAGCTGAACATTCAATATTAGTAATTCCAAGTCTTTTAGCATTCTGCTGTATAAGGGCAAGTTTATCCTTATGAATATCAAAGGCATAAACCCTACCGGTATTATTCATTATCTCAGATATATGTGTAGTTTTACCGCCTGGAGCACTGCATAAATCCAAAACTGTCATATTCTCCCTAAGTGACATTAAAGGTGCAACTAGCATAGCACTTTCATCCTGAACTGTTGCCATGCCGCTTAAAAAAAGAGGATTATTTTCTATGCTTTTGCCTTTAATTATTCTTATTGCTTCCGGGCAAACATTGCCTTCTTCAATTTCATATCCGTAAGAATTAAGATCTTTAATTGCATTTTCATAATTGGTCCTAATATTATTTACCCTAAGTGTAATACTTGGTACCTTATTTAGACCCTTCATTATATTTTCAGCTGTAACCATTCCGTACTGTTTAATTAAAAGCTTTACCATCCAAGGCTCAAAGGAATAATTAAAGCATAATGTCTCTAAATTATTACTTTCATTTATATACGAGCTGTCCTCACTTCTTAAATAATTTCTAAGCACTCCGTTTACAACTTTAGAGGAGCTTAAGGACCTATATTTTTTAGTAAGCTCCACAGCTTCATTAACAGCAGCGAATTGTGGAATCTTCTCCAAGTATTTAATTTGATATATAGTAATTCTTAAAATATTTAAAAGAAAGCTGTCCTGCTTTTTTAAACCATTCTTTAAGAATTTACTTAATATTTTATCTATAGTATATTTATATTTAATGGTTCCATAGACAATTTCAGTTACTAGGCCCTTATCTCTATTTTCTAGATCTGCCTTACTAAGGCTTTTGTTTAAGACAATATTTGAATATCCGCCTTTATCAAATATACTTTGAAGAATATCTACTGCAACTTTTCTAGCGTTTTCCATTATTTTACCTCATTTTATTTTGTTAGTATCATTAAAAACTACTAATACTTCAAAATAAATTAAACTATCCTTTATTTTAAAAATATATTTTCTTCTAGCTTATGACCTCGTATATACTCTTCCACTGATAAGGGCTTTCCGCCAGGAAATTGAATTCGTTTTATGAGTATGCTGCCTACACCAGCGGCTACTTCAATTCCCTCTTTTGTTACGCTTATGATAAAGCCAGGCTTGTAGTTGTTGTTTGAAACTTTAACTTCAGCCTCATAGATTTTCATAGAATTATTTAAATAATCAGTATAAGCAGCAGGCAATGGGTTTAAGCCTCTAATTAAATTGTTAATTTCTATATTTGTCTTATTCCAATTTATTTTAGCTAGCTCCTTTGTAAGCATTGGAGCATAAGTGTTTTTTGAATGATCCTGCTTTTGAGGTATAAGTTTATTTGCTTTTACCTTTTCTATAGTCTCAAGAAGTAAATTAGCTCCATCCTCCATTAAAATATCATGAAGTTCGCCTGCTGTCATATCATTTTTTATAGGACACTCACTTTTAAGAAGCATATCACCTGTATCAAGCCCCACATCCATAAGCATAGTAGTGTTTCCGCTAATATTTTCACCATTTATTACAGCCCAATTTATTGGAGCGGCACCTCTGTATTTAGGAAGCAGCGAAGCATGAAGATTTATGCAGCCATATTTCGGTATATCCAGAATTTTCTTTGGCAAAATTTGACCAAAGGCTACTACAATAATAAAATCTGGTTTTAGTTCTTTAATTGTTTCGATACTGATCCCATCGTTTCTTATTTTTTCGGGCTGATAAACAGGGATATTATATTTTATTGCCGTATCTTTAACAGGGGAAGTCCCAATTTTCTTACCCCTTCCCTTAGGCCTGTCTGGCTGGGTAAACACAGCTGTAACATTATAATTTTCTATAAGTTTTTCTAAGGAAGGTACTGCAAACTCAGGAGTACCCATAAAGACAATGTTCATTTTTATGCCTCGCTTTCTTTAATAACCTTATCTACAAAAAGTACTCCATCTAAATGATCCATTTCATGACATATAGCCCTTGCAAAAAAGTCTGAAGCTTCTATAATAACCTCTTCACCCTTCTCATTTAATGTTTTAACTTTAATTTTCTTTGGTCTTAATACTATTCCTTGTTCACCTGGAATACTTAAGCATCCTTCCTCGTCTATATCTTCTCCGACCGTTTCTAATATTACCGGATTAATTAAATAAACAGGACCTTCTCCAACATCAACAACAGCAAGTCTCTTTAGTATTCCTACTTGCGGTGCTGCAAGGCCAACCCCATCAGCAGCATACATAGTCTCAAGCATGTCACTAAGAAGAATTCGTATTCTATCAGTAACTTCATCTACTGTTCTAGATTTTTTTCTTAAAATCTCATCACCTATTTTTCTTATATTTCTTAAAGCCATTTTATTACCTCCTTGTATTCCTTATTTACTCTACATAAATTACATTAAACTTGTTGGATTTATATCTAGGCTGACTCTTAAATCGGAATATATCTCCTTTGTTAAGTCATATACTATATTCTTAATATTATTTGCAATAGAATAATTAATATTTCCTTTTAAAATTATCTGCCATCGATAAAAATCATTTATCCTAGAAATGGCACAGGGGCATGGCCCTAACATTTCTATTTTATCATTTTCCTTTATATTATTCTTTAAAATTATACCAATATTTTGTATATATTTTATTAATAAACTTTCTTTCTTGCTGCTTAAATTTATTAATAATATTTTGCTATATGGGGGATAGTTCATATCCCTTCTTATTGAAGTCTCTCTATTATAAAAGCCTAGATAATCATTAGTTAAAGAAAATTGTATACTATAATTATCAGGCGTATAGGTTTGAACTATTACTTTTCCTTCCTTTTCTCCTCTGCCAGCTCTGCCTGAAACTTGCGTTATTAACTGAAAGGTTCTTTCACCAGAGCGAAAATCAGGAACATTTAAGGAAAGGTCCGCTGCAAGAACACCAACCAAGGTGACGCCTTTAAAATCTAACCCCTTGGCAATCATTTGTGTTCCTATTAAAATATCGGCCTCGTGGTTTTTAAAAGAATTATAAATTTCTTCATAGGAATTCTTTCTTCTTGTAGTATCAAAGTCCATTCTAAGTGTTTTAGCATTAGGAAAGATTTTTTTTACTTCCTGTTCTATTTTTTCTGTACCAATGCCAAAGTATTTTACATAATTACTTTTACATTTTGGGCATGTACTTGTTATTTTCCTTTTTATACCACAATAATGACAGTTTAGTGTATTATCTTCCTGGTGATAAGTTAAGGCGATATCACATTTGCTGCATTTAAAAACAAAACCACATTTTCTGCAGGAGACAAAGGTAGAAAAACCTCTCCTATTTAAAAAAAGAATTACCTGCTCTTTTTTTGCAAGAGCCTTTTCCATTTCTACATATAATTTTCTGCTAAATATTGATTTGTTTTGCATTAGGAGTTCTTCTCGCATATCTACTGCTTCAATATGCGGTAAAATAGCATTATCAGCCCTGTTTCTAAGTGTTATAAGCTTTATCTTTCCTTCTTCTACTTTATAATAGGTTTCAACAGATGGAGTTGCGGATCCCAGAATGAGTTTAGCATTTTCAAACTCACATCTATATTTAGCTATATCAAAAGCAAGGTATTTAGGATCGCTATCCGATTTATAGCTGTTTTCATGTTCTTCATCAATTATTATATAGGAAAGACTACTAAAGGGCAAAAAGACAGCTGATCTAGCTCCTATAGCTACCTTAACCTGTTTATTTTTTACTCTAAACCATTCATCGAAACGTTCACCTTCAGATAATTTACTATGAAAGACTGCAATATCTTTGCCAAATCTTCCTTTAAACCGTTCAACCATTTGAGGTGTTAAGGATATTTCAGGAACTAGTATTATGGCTTCCTTGTTATTTTTAATTGCTTCACTTACAAGCTTCATATAAATTTCCGTTTTTCCGCTTCCAGTTATTCCATGAATTAAAAAAATATTATTTTCTGATTCATTTATTATTTCAACAGCTTGCTTTTGCTCTCTATTTAGTATTTTTTCTGAGTATACTTCAAAGCTTTTGTTATTGTACCTATTCACAATAACTTTCTCATCTGATAAATATTCCTGTTTCAGCAAGGTGTTTACGGATGATAATGAAAAGTTAAATAATCTGCTCAATTCATTTTTGTTGTATTTTCCACTATTCGCCTTTGCTGCGTTAAAAATACTTATATAGGGTTCTTTATTAAACTTACCCTGAAGCTCTTTTCCAGCATATAAAACTGTATTAACTTTAGTTTTTATACCTTTTAAAATACCAGTTGGAATAATGGCTTTAATTCCTTCTAAATAGGTACATAGATACTTTTCTCTCATGAAGTCAATAAGTTCAATATCTTCTTTTCTTAATAGCGGATAGGAATCACTTAATTCATAGATTTCCTTCAAATTATTATTTTCACTTTTATAATCTTCAAAGAGTTTAATGATAAAGCCATAAACCTTTTTATTACCAATTCCAAAAGGTACTTTAACCCGATAGCCTAATTCTATGGTGTTTCTTAGACCTTCAGGAACGATGTAGGTAAAAATTTTATCAACTTGAATTGAGTTATTATTTACAATAATGCCAGCATATTTAAACACTTAATCACCCTTTATGATAATCACATTTTCTAAAATTAGACAATATGAAATATTCCAAATAGCAGTTTATAGATGCAAAATTTGTTACTAAATATTAAAAGGCCATTTCCTGAATTATTGGTTACCAGGCAGGCCTTAATTAACAATTTATATTTTTTCATTTATCAAATTGAAAAGCTCTCTAGCAACCTCTCTTTTGGGCATTTTATCTAGTGATGTAATTTTGACCTCCTTATCAATGATAAATACCTTATTATCATCGGAGGCAAATCCAGTTTCAGAACTGGTAATATCATTTGCCACAATAAAATCCAGATTCTTTTGCTTTAATTTTAGTGCTGCATAATCCAGCAAATTAGTACTTTCAGCAGCGAAACCAACTAGTATTTGATGTGTTTTTAATTCCCCTAGTTTTTTCAAAATGTCCTTATCTCTAGTAAAAGTTATATTTAAATCATCAGAAGATTTCTTGATTTTAACAGAAGAATATTCTTTTGACTTATAATCAGCAACTGCTGCAGCTTTAATTATAATATCTTGGTTTTCAAAGTTTTTTATAACTTCTTCATACATCTCTTCATTTGTATTAACTTTAATTACATTAATATCATGGGGACATTCTAGGTTTGTGGGTCCTGTTATTAATGTAACTAAAGCTCCCCTATCCCTTGCTTCTTCTGCAATTGCAAAACCCATTTTTCCTGAAGATTTATTGCTTATAAATCTGACTGGATCTATAGGAGAAATAGTAGGACCAGCAGTCACCAAAACTTTTTTATGCTTCATATCCTTTAAATCATATAAAAGACTATATGTAATATTAGAAATAAGTTTTGTATCAGCTAACTTTCCTTCCCCTACATCACCACAGGCCAACCGCCCGCTTTCAGGGGAGATAAAGATATAATTAAGCTTCTTTAATTTATTTATATTTTCCTTTACAATTGGATTATTATACATATTTGTATTCATTGCAGGTGCAAAAACAACTGGTGC
Organism: Candidatus Clostridium stratigraminis; assembly: GCF_045310675.1. Lineage (NCBI taxonomy): Bacteria > Bacillati > Bacillota > Clostridia > Eubacteriales > Clostridiaceae > Clostridium > Candidatus Clostridium stratigraminis. Next base: position 91,470 of record NZ_JBJHZZ010000004.1, read on the forward strand.
AGTAGTTGCCATTATTGTAGTAGTTAGCATATCATCTGCAATGCCGTTTGCAACCTTTCCTATTATGTTTGCAGTAGCTGGCACGATTAGCATTAAATCAGCCTTTTTGGCAAGAGAAATATGCTGAATTTCAAATGCCTTTGGCTCAGCAAACATGTCAGTAGTTACCATGTTTTGACTTAATGACTGAAAACTCAAAGGGGTAACAAACTCAGCGGCACTTTTAGTCATAATAACATGAACATTAAAATTCTTTTTTTTAAGCCTGCTTACAACATCTAGTGCCTTGTATGCAGCAATACCTCCGCATACACCTACAACAACTGTCTTTAAATTAGACATTCTATTTTATTCCCTCTCTCACTGTCTCGTAAGTTATAGCAGCATTATTTAATTCATTGATAGCTACAGTTAAAGGTTTACTATTTTCTGTATCTATAAGAGGTTTACTTCCGTCAATTATTTGTCTTGCTCTTTTGGAAGTAATTATAACTAAAGAATATCTATTATCAACCTTAGTTAATAATTCAACTATTGATGGATTAATCATAGAGTTTACCATGGGTTAACTCCTCCTTATTAATTAATGTATCTTTTAATCTATCTACTCTGCATCTTTCTGCAATTACTATACTTTCTATTTTTTTAGCTGCAGCATCTACAGTATCATTTACCACGGCATAATTGTATTTAGATACAAAATTTATCTCTTTATATGCCGACATAAATCTTGTCATTAAGGACTCGGGAGTTTCTGAGCCCCTATTTATAATTCTTTGCTTAAGTTCTTCCATTGATGGGGGAAGAATAAAAATAAATATACCTTCCGGAAATGCATCCTTAACCTTAAGGGCACCTTGAATATCTATTTCTAATATTACATCTTTCCCAGTTTCGAGCATATCTATAACATTAGATTTTGGAGTTCCATAATAGTTACCATAGACCTCGGCATATTCTAAAAAATCACCTTTTTCTATTCTAGTTTGAAATTCTTCATGTGAAATAAAAAAATAATTCTTACCTGGTAACTCCCCGTTTCTTGGCTGTCTTGTAGTAGCGGAAACAGAAAGCCACATTGAGTTTTTTTCCATTAGAGCCTTACAGATGGTTCCTTTACCAGCACCTGATGGTCCTGAAATAACTAGTAAAAGTCCTCTATCTTTCATTATTCCTCTACCTCGTCAGCTTCGACTTCATCTTTATTAGAAGATAATCTATGTGCTACAGTTTCTGGCTGAACTGCAGACAATATTACATGATCGCTGTCTGTAATTATAACAGCCCTAGTCCTTCTACCATAAGTAGCGTCAATAAGCATACCCCTGTCTCTAGCTTCCTGAATTATTCTTTTTATCGGCGCAGATTCAGGACTCACTATTGCAACTAATCTATTAGCAGACACAATATTACCGAATCCAATATTGATAAGTTTTATACCCATTATAATCCTCCTAAGTTACTCTATATTTTGAACTTGTTCTCTTATTTTTTCTATCTCATTTTTCATATTAAGTACTACATTTACAAGCTCTAAATCATTTGCCTTTGAGCCTATAGTATTTGTTTCCCTATTCATCTCTTGGATAATGAAGTCAAGCTTTCTTCCTATTGGTTCTTTTAAAATCAAGGTATCCATCATCTGATTAAGGTGACTATATAATCTAACAATTTCTTCATCTACATTTGTTTTATCTGAAAAAATTGCAACCTCCATAGCGACCCTAGACTCATCTAATTTAACATCATTTAATAATTCTGCCAATCTTTTTTCTAATTTTTCTTTATAGGAAGTTACAATTAATGGTGCTCTTCTGGAAATATCGTCCACTAATTCCTTCATATACTTACATCTTGCTTCTAAATCACTCCTAAGTTTTTCCCCCTCTTTTTCACGCATTATTAGAAGATTGCTTATAGCGTCATTTAAAGCCGAATTTATAGCATTCCAGGATGCTTCTAAATCATCTTCCTTTTGATTTAAGGTAATAACATCTGGAAATCTTGCCACCAATGAAACAGATATATCATCTCTAACATTGTACCTTTCTTTTATCTCCTGTAAACACTTGACATAGCTGTCTGCTAATGATTGGTTAAAGTTTGCAATAACATCATTTGTTGAATAGGTATTCTGGGTAATAAAAATATCAACCTTACCCCTGTTTAAATTTTGTGAAACTACTTTTCTAATGCGTTCTTCTAATGATATTAAGTTTCTAGGAAGTTTTATGTTTATATCTAAGTATCTATGGTTAACGCTTTTCATCTCAATAGAAAAGCTTTTACCTTCCATATCCTTTGTTCCACGCCCAAAGCCAGTCATACTTCTTGCCATAATATTTCCTTCCTTCTTTGCCATCTAATCAAGATATATTCATTAACTTATTTTTGTTTATAAAAAAACAGGTTTTTAATTTCCTGATTTTTAAAAATAAAATAATTTAATTTTATATCTGCACTCCATACCTAATTATACATAATTCATTATAAAAAATGCAAGATAAATTTGTCATATAAACTTTTTTTGAAGTTTGTCATTCATATGCATAGGATTCAATAAATTAAAACCCATAACTATGAAAAATTAATACCGTTTATTTTTTCTTTAGTTTTACAGCACTTAAAGCAGAAAAAATTTTTTCTTTTTCCTGAGTAAGAGCTATTCTAAAAAACTTATTTCCTTCTTCTCCAAAAACCTTTCCCGGAGTTACAATTATTCCATATTCACTCAATAGTTTTTCACAAAATTGTTCCGCTCCATAACCTTTGGGGGGTTCACACCATATATAAAAGGTTCCTTCAGCAGAGAAGAAATTAATATTAAGCTTATTTAATATTTTTTCAGTTTCAACTCTTCTTTCTATATACACTTTTCTTATAGAATTTATATAGCCTCTGTCAAGTTTTATTGCCTCTAAAGCTGCATATTGAATTGGTTTAAATTGTCCTGAATCAACATTTGTTTTAATTTTAGAAAGAGCTTTAATAATTTTGGCGCTTCCAACAGCATAGCCAATCCTAAAGCCTGTCATATTATAGGATTTAGAAAAGCTGCCAATTTCTATACAGTTATTGTTATTATTATTTTGAAGTAAGCTAATAGGGCTATCGTAGTTACATAATATTTCATTATAGGCAGCATCATTACAAATTACAATGTCATTTTTGTTGCATATATTTTTTATCTCTTTATAAAAGTCACTAGTAGCAGTAGCTCCAGTTGGATTATTAGGGTAGTTTAGTATAAGTAAATTACTATCTTTTAGGATTTTTATTGTTAAGTTGCTTATATTTGGCAAATATGAATTTTCCTTTTTTAGACCTATATTATAAGTATTAACACCCCAAAGCTTGCAGCATATATCGTATACTGGATAGGAAGGTTTCGGTATAATGGCATAGCTTCTAAAATCACATACGGCGGGTATTAAATTATTTATACCCTCTTTTGAACCTATAAGAATAAGCACTTCATCAAGGCTAAGTTTTACTGAATAAACTTCATTATAATATTCAATAATTCCTTTTTTTAATTCATTAATACCTTCATAGGGAGGATATTTATTATACTTATTTAAAGTTAAACCATATAAAAGACCATCAATTATTTTTTTATTAACAGGTAAATCCGGGTCCCCTATGCTTAGATCAGTGACATTTATACCATTTTCAATGCATTGCTTTCTTATTAGATCTAAGTCTTTAAAGTGATATTCTGAAATATTTTGGAGCCGATTATTTAATTTCATAAATGCCCCCATTTTTATAACTTTTTATTATTTTATTCTCTTAAATAATATTTGCTACCTTATTTTATAGATAGTTTAATATAAATTTGTAATTAAAAGCATATATAATTTACATCTTAGTTAAAGTCTATTAATATATAAATAAAATAGTTACAAGAATTTATCCAATTAATTCAAGAATTTAGTAAGGGGGGAACTTAGATGAAAGTTGTGGATATGCATTGTGATACTATTAGTGAAATCTTAAATGAACAAAGAAAAGGAAATAACCTTGAACTAAAATCAAATAATCTTAATGTTGACATTAATAAGCTGAAAACAGGCGGCTACTTGCTGCAGAATTTTGCTATGTTTGTGAACCTTAAAAAAACAAAAGAACCTTTACAAGAAGTCTTAGCCTTAATAGATTGCTTTTATAGTGAACTGGAAAAAAGCAAGGATGAGCTTTCTCTAGCCTTAAATTATAAGGATATAATTAAAAATGAAAATGACGGGAAAATTTCTGCTTTATTAACTATAGAAGAAGGTGGTACAGCTTGCCTATCACTTGAAAATTTGAGGAACTTCTATCATTTAGGCGTTAGAATGGTCACTCTAACCTGGAACTATCCAAACGGCATTAGCTCACCTAATATCAATATGACTGATGGAGAAATGTTAGATTTCCATGTTCCAAATACAAAAGATGGCTTGACACCCTTTGGTTTTGAATTTGTCAAAGAAATGGAAAAGCTAGGTATGATTATAGATGTTTCTCATTTAAGCGATGCGGGCTTTTACGATGTACTAAATTGTACTACAAAACCCTTTGTAGCCAGCCATTCCAACGCAAGAAGCATAACTAATCACGTACGTAATATGACTGATGATATGATTTTAAAGCTAGCTAAGTGCGGAGGAGTTTTAGGGATAAATTTTGCAGGTGACTTTCTTGAAGAGCCAGAGCCAGGAAAAAGAATGCGCTCTAAAATTAGTAATATGGTTAAACATATTAGCTATATTAAAAATTTAGCAGGAATTGACTGCATTGCCCTTGGCAGCGATTTCGATGGTATTTATCAAGATCTGGAATTGTGTGACGCAAGTAAAATGCCTGAACTTGAAAGGGCACTGAAAGAAGCCGGTTTTAGTAATGAGGATATTGAAAAGATTTTTTTTAAGAATGTTCTGCGGGTTTATAAGGAAGTATTAAAGTAAATCTTTTTAAAAATTTTAAGATAATGAAAATTTTGCAGAAATCTATAAAATATGTGGAATGAGCGCATAGTGGTGAAAAGCCTAAATGGCTTTTCACGGCGATCAGCTCATGTAACATATTTTATATATTGCAGCTATTTTTATTGTTTTCTTCTATTTAATTTTTTTAATAATTTTCTCGTATACCTTAACCATATATGGTTCACTAGAATATAAGGCTACTTTCTCTATAGGTATCCATTTTACTCCGCTGTTTTCATCAGGTTTTATCTTAAGACTTTCCTCTTCATCAGCTATAAGCAGGTATGCAATAGATAGATGAAGATGAGGAGCTACATATTTACCTCTCTTAATGTGTCCTACCACAGTTAGAATATCTAAGGATACAATTTCCTTTGTTAATGGTACTACTTTCATAACCCCAGTTTCTTCCTGGGCTTCTCTAATTGCAACTTTTAATAAGTCTTCTTCACCATCAGCGTGTCCACCTGTCCAAGCCCAGGAATTATATATGTTATGATATATCATCAATACCTTATCCTTAGCTTTATTTATTATAAAGCCTGAGCTTGTAATATGTGCAACTTCATTTTCACGAGTTAAGATATTCTTAGAATCCTCAATTAATTTTAATATTATTTCTTTATCTTTATTCTCTTGTTCGTTATAAGGAGTGTAGTTTTTTATAGTACTAATCCAATTCATATATGTTTTCACTTCCGACTTTCAAAATAATTTTATAATTATTAGTGCATTAATATCAACCTAGTCGTAAACTTTTATTTTTTATAAACTCGCTATTAAATTTATCATATTCATAAATGGCATCTTTGTTTGATTTATCTCTAATACTATCGATTTTTTCAAAATTTGCTTTCAATACATTAACAACTCTAGTATCGATTTCAAAGGAGTTAGCCATATTTATAAGAATATTAATAGTTTCAGATTCGCTTATTGGATCACGATATGGCCTTTTTTCTCTTAAAGCAGTAAATATATCTGCAACCGCTATAATTCTAGCGCCTAATGGAATTTCATTATCTTTGAATCCATAAGGATAACCCCTGCCGTTTAACTTTTCGTGGTGCATAGAACCCCATTGCCTAATTGTATCGAAACCTCGTACATTTTCTAAAATACGATTTGTATGATAGGAATGTGTTCTCATTAAAGAAAATTCTTCTTTTGAAAGCTGAGTTGGTTTTTCCAGTATCTCGGTAGGTATGGCTAGTTTACCTAAATCATGAATATATCCTGCATATTTTATCATTTTCATTTCATCTTCATTAAAACCTATTAAACTTGCCAAACTTTCAGCACAAGCTGCTATGGTTAAGGAATGCGCTGCTGTAAAACGACTTTTAAAGTCAACAATGTGGCTTATTACTTTCATGAAATTCTCAAATTCGCTTTCAGTAATGGTTAAAAAATTAAAGTTATAGTTTCTTTTAATATAGTTAGGTCGATCTAGATAATTCATATCCAACCAAAAACTATCTTTACAGGAAAGTTCTAAAAAGGCCTTGACTATTTTCGGATTAAAAACACTATTATCTGATGTTTTTATAATAGATAATATGTTTTCAACCTGATTAAGGATATCCCTATCGCCCAATTTTATCAGTATTGCAATACGGTCCGCCAAATTTAAAATATGGCTTCTAAAGGGTATTTTTTCACCATTAATACCTACGCATTTTCCGTGCTGCAAAGGATGATGATGATACCTGATTATCTTTGCAATATTAGAAAAAGGTGCAAATTTATTTAATAATATATATCCTTTTTCTGAATGTAAATTAACATCTTCGTAATCGAATTCAAGTGGGGCTAGTCTTTCTATATTAGTTAGACCACCAACATCATGAAGTGAACCAGCTATTTCCAGTTCCAGCTGTTCATATACTGTTAAGCCTAACTGATTTCCTAAGGAGTAAGATATATAAGCAACTAATTTATGATGATTTGCAAGAATGGGATTTACTAAATCAATTGACTCAGATATGCTGTATACTAAATCAGTGTATAGAAATTCAGAAAACATCTAGTACCTCACTTTCTTAGACTAAAATTGATTATATATTAATTTTACATAAACTTTAGAAAAGTACAATATAAGTTTCTAAAAATATTCTTCATTAGCATAATTTTCTTATAAATAAAGAATTTTTAAAATTATTAAAACAATAAAAAGGTATACTAACTAGCATACCTTTTTATTGTTTTAATTTAAATTGTTAATTACTATAATGTCCTGATTCAAATATCTTTTTAATTTCATTTAAATCTTCAGTTTTGCTTAAGGCCAGCATTAACTTAATTCTAGCCTTTTGCCCAGGCATGTTATCACCATAAATGACACCTAGTTTTCTTAGTGTCTTGCCTCCGCCAGGATAACCATAAGAATCTAGTACTCTTCCTTGATAACATCTTGTAACTAGTACAACAGGAACACCATTTTCTATTGCCCTCTTTACACCATCCACCATTAACGGTGGAATGTTGCCTCGTCCCATTGCTTCGATTACAAGCCCTTTTACTCCTTTTGAAAGCGCAAATTCTATGTAGCTTGAATCCATGCCTGCTGCGCATTTTATTAAGTCAACCTTACTTTCTATACTATCTGTAATTATATGCTGTTTCATAAGGCTGTCCCTATAAAAAATAACTACATTGCTGTCAACAATTCCAATTGGCCCAAAATTTGGACTTTTAAAGGTATCTAAGCTCATGGAATTGGATTTAGTGACTTCGCTGGCACAATTAAGTTCATCGTTCAAGCAAACTAAAACCCCTCTGTTTTTAGATTTCTCAGATATAACTGTGCAGATGGAAGCAGCTAAGTTAGCAGGACCATCATAGCCTAATTCAGAACCGTTTCTCATAGAACCAGTTACAACTACGGGTTTTGGGCTATTTATAGTTAAATCTAGTAAAAAGGCTGTTTCTTCAAGAGTATCAGTACCATGAGTAACTACAACTCCTGTTATATCCTCTCTATCTAATAAACCTTGTATATACCTTGATAGATCCATCATAATTTCTGGAGACATATGAGGCCCAGGTAAATTTGAAAAAGTAAGAGATTCAATTTCAGCATAATCCTCAATTCCGGTAACCATGGCCATAATTTCTTCACCTGTTAAGGTAGGCACTGCAGCACTTATTCTTGAGTCAACCTTCATGGTAATAGTACCACCATTAAATATAACTGCAACCTTTTTTTTGTTATTTTGAATCGTATTCATGTGAACACCACCTATTTATTGTTAATAAATAATGACAAAAATGAAATATATCTTTCAATACAAATTTATTTTACAATAATAATTTCATAAAGTCACTATATTTAAAATTAAAATTTAAATTAATATTTTAATAAAACCTAAAACAAGTGGTATTTCAAAGTTAATTAACAATATAAGGGTAATTTTACTTTAGAACCATTGGTTCATCCTGTTCACCATCTAAGTAATTTATATACCTGCTGAAAGCATAAAAAAAGTCTGATAGACGATTTACATACCGATAGCCTTTTGGATAGATTTTATTATCTAAGGCTCTTACAAAGATTCTTTCACTTCTTCTAACTATGGTTCTTATAACATGACAGGTAGTAGAATTTTCACTGCCATAATAATATATGAAAGATTTCAGTGGCTCAGTGTTATCAAACATATAATCAATTTCTTTTTCAAGAAAGGATATTTCCTCATCTTTTATATACACTTTAGTATACTCTGTTGAGATTTCTATTCCTATTAAATATAGGTGGTATTGTATTGTTTTTAAGGTATTATCAAGCTTTAAATATGTATTCTGTTCATACTTTGAAGAAGTTAACTTAAGCTTGCTTCTTAATAGGCCAACGTAAGCATTTATCTCGTCTATGCTGCCTTGTACTTCCATTTCAATATCTGCCTTTGAATATTTATTAGAAAGCAGATTAGTTGTATATCCTTGATCTCCTGTTTTTGTATATATCTTTCCCATAATAGTCCTCCCATAATAATTTACTTCTAATTTTATATTAACCCAAGAAATATAATATAACAATAACTCAGGAAAGTATAATTAAGTTCTAGTTATAAAACAGTTTTCTTATCAGCATTAACGTAATATCAGCAGCAATAAATTAATTTCTTTATAATGAATAGATATATAAAAGTTACGCAACCTATGCTTAGGAGGCGATACTTATGACCAATATGCCAATCGAAAATACATCTGATAATAGCTTGCAGGAAGAAACTGAAAGCATTCCAGAAGAAAAAGATAGTGCCTATGGTTATAATGATAATCTTACGGCAAAATTAGGTGGTAACTACTCCAAAGTAATAGAGTATTATGATACTAAATTATAGGCATTACTTGCTAGTATTTTGAATTTTAATAAATAAAGTATAAAAGAGCTTTAATTAGCTCTTTTATACTTTGGGAAGTCCTTTAACAGCTTCTCTAGCATTACTTTTTACTTCCATAGTAATAGGATTTGCCTTCTTTTTATTTGTGGTTTTATTATCATTATTATTATTTTTTGAGCTCATTATATCACCCCTTTAACTATATCCTTCCCTTGGCTTAAGCTTATATTCATTTTATTTTATTTCAATTTAACTTAGTATTGTAAGTTTTATAAATTTTCTCTATTTGGGCACTACTAAAAATGTGAAAGGAAGGTGAAGTAATGAAAAACAAATTAATTTCTTCTATTTGCTTTAGTTTAATTTTCTTGATACTGCCGATTAATATTATTAAGGCAGAACCTCAAAGTGAAGGTCCTTTTAAGCTGCCGCCCTTGCCTTACAGCTATGATGCTCTTGAACCGTATATAGACGCTGAAACTATGAAACTTCACCATGATAAGCATCATGCAGCTTACGTAGCGAAGTTAAATGAAGCTGTAAATAAGTATCCTGAGCTAAAGGATAAATCTCTTGAGTATTTACTTACACATCTAAACAGCTTGCCTTCAGATATAAGAGAAGCTGTTAGAAATAACGGCGGTGGACATTATAATCACAGCATGTTTTGGACAGTAATGGGTAAGAATAAAGGCGGAGAGCCTAAGGGAAAATTAAAGGAAGATATCATTAAAACCTTTGGCAGTCTTGAAAATTTCAAAAAAGAATTTAACAAAGCTGCCTTAGATAGATTTGGAAGCGGCTGGGCATGGCTTATAAAGGATAACAATGGGATTCTTAAAATAGTATCTACTGCAAATCAGGACAGCCCTATTATGGAAGGCATAGCGCCTATTATGGGACTTGACATTTGGGAGCATGCCTATTATTTGAAATATCAAAATAGACGTTCAGACTACATAAATAACTGGTGGAATGTTGTAAATTGGGATGAGATTTGCAAGAGATATAAATAATAATAGCCACTCACCTAGTCAATGTGAGTGGCATTATAATTATTTTAATTAATATTTAGGAAACTGTCTTCTCCTATAAGAATTACTTATATGATAAGTTATTTACTTTTTATAACTTAAGTAAATAAATATACTTACTTTTATATTAGAAATATGGTAATATATTTATAGGAGATGATTAATCATGGAAAAATTTCATATGTGTCCAAGATTTGAAGCTGCATTTACACTTTTAGGCAAGAAATGGACAGGACTAATTATCCGTTCTCTCTTAAATGGACCTAAAAGATTTTCAGATATACAATCAATTATCCCTAGTTTAAGTGCACGTATGCTTACAGAAAGATTTAAGGAGCTCGAAGAACAGGAAATTGTTATTCGCACAGTTTATCCTGAAATGCCTGTACGCATAGAATATGAGCTAACGGATAAAGGCAGGGATTTAGAAAAATCTATGAATGAAATTCAGACCTGGGCTGAAAAATGGACATAAGTAAAAACCTTTTTCTAAATTTCATTTAGAAAAAGGTTTTTATTTATATACTTAGGTGAAATTTGTAATAAGTTCATACATAAATAGAGTCAGTTAAAAGTATTTAACTGACTCTATTAACTTATGAAATTAAATTATTTAACTATTTTAACATGTTCATCTGCATACATAAATTGTTTTTCTCCAGCACCTGCAGTCGGCTTACCAAATGGCATTTGTGCAAGCAGCTTCCAGGATTCAGGAATATTCCAAGTCTTTTTTACCCCATCGTCAATTAATGGATTATAATGCTGCAAGGAAGCTCCAAAACCTTCAGCTTCTAATGCTAACCAAACAACTAACTGAGCCATTCCTGAAGATTCAAGAGACCAAACTGGGAAGTTATCCTTATATAATGCAAAATCACTTTGAAGCTTTTCTATTACTGAATTATCTTCAAAGAAAAGCACTGTACCATAGGCATTTCTAAACGAATCCATTTTTTCTTTTGTAGATGCAAATGCATTCGCTGGAACTATTTTTCTTAAGGTTTCTTCAGTGATTCCCCAAAGTTTATCATGGTTTTTGCCTAGTAAAACTACTGCTCTTGCACTTTGAGAATTAAATGCCGAAGGTACATACTTTACTGCTTCCCTAACTATTTCTTCAATTCTTTCATCACTAACAACTGCTTCCTTACTAAGTCCATAAAATGTACGTCTCTCTTTTAATATTGTGAATAGATCTTTACTCATTTTAATTCCTCCTAAAATTTTATATATTTATTATTTATTATTTTATATTATTTATTAAAATTATCATTATTAAAGTCATCTATGGCTTTTAGAATCTCATCCATTGTATTCATTACAAAAGGTCCATATCTTGCAACTAGTTCATTTATTGGTTCCCCGCTTATATATAAGAAGCCTGAATTGCTGCCTGATACCATAAAATCATTAGTTTCTTCTATTAAGGCCAGATTTCCAGCTTCTACTTCCATTTCTTCACCTTGAGAGGCTACTTTAACTTTACCTGTGTGTACATATATTAAATTTGTACCCTTGCCTTCTTTTTTAAAGTCTCCTTCCTTAATTCTTACATCCATATAATCTATAGGATAATAAGAACTTACAGCGCCGCTGATTCCTTCAAAGGTACCTGAAATAATTTTAACTTCTATACCATCCTTTTTAATAACTGGTATTTCTGTGACTTTAATATGCCTGTATTCTGGAGCTACCATTTTAAGCTTTTTAGGTAAGTTAATCCATAGTTGATATCCCCAAAGCTGACCTTTGTCCATCATAGGCATTTCTTCATGAAGTATGCCCTTACCAGCAGTCATCCATTGTACTTCACCTGCTTTTAAGTTCCCTTCATTGCCATTTGAATCTCTATGAACAAAACTACCTTCAATCATATAAGTTATAGTTTCTATTCCTCTATGTGGATGCATTGGAAAACCTGCTGCATAATCATTTTTGTCGTTACTTCTAAATTCATCTAATAAAAAGAAAGGATCTGCATGGTCTAAAGTTCTAGTAGCTATTGTTCTATTAAGCTTCACTCCTGCCCCATCGCTAACTTTTTCGCCTTTTATTAATTTTATCGTAAAAATCACCTCTTTAATGTTATTAACAATTATAATAAAAAATTAATATTGAGTTTTTTTATAATTAAATGATTGATAATAATTTTTAATTACTTTATGTAAGTATAATACAATAAGTAACGTGGTTATGTCAAGTAAATTTATAAAATTTATAAAATAATTTTTATTGATAAATTTAAAGATACAACATTAAATTATCCTGAATTTAAGTTCTAAATAGTTAAAAAATTGCACTCCAGAAAAAGGAGTGCAATTTTCTAATAATGCTGCATATATTTAGTTTTAAAAATCTTGCAAATACAAGTTTTGTGCTTTACTATTTATCATTTGCTAGACTTGAGGTACTAATATGAAGAATATTATTGACCTCTCCATTTATATTTGCAAGTTTTAACAAGTTTTTATTTGATTTTGAGGCTGTCCATAATTTATACCCCTCAGAATTTTTTATTTCATCAGTGACAATTACCTTATCACCCTCATAATATCTTAGGTAAATATCCTTATAGGTTGCACACATAAGCTGAACCTGCTCAGCAGTATAGTCATCAGAGAGAGATAATCTGGTTGCATTTTTTTCATACAGTGTATTTCCATAGCTCTCTTTTGAGTATTCTTTAAAGTTTAAAAGGTTCTTATCCTTTTGATTCGTTTCCTTTGCCCAGCCTTCCACATCAACACTTGTAGTAGTATAATCAATACCATTTTTAGGTGAATATTTAAGAACACCATATTTTTGTGGATATATATCTATGCAGCTTGATGCTATATCATAAATAGTTTTTCCATTGCTGCTATTTGATTTTATATCTTGAAGATGTAGATGTCCTGATAAAGTTAAATCAATATTTAATTCCTTAAATAATGCTATTGCATCATTGCTGTTATCAATTGTAAAGTCTTTTGATACTATATCACTATGATTTATTAAACTGTGATGCATAACAGCAATTAACTTAGCACCTTTTGATTTAGCTAAAGCACTGCACTGCTTAATCCATTCCATAGTTCCCTTATCTATTCTTCCTCCAGTTTGAGGATATCCTAAAACAAGGTTATTATCATATTGAGCAGTATCTAGCATCAAAAGCCAAACATCATCAGATGGTGCTGCAAGGTAGCTTAAGGTATTCTTATCTCTAGAAATAGCCTCTTTATAGCCAAAGTCACCATAAATTTTGCTAAAATCATCTTTTGTAATAGAAGAAACTACATATTGATCACTGCCTTTAAAACCTCTAGCATAAGGGTTTAATATATCATGGTTTCCTGGTATAACATAAACACGGGTACCAGTCTTCTCTATGACAGAAAGCCTCTTTGCAAGCTCCAAGTGACTATCCTTTTCACCATTACTAGTTAAATCTCCGCTAAGTATTAGTACATCCGGATTTTTATTTTTAATATCTCTAGTGAAAGAATCCATTATTTGCTGCATATAATTTAATTCCTTACCATCACCTGTTTTAATAAACTCTTGAAATGCTTGTCCACCATCAGTTAAGTTCTTAGCAAGATAATGAGTGTCACTTGTTACAAAGAAAGTAATATCCTTGCCAGATTTAATTGTTGAAGCTTTAGTGCTGCTGCAGCCAAATAGCGACGTTGAAATAATTACGAGTATTAGTCCTAAGATTCTCTTTTTATTTTTCATTTTAACTCCATCAATGCTCAATTTGTTTTTTATTAAAAAAGAAAGAATATATCCTCTAGTGTAGAATATATTCTTTCTAGAATCAAGTATTTTGAATGGGGATCTGGAATAAATAAATAATAGCACAGCCCAAATTTAAAAAATGTGATTCTAATCACTTTTAAAAAAACATAACCTTTTATTTTGTTGTATTATTTTTTATCCTTTTTACGAAATATTGATAACCCGCCAAATCCGCTTATTATGGCCATATAAAATCCGAAATCATACCACTAGCCTGTATTTATAGTTTCATATACCCGTATCCCCTTTTTAAATAACCCTAATATAAGAGAAAGTGGAGCGATCCAACCATGCCAAACGCCCCAAAAGAAGCCAGCAGGTTTTGAAGCAGTATAAGTACCGTCTCCTGGAACACAGCCAGTTAGTGTAAGTATAATAATAATGGAAAAAATACTTAAAATAATAATTTTCTTTTTCATATTTACCTCCTATAATCCCTTTCTTAATTAGATAAGAATAATTATTACACTTCAATTAATATTTTAATAATCAATTAAAGTATAAGTTATATCCTATGCTTTTAATAAGTCAATGGGTGGTACTTGATTTATATAACTAATTATATGTTATTTTATGTATAATAAGAAATTGCTTAATGATTTTATTTTTTACATGTTGTACCTTATAACTTTATGAAACAGAATTTAGCATATTCACTATATTGTAAATTTATAAAATGTATGATAAACTTATCACATAAACTTTATAAAGTTTGCGTAATAAGTTTAAATACATAGGAGTGATACCTTGAGTAAGCTTTCAGGAAGACCAAATATTTTAAAAAAAGTAAACAATGATATTATAAAAAACGCCTTAAAAACTATGGGTTCAGCTACAAAAGCAGAACTTGCAAAAGAAACAGGAATCAGCCTTACAACGGTGGGTCTTATACTTTCTGCCTTAATTAGTGAGGATGAGGTTTTAAATCAAGGTTTCGATGAATCCAGCGGCGGAAGAAGAGCCGAGCGATATACCTTAAACTTAAATCACTCCCTAGCAGCTGTCTTATGCGTTGAAGATAAATATATTGATTACGCAATTGGAAATACCGCAGGTGATTTAATTGAAGATGACAGATACCAAATTGTACAAGGCAAACATATGGAAGCTGTTGAAGCCTTAATCAGAATTTTAATAAAAAAATATAATTCCATTAAATATATAGGCCTAGGGGTCCCTTCTGCTGTTGATAACGGCCGCCTTTTTACAGGAAGTAAATTAAAGGAATGGTACAGTTTTAATGTTAAAGAATATCTTGAAACAAAATATAAGTTACCAATTATAATAGAAAATGACCTTAATGCTATAGCAACTGGCTTTGCTTATAATAGATTAAAAGAAGCCGGCCTTTATGATTCTGAGTCTTTAAATATGGTATATATTAATTTTACAGAAGATGGTACAGGTGCAGGCATAATTGCAAATGGAAAACTGGTTAGAGGCTTTTCCCATTATGCTGGTGAGGTTGGATTTCTTAAGCTTAGTAATGGAAGAACCTTGGACAATATTGTAAATGAAAGTAATACAATTGAGGAATATGTTTCAGTAATTGCTGCTACTATATCAGTTATTAACTGTATTATTAATCCAGAATACATTGTTATTGGAGGAGAAAATTTTAAGTTTGAGTATCTCCATATGATAAACGAATATTGCTCAAATTATATTGATGAAAATATAAGACCAGAAATTATACCTGCTGAGGACAGCAGAATGGATTATATTTCTGGAATAATGCATCTGACTATAGAAGATATGACCTCTGGTATTAGATTGATTAAATCAAAAAAATTATAGACAAATAAGGAGGAAGCTATGTTTGATTCTCATGTTCACACTAAATTCTCTACTGATTCTAAAATGGAAATCACAGATGCAATTAATGCTTCTAGCAAACTTAATTTAGGACTAATAATAACTGAGCACATGGATGTGGGCTTTCCATCTATTGATAGCAACACCTTTTGTATAGCTGATTTCTTTAATGAATATTCAAACTACAGAAGTGATAAACTTCTCCTTGGAGTAGAACTTGGAATGCGCCCAGATTTAATAGACCAAGTAAAAAATGTTGCTGTCTCCTACCCTTTTGATCAAATTATAGGTTCTGTTCATGTTGTAGATAAGATGGATGCCTATCCAAAAAGCTTTTATGAAGGCCGCAGCAAAACTGAGGTTTATGGGCAATATTTAAAATATATGATTAGATGTATAAAAACTCATGATTTTATTGACACTCTAGGTCATATTGATTATATAGCAAGATACAATGATTATTTTGATAAAGAGCTCTACTATGATGAATATATAGAATATATTGATGAAATACTGAAGCTTCTAGCTGATAAAGGAAAGGCTATAGAAATAAATGCTAGTAGATTATCTAAACACGATGCAGCTGTAAACCTAACAAAGATTTACAAGCGTTTTAAGGAGCTTGGAGGTAAATATGTAACTATTGGCTCTGATGCTCATTCCCAGGAGAGCATTGGAAGGAACTTTAACATTGCCAAAGAGATTTGTGATGCCTGCAATCTCAGAATAGTGCATTTTAAAGAAAGGAAGATGGTGTAGGTCTTATTTAGCTATACCATCTTCCCTTTTAATATCTAATTTTTATCTTAGTAAAACATGATATTTATTTTATTTAAAGATTACCTTCCCATCATTAAAGCTTTCAATTATCGCTAGTGACTCTACCTCTATTCCTAAATCTTCAAGGTCCCTTCTTCCCTTTTGAAAGCCCTTTTCTATTACAATCCCAACTCCTGCTACTTCAGCCTTTGCTTGTTTTACCAAATCAATAAGTCCTAGAGCTGCTTTTCCATTAGCAAGAAAATCATCGATAATTAATACCTTGTCCTTTTCATCTATAAAATTTTTATTTACTTTAACATTATAGGTTTGTTTCTTTGTATAAGAATATACTTCTGATTCATAAGCATTCTCAACAAAATTAGCACCTGTATGTTTTTTTGCGAAAATTACTGGAACATAATCAAAATATTGAGATGCAATAGCTGCTATGCCTATACCAGACACTTCTAAAGTTAGTATTTTTGTAACTTCTTTATTTTCAAATCTTCTTTTAAATTCCTTTCCCATTTCATTAAATAATTTAATGTCCATTTGGTGATTAATAAATGAATCAACTTTAAGAATATTACCATTAATCACTCTTCCATCCTTAATAATCTTGTCTTTTAAACTCCTCATGAAAAATCCTCCTTTTTTTTAGTAACACTAAGTATTTTAAACAGTTCCCTACCGATAACAACTATTGGTATCTTTGTACAATGACTCCATAGCAATAGATTTCTACATAAAAAAATCCTAGGCACTAGTTATTCTGCCTAGGATCATATAAACGTAATTAGTCTTACATAAGTGTACGCAGCCAAAAAAACTACATTATAAAAAATATAGTTGTTGAAATTACGTATAATGTAAAAAAAAGTATTTGCTTATACAATCGTAGTCAGGTAGTTTACGGCCTCCTGGTAGAAACGTTCAAACCATATCATTGAACATATACGATGCGAATATATATTTTATATAATATAAAATTATTCGTGAAATTATAAGTTTATTATACACATTATTATCATTTATGCAAATACCTATTTTACATCTTCATTACTTAAATTTAAATCTATATCTTTCTTACATTTTAACTATAGGCGTCCATATTTCACATTTATAATCCTTTGCCGATGGATCACCTGGATAATACACTTCTATATCTGGTGCATTTCCATGCTGGAAGCCTGTTTCTGGATACCATTCATTAAAGACCTTTGACCATAAATTTATCAAAGTATCTGGCATAGGCCCTACTGATTCAAGTATAGCCCAATCTGCAGAAGGTATTTCTCTTTTTTCAAATTCAGTATCCTTTACATCATTTATATCTTGTATTGCAATCATATAAGAAAATTCCTGCTTAACTTCTTCAAAATCCATACATATACCTAACAGCTTTTCTGAGCTGTTAAGCTTAATAATTTTGTCTGTTGTTCCATCAAAATTGCATTGTTCCCACAACTTAGCTAGTCTTTGGTTATGCTTCTCATCACCGTAGAATATCCTATAAACCTTACCTATAACCTCAAAAGCCTCTTTCCTTACAATTTTGTAGTCCATATATTCTGCTCCCTTTACATTTGTTTACTTGAATTCAAGAACTGCTCTAAGCTTTATTTTTGTATACCTAATAAATCTTCTGTCCTTTCATTCATGTACTTATAGGAATCAAATACACCCATATTATAGAATTCAGGTGCTAACTTTTCCGTTATAAAATTCAATACAAGATTTGCAGCTAAGTCTCCTAATTCCTCTTCTCTTTCATTCAAAAAATATGTTTTAATTTCTGAAGTCATATACTCCTTTTGGTCCTTAGTTAATTTAAAATTATCTTTAGGCTTCACGTAAATTACTCCTTTTAAATTTAAATATGTTATATAATGTAATTAATGTGATTGGGAGAAGTTGAAATAATGTTTGACCAAATATCTTCAAAATGTTTGGTTAAACATTTTTTTATTTATTTTATTATATATAAAATTAACCTTAGTTACAAATTCTGTGCATATAATATATTTGTTAAAGCGATTTAATATATAAATTTTTTGATAGTTCTCGGAGCTTTTCCACATTTAATATATATATTTTTTTATCTTCACAATTTATTATGGATTTTGCTTCAAGCTCTTTTAAGGTTCTATTTAAGTGCCTGTAGGTTGCCCCTAAAAACTGTGCTATTTCTTCAAAAGTAGAATTCAAAATTATGTAGTTTTTATCTGTAATATGCTCTACCAAATAGCTGGATAACCTATTTATAAGGGGATATACAAAGTTATAAGAGCTATTATTTATGGTTGCAAAAAGCTTATCACTTAAAGAGTCAATTAAATGATGTAGAAACTTCACATTATCAAAATATTTTTTTCTAAGTATTTCAGAAGGTATAGCAATTAAATAACTATCTTCTACTGCTTCCACATTGCAGCGTATAGGAATGTTTTTTAAAAGTTCTAAATCTCCTATAGAATTAAATTCTTTATAAAACTTTAGGAGCATTGATTTGCCGTTTTCAAAAAGGTATGAAATTTTGATTTTCCCCTCTAATAGAAAATAATAATATTCAAGATTTGATTCTGCTTCAAATATATATTCTTCTCTTTCATAAAAATGGAGCTGTGCATAATTTATTATTTCATGATCTAATAAGCCCTCAATATTAAACTTTTCAGTATAATACTTTAAAAGTTTATCATCGGAAATTCTTTTCATATACCCTCCTGTATTCCTTATCCTGCACTGGAAGATTATTAATCTTTCAGCCTCCTTCACATGACATATGTCATATTCAAGTTCCTAGGAATATTGTAATTTATTAATAAGGAATTGTAAATTGTTTGGTGCAGATTAAGGAAGACAGTTTGTATGATATAATTAGAGAAGCAAACTTATTAGGGGGAAAATATGAAATACGAGATTATAATATTTGATGCTGATGAAACACTATTTGATTTTAAAAAATCTGAAAGAGATGCTTTTAAAAATGCAATGCTAGAATTTAATTTTAAATATGATGAAAATTATCACTTGAAAATATACCATGATATTAATACTGCTATATGGAGGGAGTTTGAAGAAGGGCTAATAACACATAAGGTACTAAAGGTAGAGAGGTTTAAAAGATTATCAGATGCTTTAAAAGTTAACTTTGATGAAAGTTCCTTTGCAAAGTCCTATATGAAGCATTTAGCTAATGCCTCTTTTTTATATGAGGACAGCACGGACCTTGTAGAAAGCCTTCATAAAAATTATAAGCTTACTATAGTTACTAACGGTTTAACGGATGTTCAAGACAAAAGAATTAGAAAATCAACTATAGCAAAATACTTTGAAAATATAGTTATTTCTGAGGAGATACTTGTATCTAAGCCAGATCCTAAAATCTTTGAGCACTCTTTAAACAGTATTAAGCATACTGATAAAAGCAAGGTTCTAATGGTGGGTGACAGTTTAACCTCTGATATACAGGGTGGAATAAACTTTGGGATAGATACCTGCTGGTATAATCCTAACAAAGTTCTAAACAGCTCAGAAATTAAGCCTACTTATGAGATTAATAGTTTAATGGAGCTTATAGATATTCTTGAAAAATAATTGAATTTAAAAGGTCAAGATGTCATAAATTGAATCTTGACCCTTTTGTTTTTTAATGTAACTTAACCGTATCGTTTTTAAACCAATCCTTAGGTTCTATACTTTGTACAGAATTCTCATCAATTTTCCAGGTATTCTTTTCATTTATTAATCTTAACCTTCCTTCAAATTTTATTGAAGTTATATCTGTTAAGTTGCCATCTTTAATATAGTTAGCTTTTACAGTATAATAAAAAACTGGCTGATTATCCTTTGAATTTGGTAAGTCGTTGTTAATTATCAAGCTATCTAATTTAACTTCACATTTTAAATTGTAGGCTGACCTTGGAATTACCAGAGCTGCACGTGTTGCTAAGAAATCATTAGAATATCTTTCTGTTAAATATGAAAGAAATTTTTTTGTCCTTTCGTCATTGGGATATAATATGCTAATATTATCAAATGTATGATAATTTGAATAGTTAGTAAATTCAGTTAGAAAGCTAATAGCAACCTTCTTCGCATTTTCTATATCATTATTATTTAAAGTTACTTCCTGTTTGCTGGAAGGGGAGATTTTAGAAGAGAAGCTGCCAATGTGCGTTACTAATATAGGTATTAGTATAATTATGAGCAAAAACATAGCAACTTCTAACCACCCTGAAGTAGAATATAAATTGATCTTAAACCTCTTTTTTGGTGGAATCTTATTTTTAACCTGAGATTTTTCCCATATTTCATCATAGGATGGAATGTCTATTACAATATTCTCTGCATAAGCATCCAGTGAATTTTTAATAAGCTTATCTAAATCCATATTATATCACCTCATTTCCATTTTCATTTATTTTTTCATCAATTAGAATCTTTAACTTTTTCCTTCCTCTTGATAGCCTTGCTTTTACTGTTCCCTCTGAACACTTCATAGCACTTGCTATTTCTTTAATTGTAAGATCATTGTAATAGAAAAGTATTATAGTAATTTTCTGAACCTCGGGTATTTTATTTATATAAGACATTATTTCATCATGAAGTTCATTCTCTAAAAAACTATCCTCAGGAATAAAGTAAGATTTTTCTTCTGAAATTTCAATAAGATCATCTTCCTCATATAATAGCTGCGTCTTGGAGTTAATATTTATATGTTTCATACAGCAGTTAATAGTAATTGTATAAATCCAGGAGCTAAATGCAGAATTATGCAGAAGTGTATTAATATTCATATAAATTTTTATGAATACCTCCTGGACTATATCATGTGCATAAGATTTATCATTAACAATCAGATATGCAGTTTTATAAATTTTTTCACTATAGGTTTCATATAATATTTTAAAAGCAGCTTTATCATTATTTTTTAACCTATCTATTAGCTCCTCGTCAATCATAATAGAATCTCCCCTTTTACCTTTCTATTGTATAAGATTAACAAATAATAAAAAAGGTTGCAATTTTATGGAATTTATTTTAAAAATATTAAAATATCAAGAAATAAGATGAACCCTACACAGCAGATTTTTTTATTATCTATTCTGTAGGGTTCATATTCTTATTATTATTAATCATTGACCATCCCAAGGGATATATTTGTTTACCATGTCCATTGAAAACATATGAAATATATTGCCATAGCATATATTAACCTCTTCGTCACGGTATCCTGTTTTAGGAAGCATAATTATGTTTTGGTTTGTTATTCCACCACCTGTACTTTGAGCTTGAGATTTAGATGAGGTAGGAAGAGTGCCTTTTGTTTTGTTTATAATAGAGCAAGATGTAAGGATTGAGATAGATAAAATGCACGAAATTATCAAATAGATTATTCTTTTCAAGAAATCTCCTCCCACTTAAAAATTTTACTTTCACCCAATATTAAAGTCTTATGCATATGAACTATTCCCACCTAACAAGTTAATTCCTAATATAACTGAATCAAAGTGGGTTTCTTCTCCGTTTTTGAATACCCTGATATATTCATAATTCTTATCTTTTGTGATTTTATATATTAATCTCTGCTTAGGATATTTACCCTTGGGTAAGTTCTAAGCTCTTCGCTAAAGTAAATCATAATTGAATTTTCTTTATTTTCAATTTTTGCATCTGAAAAATAAGGTGCTTCATTCCCTAAATTCATATAACTACCATCTAAAATTAGATAGTTTATTTTATCTCCCTCTGTATTTAATAAGTAAACACCGTTTCCTTTAATAAGTTTACTTACTTTATCATCTATTTTCATATACTCTCTTGATCTTGTATCTAACTGTTTTGCATAAAAAGTGCCAGCTTTTGCATTACTCATTTTTATAAAAATTCCAATGACAATTAAGATTACTAGTACAGCTATTGAAATGATTGAGTATAATAGCTTTTTATTCATTATTTAATAAAACTCCTATTTATCGTATTCTTTATCATTTTTACAAATATTCTTGTGGTTAATATAAGCTGTAATAAAACAGAGAATACATGAAATTCCATCTAAAATTGGCACTAGTACGAATTTATAAGCCTTTAATTGCAAAATAGTAGCTATCAAAAAGCAAAGACCACAAAAAATATAAATATTTCTAATAATTTTATAGTTTCTCATAAAGCCTTACCCATAAAATTCACCTTTTATATCATATTTATAAATAATTATACAGTAAATGCACCTAATATGTAAATATTAGTAAAACTGACATCGTAAATTTAGTAGGCTCCTTCTAAGCTCAAACATATAAAATTTTTAATCTTTCGTGAATCTGCATATTTATGTATATATGAATTGAAAGGAGGTTTACCCATGGAAGATTTTTTAAAGGCTGTAGCTAATATTGGCTTTCCAATAGTTGTTGCGGCTTACTTGCTTATAAGACTTGAAGGCAAAATGGATAATCTGTCTGCTTCTATAAGTCAGTTATCAGCTATTTTGTCAATTAAACTTACCAGCAATGATATTAATAAAACTTCATAAAACATCTATATTTCATTAAATGCTGCTGTACTAAAGCTAAGTAAAAAACGGGCACCTATTGGTACCCGTTTAAAGCTTTTTTATGCTTATATATTTCCTTTTCTTTTCTTAAAATCTCAGAAAAGGATAGTTTCTTATCTTTGATGCTTTCTTTGCTTTTTTTATAATCATATTCTTCTTTTAAACTAGGATAATCATATAGTTTAAGTAAAGCTTCTACTCTATTAACTTTCATCTAAACCACCTCTTCATCTATATTTACGAAGCAGCATGAAAATTTAAAAGGGTATATTTAATAATATACTTTTTGTATACCCATTTATATATGTAAACATTTGGTATATAATTATTATTAAAAGGTGGTGTCTAAATGGATGATCTTAAACATAGGTTAAAAGCCGAAAGAGTTAATCGAAAGTTATTACAAATTGATTTAGCAAACAAATTAAATGTTACTAAGCAGACTGTATCACATTGGGAAACTGGACAAAGGATCCCCGATGCCTTAACTATAAGGATTTTAGCGGACTTTTTTAACGTAAGCGCGGATTACTTGCTTTGTAGGACTGATAAACCTTCAGATGAAGCAGATGAGACTAAACCAGAGATTAAGATGTTATTAGAAAATTTAGAAGGTCTGCCATTAGATTTAATACATAAGATTAATCTATTGGTAGAAAGTATTAATTTATACAAGCCTTCACCTTCAGCAGCTGTAGTGAAGCCTGATTATGAAATTAACTATAATAAAATTCCTGAGCGTTTGACTATTAATAAGGAATTAATTTTATCCTGTAAGTAGATTACATGGGAACCATTAATAAGAATATATAAATAGCTATTTTAGAGATGCCAAAGCATCTCTAAACTTTTATAATAACTCAAGTATTACATTTTGAATAATATCCACTTACAGGTTCTTAATTCATATTTTATTTCAAACACTCTTTGCATATTTTTTATTGTGCTTTGACACCTAAACAAAAGCATTTCATTGCCTGCAATCTTTTCCTTATCAACAGTAACAACTCTGTCTACCTTTATTACTTTTTCACTTTCATCCTCAATTTTTATTCTAAACCTTACAGGATGAGGGAATCCTTTTTCATCAAACCAAGCCACAACACTTATTGGTTTTGCAAGCACTTGCATGACAAATCACTCCTTATAAAATACTAGTCATAATCTGATAATCATCTTCTCCTATTCCACCCATTAAAGGTTTTATCCCTGAATTTAAAAAAGTACCTCTTATTATAGCTTTAGAGCCAAATCTCATTCGTATAGAATCAACTACCTTATCCAGGGCGCTGTTCTTTGCATTATCCTTTTCTTCAAAGAGAGTAACTTGGCAGAAATCATTGGTACATAGTTCGGATACTCTTACGCCAATATGTCTTAAGGGCTCACCATTCCACAGTTCATCAAATAGCTCGTAAGCTGTCTCAGATATTTTTTTCGTACTATCTGTGTAATAATAAATTTTTCTTTGTCTGCCGCAGTTATAAAATTCATTTGTCCTAAAATGCACTGCTATAAGGCTGCAGCAATTTTGAGAATCCCTAAGCCGCATACCTACAGTTTCACATAATGAAAGTATTACCTTATGGGCCTCATCCCTATTATCTACATCAAAAGGTATAGTAGTAGAATTACCCATGCCCTTCATATTAATATGGCTCGATTTTCTAACCTCAGAATTTTCAATACCATTAGCATAATTCCATATCATTACTCCATGGCTTTTAAGTTTTCCCTTTAAGAGCTTTAAATCATAATTTGCTAAATCTCCTATTGTAAATATATTTAGATTATGCAGCTTAGGAAGCGTAGATCTCCCCACCATAAATAAATCTTCTACAGGAAGCGGCCACATCTTGTCTTTCATTTCATGGGGAAATAAGGTTATAACAGCATCTGGCTTCTTAATATCTGAGGCTACCTTTGAGAGGAGCTTATTATTAGATATACCTATGGAAACAGTAAAGCCCAGCTCCTTTTTAATCCTATCTTTAATTTCATTAGCAAGTTTAAAATAATCTGGGTATAAATTCCCCATATCAGTAAAGTCTAAAAAACATTCATCCACAGAAAATCTTTGAATGTCCGGTGTGTACTCTCTAAGCAGTGAAACCATGGCATTGCTGCACCTCATATATAAGTCATATTGAGGTGATACTATAAATAAATCAGGACACTTTTGCAGGGCGGCATGTAAGGTTTCACCTGTTTGTATCTTGAACTTTTTAGCAGGAATGGATTTAGCCAATATAATTCCATGCCTACTTACAGGATCTCCGCCAACAGCTGAGGGAATTTCCCTAATATCAAGAGTTTCTCCATGTTGTAACCTATCTGCTGCAGTCCAAGATAAATAGGCGGAGTTAACATCAATATGAAATATAACCCTATTGGTATTATTTTTCATTATTTTCATCCCTTTATTAAATGTTATATCTAATTATAGTACGAACATATATTCGCAGTCAATAGTATTATATTCCTTTAGCTATAACTTTATGTATACCATTTAATAACAAAAATAAACAAGAAATAAAAAATACAGAGGCTATAAGTTTAAGTATTAAATCATATAAAATTAATATAAAATATTGTTACCACTAGAAAATTAAAGGAGGAGCTAATTTCATTATAGAAATCAACTCCTCCTTTATAATTACTCCATCTTTGAACCTGTATCTGTAAGCTCTGATATAGGAACTTCATCTAAAAAGCCCGTTCCCATTAATTCTATTGTAGCAGTTCTTTTTTCTGTATTAATACCTTGAATCCAAACAGGCTCATTTGAATATAAAACTCTAAATTTTTCAGTTGAATTTAAAATTTCTAAAGCTCTGTCAATTATCATAGTTTCACACTCCTTGCATTCCTATAAACAATTATTAATTAGTTAGATCCTTAATAAGTAGTATTTATTTTGTTCAACAAAATATACATAGCGACATTGTATTGGCTAATTTACAACACACTCCTCTGGCTCTTTATCATTTCTTAAGCCTTTAAATATAGGCTGGCGCAAGCCACCACCTTCAGTTTTCATCATGTATTTAACTGTACACACAAGGCTTAGCTTAATCCATACTGCATCATTATTACCTGAAGGTAATTCATCAAATGGTGATTCACTTATTCTAGGTACTGCTTTTATTAATTTAAAATCTTCTGTAGATACTCCCAAAGTAACATGGCCTTTATATATCAATTCATCTTTTAAGTATTGGCCAAGTACTATACTTATAACGCCCTTATCTTTAAGAATATACCCACAGACTACAAAGTCATCGTCTAGAAGGTTCTTAATTTTAATCCAGTCCTTAGTACGCTTATCTAAGTAATATTTACTGTCCTTTCTCTTAGCAACTATGCCTTCAAGGTCATTTTGCTTTGCAAGGTTATAAAATTCAATTCCACGTTCTTCTATATACCTAGAAACAGCAATGCGTTCATTTTCTTTAACAGCTTTCTCTAATAGCTTTTTACGCTGCATCAAAGGCAAGCTATAAACTTCATGATCTTCATAATAGAGAATGTCAAAAGCAGTAAAGCTTGCTGGATATTTATCTGCTGCCAGTTTAATTTTAAAAGCATTTGTCATAAGAGAACGCCTTCTAATTTCAAAAAAATCAGGCTTTCCATCCCTAGTAACTATTAGTTCCCCATCTAAAATGCAGCGGCATTTTACCTGCTTATGTATGCTGGAAAGTTCCGGAACCTTTGGAAGCATCTTTAAGTTTCGTTTGTTTCTGAGTTCTGTAGAGTCTTTATCTAGATATGCAATACATCGCTCACCATCAAGCTTTAATTCATATATATAATCTGTGCTGTCAAAGGCATCCTGAGTTTCGCCTATAAGCATTGGCTTAATATTTTTACTTTCAAAGATATCCATTATGCACCTTTAGGAGTTCTTTTGCGCTTTGGTTTAACTTTATCTTTACCCTCATTTTGCTCAATGCTTGCTTTTAATGCATCCATAAGATTAATGATATTATTGGGAACTTCATTTTTAGAAGCAATAATTTCCTTACCGGCTATTTTAGTTTCAATAAGCTCACGAAGTCTTATTTGATATTCATCCTTGTATTCAGAAGGATTAAAGGGAGCATCCATAGAACTAATTAATGTTTTTGCCATATTAAGTTCAGCTTCTGATATCTCTGGCTTGCTATAGGATTTTGGAAGATCTTTAATTTCATCTTCATAGAACATAGTTGATATTAAAATTCCATCCTCACGTGGAATTATAGCAACTAGGGCTTCCTTTGTACCCATAACCGTTTTTCCTATTGCTATTTTTTGCTCGGACATTAGGGATAGCCGCAAAAGCTCAAAAGCCTTATCGCCACCGGCTTCTGGAATAGC
The DNA here is from genome assembly GCF_045310675.1 of Candidatus Clostridium stratigraminis. Classification (NCBI taxonomy): domain Bacteria; kingdom Bacillati; phylum Bacillota; class Clostridia; order Eubacteriales; family Clostridiaceae; genus Clostridium; species Candidatus Clostridium stratigraminis. The sequence goes on from NZ_JBJHZZ010000004.1 coordinate 119,104, forward strand.
CTGATAGGTCTTGTCATAAAATATTGGGGATATTTGATTAAGCTGCGCGAAATGAAGTATCTGTATGGATTTGTCTTTTTCAGTTTTAATTTTTTCTAAATCCTCCTCAGTTACAACAACATAATGGTCCTCATCGTATTCATAGCCTTTAATAATATCTTTTGAGGAAAGCTCTTCTCCGCAATGACTGCAGGTTTTCTTATATTTTATCCTTGAGTCATCTTCTTTGTGGAGCTGATTAAAGTGAATATCGTTATCCTGTACAGCAGTGTACATGGATATTGGAATAGCTACAAGACCGAAGGATATAACTGATTTATGAGCAACAGCCATTAATACACACCTCTTTCTAAAGAAATTACATTTATATTATTAGTAATTTAACTAAAAATACTCATAAGTCATAACTCATGTAGGTGTCATTGTATATTAATTTCTAAATTTAATATATAATATATAAAAAGGTGGTGTTTTTATATGATTAAACTAGTTTTAATTAGACATGGTCAGAGCCTATGGAACTTAGAAAATAGGTTTACTGGCTGGACAGATGTAGATTTATCCGTAAATGGACTTGAAGAAGCTAGGCAGGCTGGAAGGATTTTAAGAAAAAATGGATACAGTTTTGATATAGCCTTTACATCTGTTTTAAAAAGGGCCATTAGAACTCTTTGGATTACACTTGATGAAATGGACTTAATGTGGATTCCTATTTTTAAGTCCTGGCACCTTAATGAGAGACACTACGGTGCTCTGCAGGGCTTAAATAAAGCTGAAACTGCTGAAAAATATGGAGAAGATCAGGTTCATATCTGGAGAAGATCTGTTGACGTTAGACCGCCGGCACTTGAAAAGAATGATAAGAGATATGAGGCTTCTGACCCTAAATACGGCGAGCTTATGGAAGGAGAATTTCCTTTAACTGAAAACCTTGAAGACACTGAGAAAAGAGTACTTAAATATTGGTATAAAGCTATTGCGCCTGCAATTAAGTCCAATAAAAAGGTTATTATTTCAGCTCATGGCAACACTATTAGAGCTCTAGTAAAATATTTAGATAATATTCCTGGGGATGGTATTGTAAGCTTAAATATTCCTACTGGAATACCACTGGTTTATGAGCTTGATGATGATTTAAAGCCTATAAGACACTATTATCTTGGGCAAGATGGCGAGCTTCCTTCTGGAACTATACCAGAAAATATATAAAAATACTAACTTTGTTATATTGTCTAAATGTTATTTTTTATGGGAATCCATTATTGGATTCCCTTGGATTTTATAAGGAAATAAATATAAACTATAAATAAAATAATAATTGGTAATGGATGAAAAACCTTCCACCTTCTATATATTTGAGAATATTATTCATTAATTAATCTAGCTGAAACTTCTTTTCACTATTTATTGAAATACTTAGCTTTAATAGACTCATATATAACAAATGGGATCACCCCTAAAACAAAGGAAAACTTTTTATCAATAAACTCGTTTGCAGCTCCATTAATAGTCCAATGTATTGGTACTTTATCTGGCAAAATGGGAGCAATTAAAAACATTATAACTATGGGTATTATTAATAAGGATATATCCACTAATACACCTTTTTTAAATTTCATTTTTGCAGCTTCCTTTCTTCTTTTTTTGTAACCTGTAAGAATTTAAATATTTCTGGAGTTTCCAGCTTCCACTGAGGATCTATATGTAGCTTTTGCTTTTTACATGTATAAAGAAAGCAAAAGAATACTAATCAAAAGAATGTATCTATTTGAATTTATAAGTCATTTCACCATTTATGTCCTGAAATCCATGTTTTACATATAATCTTCTACAAGATTCAGTAGTATTTAAAACAACCTTTTTATAGCCTAAAATTTTGGCATGTCCCATAATACTATTTAAAAGTGACATACCTAAACTTTTATTTCGGTATTTTGGAATTGTGTACATATCTGTTAACATTATATCATTAATTGTTGCCATTCTAATCATATGAATCTCTCCGTTTAACTATTTAACAGGATCCTTCCAACCATCAGGTTCAAAAGCCCATACTTCTTTCCCATCTTTAGTTATTGAAAATTGAAGTTTTTTAGCCTTTTGTTCTCCCTTTTGAAAGTTACCTATTATTGATACTATATACATAGGTTTAAAAGTACTTTCTTTCTTTGTAACCTCAATTAAAGTGATTTCAGGATTTGCTTCTCCATAATTCATAGAAATTTTTTTAATTGTATTTTCAGCCTCTATTGAAATTTTATTTGACTGGACTTTTGCACATCCAGTGAAAATTAATATAACAATAATAATTAAAATACTAATTCTATTAATCATGGATAAATTTACTCCTTTTTAATATATAGGTTTTATTATTATGTTCTGCTATTCTGTATTATACCAATTATAACATATATTGGCCTTTTATAATGCTACAGCAAACTATTATTTAATGAATCGATATATCTAACTCTATATTATAATTTTTCGGTATGTTTTAAGTTATACTCTATAAAGCAATTTGAGGCATTAGCTCTTTTTTTCTTCATCAATCTTATAGCCGTAAGTACAACTCCAATGAGGCAAACAATGGCGGAACCAATATATACATATCTCATTCCAAACATAAAAACATCATTTCTACCTTCTACATAACCAAATACTTTTTTATTCATTTTAATACTCATTAAAGAATACAAAAGTAATGTAGCCATAGAAACACCAGCTGACTGTCCTAAATTTCGTATAAAAGCATTTATACTTCCGGCAATACCTAATTTATCACTTGGAGCTGAGGCCATAACCAAGGAATTATTAGGTGGTAAAAATAACCCATTTCCAATAGCCATAATGGATACATATACACACATTACCTGAATACTCGAGTTTTCATCTAAAGTTGCCATTAAGCTCATTCCTATACTTATAAGTAATAAACCTATGAAGGTTAAAAATTCTGATCCAATCCTATCTGATAAATAGCCGCTAAAAGGTGAAATTAATGTTAGTATTACAGGATAAGTTAACATGATAATACCCGTAAAGCTTGGAGTTATTTTTAAAACATTCTCAAGATAAAAAGGTTGAACAATATTGTTACTATTAATTGACATATATGATATAAAAGTACACAGTATACCTACAGAAAAAAGCGAGTTTTTAAATATTGAAAGATCTAAAAGAGGATACTTTAATTTCTTTTCTATAAATATAAATATTGTAAACAAGAAGATAGCCGTAACAAAGGCAGCTATAATTACATTATTTCCATATCCAATAGTCTCACCGGTCACAAGTGAATAAAATAGTAGGATAATGCTTATTCCGGAAAGTATAGCTCCAACAAGGTCAATATCTTCATTTTTTTCTAACTTTTGAGGTAAAATTCTAAATCCAATTATAGTTGAAATTAGTCCAAGAGGAACATTTATGAAGAATATATAATTCCAACTGAAATAAGAAACTATAAATCCTCCTAAAGGTGGCCCTATCATAGTACCTAGTGCCAAAAAGGTTCCTGATATTCCAAGGGCTCTTCCTCTCTCATTAGCAGGAAATACTTGTGTTATTATTCCTTGGTTGTTTGCCATTGCAGCGGAGGCTCCAATAGCTTGAATGATTCTGGAAATTACAAGGGAGGTAAGATTGCTTGATAATCCACAAAACAAAGAGCCTATAGTAAATATAAGTAACCCAATATTAAATATTATAGATTTTCCTTTTATATCACCTAATCTTCCGAAGAATAAAATTGTACTGACTATTGTAACCAGATAACAAATTACTATTAATTGAATAGAAGACATTGTTACAGAAAAAATATTTACCATTACTGGTAGTGCTACATTGACTATAGTGCTATCCAATGTTGCCATAAACGGAAGCAAAACTACAACACCTAATATTTTCCACCTGTTTTTAAACACATTCTTATTGCTTATTTCCATAGTTCAAAATTATATCCTTTCTTCAATTACAATTAATTTATCTTGTATTATTATATTCAACAGCTTTTTATAATGAAAATACTTAATAATTATATTATTCATAACAAAATATATAAAGAATTAAAAGACTCTAGCAATTAAATCAAAAACGCCGCAAACTTTTACTGCTTGCAGCGTTTATAAAGGAATAATAATAATCTTCTATTTTTTATCAGATATAACAAGACAAAATGTTGCTATAGGACCGAGAAATAAAGATAATAGAAACCAATTAAGGCCAGATCTGTTTTTACCTTGAGCAAGGCCTGCATTAATTAGGGCTAAGGTTCCCCATCCAACATAAAACTCATTATTCATACAAAGCCTCCTATAACAAAAATTTATTACTTGTTAATATCTAGAAAAGAGAATACTAATTAAAATATGCATTATATTATTGTATGTTCATTAAGTATGGTATTAGAATAACTATCTATAAAATTTGCGGAAAATCACAAAACAAATTAAAGCCAAAATAAGAATCCATGAAATTGGGTTTGCCCAGTTAACAGTCTTACCAATTCCATAGACCTTAGGAACTAGAAAATTTGAATCCTCTTTATTAAAGTAGAAAAATTCTCCATGTTTTTTCCTGTATTCTTCTATTTCTTCCTTTGTCCATTTTCTTCTTGCCATAAATTAGACCTCCTTAAAATATCTATTTATATGGAATTTTAGACTATTTCTTTGCTCCATGTACAAAATAATGCCAGCCGCTGGTATCATCATAAATATCCTCTATATGTCTTATTTTAATAATGTTGAAATTACAAAGCAGTCTTTTAACCCCTTTAAGGTCTGAATAAAAATGGGGTATACCTACCTCTGGTTCTTCTGTTTTGATAATTGTATTTTCATCAAGTCTTGGATAATTCTTGCTTATAAAAGATGGACTGTTCTTAGAACAGAGAGTAATAAAAAATTCTCCGCCGCTTTTAAGAACTCTGTTTATCTCCCTTATAATAGTCCCAATTCCGTAAGTATTAGTATGAGATATAACATGATAAGCAAGTAAGCAGTCAAAGGCATTATCCATATAAGGCAGTTTATTTATATCGCCAAGAGCAGTATTAATGCTTAGGCCTAACTCTTCAGCCTTACTATTTAGAGTATCTAATCCAACTTGCGATAAATCCAGGCTGTAAGTATTAAAGCCATTTTCTGCAAATAAAATTGAGTGTCTGCCAAGCCCACAGCCTAGATCTAAAAATTTTGAAAACCCTAGTGCTTTCCATCTATTCACATAGTAATATACATCCTCAGAAGGCTCTGACCATAAGGTATCCTCGACTACTGACCAATTCCACTCTTTTGAATTAACCATCTTATTTTTATCCCCTAAACAAATATACTTTCTTTGTATTAATTATATTCAATTATATGGGTAATTCATAAGAATTACAATTTATTTATAGAATAACTTGTAAATTATTCATTGCTCTATTGCAACAGCTTAATAAAGTTCCTCTTTCCAACTTGAAGAATGTCATTATTGTTAAAATTAAACTTCATGGCATCAAATATTTTTTCTCCGTTAAGCTTAATACCGCCCTGTGCTATAAGTCTTCTAGCCTCACTTTTAGAGCTTATTAAATTTGAATTTATTAATATTTCTATTAAAGTTTCCCCAGGACTAAGCTTAAATTCTGGAATATCAAGAGGAACTTCATTTTTTTGAAAAAGGCTTTTAAAGTATTCTTCTGAGAGTTTAGCTTCAGCTTCCCCATGGTATAAGCTTGTAATTTCCTTAGCTAGTATCATTTTAACATCTCTTGGATTTACTCCTTTTTTAAGCTCCTCCTTAATTTTATCAATTTCATCAGGATGAATATCTGTAGCAAGTTCAAAGTATTTAATTATTAAATCGTCAGGAATTTGCATAGTCTTAACATACATATCTTTAGCAGGCTCATTAATTCCGATATAGTTTCCAAGGCTTTTACTCATCTTATTAACGCCATCAATACCCTCAAGTATAGGCATAAAAAGTGCTACCTGCGGTTCTATTTCATAATCCTTTTGTAAAGTTCTGCCCATAAGAATATTAAATCTTTGATCCGTTCCTCCAAGTTCAATATCTGCATTTATAGCCACAGAATCAAAGCCCTGCATTAGTGGGTAAAAAAACTCATGAATTCCAATACTCTGCTGATTATTAAATCTATTTTTAAAATCTTCTCTTTCAAGCATTCTTGCTACTGTGTATTTCCCTGCAAGCTCAATTACTTCTTTAAAATTTAGCTTAGAAAGCCACCGACTATTAAAGGTCAATTTTGTTTTATCTTTGTCTAATATCTTAAATACCTGCCTTTCATAGGTTTTTGCGTTTTTCAAAACTTCCTCACTTGTAAGTTGTTTTCTAGTTTTTGACTTACCTGTAGGATCACCGATCATGCCTGTAAAATCACCAATAATTATTACAATTTGGTGATCTAAATCCTGTATTTGCTTCATTTTTCTAAGCACAACAGCATGGCCAAGATGAATATCTGGAGCTGAAGGATCAAGTCCAAGCTTAACTATAAGGGGCCTATTTTCCATTTGTGCTTTTGATAATTTTCTTTCTAAATCCTCTAGACTTATTACTTCAGCAGCACCTTTTGTTATTATCTTGATTTGTTCTTTTACACTAATCATTTTTATTCCTCCTATTTAGTCGGAAGCACTGAGTAGTTTAAGACCAGTCACTCCCGTTGGCAACACTGGTTAGTCTAGCTTACCGATTGCTCATGGTTAGGCTACCCGTAGAAGCCCACTTAGGACTTTAACCTCCTCTTTTTTAATTTCAAAAAAACAAAAGCTCTCGTCCTTTATTTCCATAAAGGACGAGAGCATAAACCCCGTGTTACCACCTTAATTCATTAATATGTCACCATATTAACCTCTTCAAGTACAGTTTTACTAAACGATACTCTATCACTATAACGGGTAAAGGGCTCCGTAAACAGCCTATTAAATTAAGGTAATATCCTTAATTACAATTCAGCCTTCTGCTCAGAGACGTATTCAAATATTGTTTCTTGACCCTCTCACCAACCGGGAACTCTCTGTAAAGAAAATTAATATTCTACTCTTTCTCATCAAAGCATTTTATTATTATTTTTATATATTATATAACAGTTTAAGGAATATTACAATAGATAAATCATATTCTCATATGTGTTTATTAAATCTTTAATCTAAAAACCTAATTTAATCCAAAGCTTCGACAAAGTCCAATACATTCTCTTTTTTAGTAGCCCAGGAGGTTACAAGGCGTATTGCAGAATTCTCTTCATCAACCTTCTCCCAAATATAAAAAGAGAAGTTTTTCAAAAGTTTTTCAATTAACTTATTTGGAAGTATGGGGAATATTTGATTTGACGGAGAATCAATTAAAAATCCATAGCCAGCCGCCTTAATTCCGTCCCTTAATATATAAACCATATCATTTGCATGTTTTGCCAAGTCAAAGTATAGGTCATCCTTAAAAAGTTCAAGAAACTGCATTCCAAGAAGTCTTCCTTTAGCAAGCATAGCCCCCTTTTGTTTAATAAAAAATCTAAAATCCTCTTTTAGTGAATCTTTACAAATTACTAAAGCTTCCCCTATTAAGGCACCGTTTTTAGTTCCACCTATGTAGAAGGCATCAACTAGGTTACCTAGGTCAGAGAGTTTTAGATCATTAGCTTCTGAGCAGAGTGCAGATCCCAGTCTAGCCCCGTCAACATATAAATATAGTTTGTTTTCTCTGCAGAATTTGCTTAGCTCTTCTAGTTCCTTTTTGGAATATATAGTTCCAATTTCTGAAGAATTTGATATGTAAACTAATTTTGGCTTTACCATATGTTCATCTATATAGGCCTCTAATGCAGGCATAATAAGCGAAGGAGTAAGTTTTCCATCACTAGATGCTATAGAAATAACCTTATGACCTGTATTTTCAATAGCTCCAGTTTCATGAACCAGTATATGTCCTGTATTTGCCGCAATAGCTGCTTCATGCGGTCTTAAAAAAGAAGAAATAATAGTTAAATTAGTCTGAGTTCCTCCTGGTATAAAATGAATATCTATATCTATGCGCCCAATTTTTTTCTTAATTAATTCAGCTGCCTTTATGCAGTATGGGTCCTCTCCATACCCTTCAACCTGTTCCATGTTCGATTCAAGGAGAGCATTTAGTATTCTAGGATGAGCTCCCTCACTATAATCATTCTTAAAGCTGTACATTTATATAACCTCCTTCTATGGAAATACAAGGTAGTTTAAGTTTTGCTACTTACAAGCTACTCGTTAAAGTCCATTTAGAACTTTATCCTCCATTATGTTACAATAAAATTATAACCTACTCCTCACCTTTTATCAAAATAAAAATAAATTTAGAATTGCATTGTAATTATAATATCATTCTTGCAGTAAATCAGGGTACTATTTAAGAGTTTTCTAAATAAGCTTTATTTTTATCCAAATTATGTTAAAATGATAGTGTAAAATAAAAGAAAGCGGTGATTATTATGTTTTTAGGATTAGTAATTATCCTATTATTGGTGCTTACTTTGCCTTTTAAGATTAAAATCGTAGAACACAACCTGGAGGTCTTTCTTTTCTTAATGGGTATTTCATCAACAATTGTTTCTGGGGTTTTAAACACCCACCTAATACTTGATGTTTTTCAAAATAAACTAATTTATTTTATAGCTTTAGCTGTTTTAATAGCAGGGTTAATTTTTAAAGCTTTAAAGGAGAAGGTTCAAGGGATTATAAACATTATTTTAAAAAAACTTTCCCTCAAAATTTTCATCTTTTTAGTAATTGTAATTTTAGGACTAGCCTCCAGTGTTATAACTGCAATAATTTCTGCATTATTATTGGTGGAAATAGTTAACGCTATGCCGATTAAAAGAAAGGATAAGGTAAATATCGTTATACTTGCCTGCTTTTCAATTGGTCTTGGAGCGGTTTTAACCCCCGTTGGAGAGCCACTTGCAACTATAGTTATCTCAAAGCTTAATGCTAACTTCTGGTATCTTGCAGAGTGTTTAGGTATTTATATTATTTCTGGTGTGTTACTTATGGGACTACTAGGTGCATTTATTATTAAAGCTGATAAGGTCAAGGTACATGACGATTTTAAAGCTGTAAACCATAAACATGATGAGGATTATTATTTTCTTGATCCAGATATTGATAATGAAACTTATAAGGAAGTAATATTTAGAGCTTTAAAAATATTCCTTTTCATATTTGCACTAGAACTATTAGGTGCAGGTTTTAAGCCACTTATTGATACATACATTATAAATTTAGATAGCAAACTGCTTTATTTTATTAATATGATTTCTGCAGTTTTAGATAATGCAACTTTAGCTGCTGCCGAAATTAGTCTAAAAATGACAAAGATACAAATTGAGTCTGTACTTATGGGACTTCTAATCAGTGGAGGTATGCTCATACCAGGAAATATTCCTAATATAATTTCAGCTCATAAACTTAAGATTAATAGCAAAGAATGGGCCAAGCTTGGTGTTCCTGTGGGAGCTGCTCTAATGCTCTTATATTTTGTTATTATCTTTATATTTTAATATAATCGCCATAAGCCAAGCGGGTAACCCTTGGCTTAAAAATTGTGTTAATTTGTCGGAAAATTCAGAATTGATTAATTTGGTAATTAAATGTATAATTTAGTTGTAAATAAATAAAAAAGAGGGGGAATTTTTATGGAATCGTTCGGAAAACTAATAGCCCAAATTGATGGATGGCTTTGGGGCCTGCCGCTTATTATTTTATTGTTCGGCACTCATCTATTCTTAACCTTTAGGCTTAAATTCATTCAACGTTATATAGGCAAGGCTATTAAGCTTTCTGTAACTAAGGACGATTTTGCAGAAGGTGATGTAAGTCAATTTAGTGCATTATGTACGGCTCTAGCAGCTACAATTGGTACTGGCAATATTGTTGGAGTTGCTACAGCAGTGGGACTTGGTGGTCCTGGTGCAGTTCTTTGGTGCTGGCTCACTGGTGTATTTGGAATAGCTACAAAATATTCCGAAGCTCTATTATCAGTAAAATATCGTGTAAAGACTAAGGATGGTACAATGGCAGGCGGACCTATGTATGTTCTTGAACATGGACTTAAGGCTAAGTGGGCCGGGGTTTTGTTTGCAATCTTTACTAGCGTTGCTGCTTTCGGTATAGGTTGTATGGTACAAGCTAACTCAGTTTCAGCAATGACTTATGAGACATTTAAAATTCCTACTTGGGCCACAGGAATAATAATAGCTGCATTGACAGCGGTTGTTATACTTGGCGGAATAAAAAAGATAGCTAAGGTTTGCGATATCCTTGTTCCTTTTATGGCTATTTTTTATGTATTAGGCTGCTTAATACTTTTAGCTTTAGGTTATAAAACTATTGGCAGTACAATTAGCTTAATTATTTCAGATGCTTTCTCACCCCAAGCTGCTGTTGGCGGATTTGCTGGTGCTGGCGTTATGTTGGCTATGAGATATGGTATTGCAAGAGGACTTTTCTCAAATGAATCAGGTCTTGGTAGTGCACCTATAGTAGCAGCTGCTGCTCAGACTAGAAACCCAGTTAAACAAGCCCTTGTTTCCTCAACAGGAACCTTCTGGGATACAGTTGTAGTATGTGCAATGACCGGTTTAGTGCTAGTAAATTCAGGTGCTTGGCAGCAAGGCTTAAAGGGAGCTGCGCTTACTAAAACAGCCTTCGCAGACATACCAGTTGTAGGTCCTATAATTTTAACAATTGGTCTTTTAACCTTCGTATTTTCAACTATACTTGGATGGTCCTACTATGGTGAAAAGGCAATTGAATACTTATTAGGTAAAAAAGCAATTTTGCCATATAGAATACTTTGGGTTATATTTGTTTTTGTAGGCTCAATATTCTCACTAAACTTAGTATGGGATTTAGCTGACTTGTTTAATGGGCTTATGGCAATTCCAAACCTAGTAGCATTATTAGTACTAAGTCCGATAATTGCAAAGGAAACTAAAAAATATCTATGGGATAACAACTTAGAAGAAATTAATAATGAGCCTGCTATTGTAATTAAAGAAAATAACAATAACATTACTATGTAATAAATAAAAACTAGTCATAATTCATAAGGCTGCTATTATAGCAGCCTTAATCTATTAATATAAGTAATAACTAATATAGATGACATTATTTTATTATTTTTTTCTCTACTTTCTCATATAAGTTTTCTACTAAACTTCTTAATTTTTTATTATAAATATACACTGTGATAATAACTAAAGCATATGCCCCAATAACATCTAATGGATAATGATGACCAACGTATACTCTAGAAAAACCTACAACTACTGATAATATGGTAAGTATTACACTAAGTAATTTGTTATACTTTGAAAGCCCTAAGGCTATGCTCATGGTACCAGTAGCATGATCACTTGGAAATGAGGCATCCTCAACATGAGGGAATAATAAATTTACCTTATTATGAACAAATGGCCTGTCAACATAATATATATTCCCAATTATAAAAACTAACATAAGATTAATAACGGTAATTACAAAGGTGCTGAAAGCCGCTTTTCTATAGTCTAAGTTATGGCTTGTAATACCTAGAATAAAAACTATGGCCAAAGCAGCCATAAAACCATAAGGGACATATTTTGAAAAAATTATCATTAATTTATCCAAAGCATTGTCTTTATAAGCTAAATTATTTATAAGTCTAAAAATTTGAAAATTCATTGTTTTACCTTCCTTTCAATAAACATAGCTATCTAAATTTCATCTTCAATTATAAAACTTTAAAGTTTTATAATTATTACTCTAATAGTATGTATTATCTATTAAATTAGTAATCACTAAGCCAACTTCTTTATAATATACAGCAAAAATTAAAAATTTTTAAAGATAATATTAAAATTAGATTAAATTTTTAATTTTAAAAATGATGCTTAAAAAAGGTCAGATAAATTAAAATAAAATTTATCTGACCTTTTATGTAACATATTTTCTGTATTGCAGCGATTTATCATATTTTTCAATTTTGGGTACAGCTCTTCTTTTCTATATAGTTTCTAATCGAGAAAATTCTTTTTTTAATTTAATAAAAGCTTTTTCTTTCTCCCGCTTGTATCCTTCTTCTGTACCAAAGTAAATTGGCTCACCAATAAAAATAGTACGTTTGCAATTACTTATATATAGCGGTATAAAAGGAAGATGTTTGCCTGTCTCCCGGATATAATATCTTTCTAAATCCAAGAATCCCTTATACATTTCTCCCATATTAGAGGTTGAATTTGCATAGTCAACTGTTGGAGAAAGAATAATACTCTGTTCATTTATTAGGGTTTTAATGCTTTCGTTAAAAGTCTTAAAAATTTCTCTTGACCGTCTATAAACTGGTATTGCCTCCATCCCCTGCATAATTGCTGATACAATAAAAGATAAGGGGAAAATAAATATGGCAGCTATAAATTTTGGAATACCAAAGCGCTTTGTAAAGGTATAATCATAATACTGTTTAAAGCAGGTTTTATGATTACAAAATACACTGAGCACCCACATTCGTACTGGTTTATTAAACCATAGTACGCTTAGCAGCGGTCCTCTTGTATTTTGATGATTTATTAGATAAACCGCCGGAGAATCTATATTAGAAGTAGGATATACCTTATATGCTGGTGTAAAAATTCTTAGAATAAAACGTAGAATTTTAAAAAAGCATTTTGTAAAGCGTTTTTTCATTTTTCCTCCTAATGTCGGAACACTGAGTAGTTTAGCATACTCGTTCCCACTCGCAAGCTACTCGTTAAAGTCCATTTAGGACTTTAACCTCCCTTAATTATCTATAATCTTTTGCAACTTCATTATGGATAGACCCTTCCTCGTTATTCTTATTTTGAAATACCCAGCGCAGCTGAACCTCATAGCTTGAAAATCCTAAAATGAAATCAGTTATAAGTTTTATAAAGGATTCATTTACTTTCCAAAATAAACTAATTGTATAAACTAAACCATATGAGGTCATCATTAAACAAATACATAAAATATAATAACGAACTGCAGATCTTGAAACTTTCCCTGTATCTGAAAAGATAAATTTCCTATTCATTGCAAAGTTGCACATGGAGGATATTAAACGAGCAATAACTGTACTTAAGAATATTCTTAAAGCTGCAGGAAAAGTTGAAAGTAAATATGTATTTAATATAAAAAAGGCCGAAACATCTAATATACTTGATACAATTGTTGATCCTGAATATTGAATTAACCCTGATATAAGTTTTAAAAATATAGGTATTGAATCCTTTATTGTACTATAATGAGAGCCAGAGTTGTTTTCAAAATAAAGGGTTTGTATAGGTATAGTTTTAAGATTTATATTATTGCGTCTTGCATTTATTAACATATTTATTTCAAAGTCGTACCTCTCCCCTTTTAATTGGAGAACCCAAGGAAGTTCTTTTTTAGGTATACCTCTAAGTCCTGTCTGAGTGTCATTTAAGCTACTATTATATAAAAATTTAAAAATGCAGCTTGTTACTGTATTGCCTATGTAACTTCTTTTAGGAACATTACTTTCCTTAAAATTTCTTACACCTAAAATAAGTGAACCATGAGTATTGGAAAGTTTTTCGCATATTTTACAAATATCATCAATTGCATGCTGACCATCAGCATCAGCGGTAACAACACCATCTAAAAAAGAGTAGTTTTCTGTAAAATAAGTAAAAGCAGTTTTTAAGGCTCTACCCTTGCCTCGGTTTACCGCGTGCTCTAAAACTGTACATTTACTAATGTTTTTAAGCTCCGTAAAAATACTACTAAAGGCGGCATCGCTGCCATCATTTACTACAATTACACAGGGAACTCCTGTTTTAAGTAGGTCATGAACAAAATCAATTAAATTTGGAGCAGGGTTTAAAGCAGGTATAATAACAGCACTATTTAGTTTACTTTTCATTTTAATATTATTTTTTTCTATGTAATCGGATGTTGTTATTTTTGTATTATTACTTAACAATAACATCACTCCTTTCGATTGAAATTAAATAACCTATAAACTGTAGTCTTCTCCTAATATGATTATTACTAAATACTTATGCTTAGAATATATTATACATACCGTTAAAAATATTATGAATTAAATAATTTTTTAAAATAAAAAACCCTGAATACTCAGGGTAAAACTTGCAACTCAATCTTTGCATTTTTATTTTGTATACTTTTCTAGACACGCCTTGCAAATACAAGCTTTCCCCTTTTTATCTTCAGGTATCATATCTATTATATATTTAGGTATAATAACAGAATTACACCAGCATCCACCTTGACCATGCTGACAATTATTATCTTTACCACAAAGAGGACATATTTTTTCTGCATTCATAAAATCACCCCATATAAATATTATAGAGATGTAATAATAAATAAGTCAAGTGGATGCCATTAGTTTAGAATATATTAAGTTAATTTTGACTTTCAGTTAATTCTTTTTCCTTTATTCGTGCTTCTATAATTCGCTTTAAAAATAACTTTATTAACGCTGCAGCAGGTACAGCCAGCACCATACCTAAAACCCCTGCTATATCAGCTCCGATAATTATGGAAATCAAGATAAATATTGGTTTTAGAGCTAATTTACTACCAAGAAGTTTTGGTTGAATTATATTAGCATCTATTTGAAGAATAATGAATAAAACAATAACGGCTATAAGAACCTGACTGTATTGAGCATTAAGTAATCCAAAAATTATTGTACCTGCAAAGGCAACAATTGGACCAAAATAAGGTATTAAATGACAAAGACTTGCAAGAAAACCTATTAAAACACCAAATTTAATTCCTATAACCCCTAGGGATACACTTAAGGCTACACACATGAAAAGTACATCTAATAGTGTGCCTCTAATAAAGCCTGAAAAAATCTCATCGAAGTCATGTAAGTAGCTCTTAATTATTTTTGAAGTCTTATCTGAAAACATTGCTTTTGAGAACTTGATTGAATAACATATAAAATCGTCCTTGTCCAATAATAAATAAACAGCTATGATAAGTCCAAAAACAAAATTAGAAATATATCCAGATATATTTAAGGTGTTTGAAGCTAAATTATCAGCGAAATTATTTAGCCAGGTAATAAGTGCCGTAGAAAATTGTGCTGCATATTGTTCTAACGCCTTGGACTCTAAATGCATGCTCTGTAACTTTCCTTCAATATTGTTTAAAGAGTCTGAGAATCCATTTATGTAATTGGTAATAATACCAATTACCCTGTCAAAGTTCATATTTGAAATTTGCTTTGTAATGCTAAATATAAAGGTTCCAATTAGAAAAAATACAATTAAAATTATGAGGATCACACAAGCAAAAACTGCAATGGTTCTATACTTCTTCTCATTTTTAAACTTTAAAAATTTAGTTTTTATAAGCAAGTTCTCAATTAATTCAACCAAGGGGTTAATAATATATGCAATAATAATCCCAACAAATACAGGAGTTAGCATTTTGCCTATATACTTCAAAGCCGTAGTTACTGCTTTTAAAATACTTTCAATTTCAAAAGTTGCCCTTGCCAATATAAATATTATTAAGATTGTAATTATTACATAAAGAGAGATGGTTGCATATTTTTTATTTATTTTAAACTTAATTTTATTTATCATTAGTCCCTCCGTAATTTATTAATGTTTTTTATAATAAGTTTATATAAGGCTTATATCTTTTAATTTAACTATCCTTTTTATTATACTAGCACAAATTATACTATCGCAGCAATTACAATTACTCATAATTTATTATACACCCATTTTATATCCCCAAAAGATAAATATTCCTACAAAATAAAAAAGCCTTGTTATTTCAAGGCTTTATTGGCTTCCAACCAAAATTTAGACTCTAAGTGAACCACGGAAGCCCCTGCTACCATAGTAGGAATCTGCTCCATTGTGGTATACGAAGACAGTATCATAACGGCGATCACAAAAGATGGCTCCACCCAGGTTTCTAATATTACTTGGTGTTTTCACCCAGCTAGATGTTTTTAAATCAAATTTCCCAAGTTTCTGAAGTTCACAATATTGTTCCTCAGTTAAAATCTCAATGCCCATGTTAAAAGCCATATTAATAGCACTATTTACTGGTTTATGTTCTTTCCTTGATTCAAGAGCTTCATTGTCATAACAAAAACTTCTGCGGCCTTTAGGACTTTCTGCTGAACAATCAAAAAAAATATATTCGCCAGTATTTTTATCTTCATCAACAATATCCGGCTCGCCACCAGTTCTTTCCATCTCATTGAGTGACCAAAGTTTTTCAGCATTTGCTTCCAGTTTTGTTTGCACTTTAGACCATTCAAGACCTTTATGGTAGTTCATGTCTTTCTCAAAACGAGCTTTCAATATTCTAAGTAGTTCTTCACGTTGTTCTTGGGACAAATCCTTTTTATTTAGCATTTTTATTCTGCCTCCTTATTATTTAATAATTTCTTTCCCACCCATATACATTGCAAGTGGTTTTGGAATTGTGACTGAACCATCAGCATTTAAATTGTTTTCTAAGAATGCTATTAACATGCGTGGTGGTGCAACAACTGTATTGTTTAATGTATGAGGTAAGTAGTTTCCTTTTTCTTTGTTCTTAACTCGAATACCTAATCTGCGAGCCTGTGCATCACCTAAATTGGAGCAGCTTCCAACCTCAAAATATTTTTGCTGTCTAGGAGACCATGCTTCTACATCAATACTCTTTACTTTTAAATCTGCCAGGTCCCCAGAGCAACACTCCAAGGTACGTACAGGAATATTTAAAGAGCGGAAAAAGTCAACAGAATAATGATGTAGTTTATTAAACCACTGAGCACTTTCTTCAGGTTTGCATAAGACGACCATTTCCTGCTT
Source organism: Candidatus Clostridium stratigraminis (assembly GCF_045310675.1). Lineage (NCBI taxonomy): Bacteria > Bacillati > Bacillota > Clostridia > Eubacteriales > Clostridiaceae > Clostridium > Candidatus Clostridium stratigraminis. The sequence continues at coordinate 135,968 of NZ_JBJHZZ010000004.1, forward strand.
TTCAAATTGATGGATGCGATATACACCACGTTCTTCTATGCCATGTGCCCCTACCTCCTTACGGAAGCATGGAGAATAGCTGGTTAATGTTTGCGGGAGCTGCTCTTCATCCAAGATCGTATCAATAAATTTACCTATCATAGAATGTTCACTTGTTCCAACCAGATATAAATCTTCACCTTCTATTTTATACATCATATTTTCCATTTCGGAAAAACTCATGACCCCATTTACCACATTACTGCGTATCATAAAAGGCGGGATATAGTAAGTGAATCCTCTATCAATCATAAAATCACGCGCATAGCTAAGAATTGCAGAATGTAGTCGTGCAATATCACCACAGAGGTAATAGAAACCATTCCCACTAGTTTTTCTTGCACTGTCAAGGTCAATACCATGGAGTTTTTCCATAATATCTGTATGATATGACACCTCAAATTCAGGTACAACAGGTTCTCCAAAACGATCAATTTCAACATTTTCACTATCATCTTTACCAATTGGTACTGTTGGATCGATGATATTGGGGATAACCAACATTCTCTCATTAATTTCAGCTTCAAGCTTATTTTCCAATATTTCTAATTCCGATAGCTCTTGAGCGATATCTGTAACTTTAACTTTTATTTGTGCAGCCTTTTCCTTAAGGCCTTTGGACATGAAAACACCAACTTCTTTACTAATCATATTCCGTTGATTTCTAAGTGCATCCCCTCTTGACTTTACATCTCGATATTCCTTATCAAGCTTAATTACTTCATCAACCAATATTAATTTTTGCTCTTGAAATTTCTTTTTGATATTGTCTTTTACAACTTCTGGATTTGTTCGTAAGAATTTAATATCTAACATGTTTTCCTCCTTAATTAAATAAGCTTTTATAATTGTTTATTTAGAAAAATAAAAATCCTTCCGTCCCATATAAATAATATGGGACGGAAGGATTCCGCGTTGCCACCCAAATTGTCAGCCTGTTTGCCAACCACTCGAAGGTGCTATAAAGGGCACTACACTATGGCTCATCACCGACAGCTTCAAAAGTGGAAGGCTTAACCTCTCACCAGTTCACACCAACCACCGGCTCTCTGTAGAGATTCATAAACTTTAGCTTCTATCATCACTGTTATACAATATTTTATTATACTTATTATAAACAGTTAATAAGAGTTTTACAAGTTAAAATTTATTTTATTGGTGACATCTGCATTTCTACAGACTGCTCAAGGTAGCTTAGATATCTTAAGAAATTTGTAAGAATTAAAACAATATTTGTAATAATTATAGTACAAAATTTTTTAAAAGTATTTATTATAATTTATTTATAAAGCATTGTAAGGAAGGGATATTAAATGAAAAGATATGCAGTAAGAAGAGTCAATATACTGATAACAACAGTTATAATGTTTTTTCTGGTTTTACTGGTTCTTAATAAGACTCTGCTTAAAGGTTCTTGGATGAATACAAATTTAGACCAAAATATGCTTAATGGTATAGCAGAAAGCGAAAAGCTTACTCATAGCATAATTAAAAACAATGATAAAAACAAAGATACAAATTTTAATGAAAAGGTATATTCCTATTTAAAGTCGTCAAGTCATGAAAAAAGTGTTTTTAACGCTGCTATTATTTTAAACGGTAAAACTTCTTCAAATTCCTGTGTTTACTTTATTTCAGAAGTTTTGAGAAGAAACGGTGTGGAAATTCCAAAGGAAATCGGCAATACTTCTCAAATTGTTCCTCTACTTCAGCAAAAGGGTTTTCAGAAATATACTAATTATAAGGATCTGCAGCCGGGAGATATAGTATTTACAACAGATGAAAGCGGTAATAAAAACGGCGTGCCTTCTCATACATATGTTTTCATGAAATGGGTAGAGAAAGGAAGCTATGACTACGCTTATATATGTGATAATCAGGCAAAGGACTATGAAAATCAAATTTATCATATTAGAAATATAAAAAATAAAGACAGTGTAAATGGAATTCCTAAGGATGCCTTCAGTTTTTTTATGAGACCTGAATAATATATAAAAAAATGCTATAATGGTAGCAATAGGAGTGAGTAAATGATGGATTATAATGTTTTAGTTGTTGACGATGATAATGCAATTAGAGAATCTATAGAGATATATTTAAAGAATGAAGGCATAAGGGTAATAGAGGCCAGTGATGGACTTCAGGCACTAGAGTCACTTGAAAGAGAAGAAATTCATCTTATTCTAATGGATGTTATGATGCCGGTAATGGACGGTATAAAGGCAACTTTTAAAATTAGAGAAAGCAAAAATATACCTATTATAATGCTTTCAGCAAAATCGGAAGATACTGATAAGATATTAGGCCTTAATATAGGAGCAGATGATTATATAACAAAGCCTTTTAATCCCCTGGAGCTAGTTGCTAGGGTAAAGTCTCAGCTTAGAAGGTATACAAATTTTGGATACTTTAAAGATGAAGATGAAATAGTAATAAGAGGGCTTGCGCTAAACAAACATACAAAGACCGTTAGAGTAAACGGAGAAGAGGTAAGCCTTACGCCTACAGAATACCGTATGCTTGAGCTTCTCATGGAGAATAAAGGAAGAGTGTTTTCTATTGCAGAAATATACACAAGAGTTTGGAATGAAGCTTTTTACAATGGTGAGAATACCGTGTCGGTTCATATAAGAAGAATACGAGAAAAGATAGAGATCAATCCAAAGGAACCTGAATATCTTAAGGTGGTGTGGGGAATTGGTTACAAGATCGAGAAATAGGTATCTATTTGCACTTGCGCTTTTAATATCTATGTTTGCATTTGCTGTAGCTCTGCTTTCGGTATTCGATATTGCAAATAATAGGCAGTATCTTACAAAGGATAGTTATTTTAAAAGCTACACCTACAAGGATAATTTGAGAAGCTATTTTCAGAATGTACAAATTTTAATGACAAGTTTAAAAGATTACTCGCAAAAAACAGAGAATGAAAAGCTTAGCGACTTGAAGAAGCAGTATCTTAAACCAGATGATACAAACTTAAAGTCTATCTTGATAGCCAACGATTTAGAGTATAATGCGGTAAAAGTAAAAATAGATGCTGAAAAAGCTTTAAAATATTATATAAAAGATAAAAAAAGTAATAAAGTTTATACAAACATTGAAGAGCCTGGTAATGTGGAGGATTATATAAACAAAAAAGCTGTGTATGTTGATAAATTTCCTAGGAGTATTGGCAGTGACAGCTATTTGCAATCTATAAACAGCTGGTTTCAAAGAAATGGCTTTGAAGGAAGCTTTATATTTATAAAATCTAATGGCGGCTTCAGTCAAATGACCGAAGACTACAACTACTACAGTTCTATAGGAGAAAGAGTAAAAAAAGAAGAGATTATTTTTATAGCATCGCTAGTAGTTGGAATAGGCGTTCTCATTTTATTTAAATTAAGAAACAAGTCAGAAAGCGGAATAAGGAATTTGTATAAGAAAATCCCTTTAGATTTAAGGATGCTTGTATTTTTTGTTTATAATTTTACCAGTCTGGTCTATTTATCCCATATTAATTTTTTTTATTCTCCTATTGGAATTAATCATTTTGCAAAACTATTTATGGTAATGGTATATGTTTATTATCTTATGATAAGTATAGGTACTACACTAGAACTTGTGCGTAGTAAAGATGAGTTTACAGCTCAGCTGAAAAGAAGCATATGCTGTCAATTATACTTTCTTTGGAAAGAAAGCCGCAGAATCAAAGGAACATTGTATAAGGAGCTGTCCTTATTTGTATTTACTACATTGTTTGGAATGTCCATTGCAATAATAGAAGTTTTACTCAGAAGACATGATGCATTGTTTTTTGTAGCATTTCTATATATTATCGTGTACTTGCTGTTTGTCCCAACATATATTCTTAAAAGAGTAGTAGCCTTGAATAGAATAATTGAGGGAACTAATGCCATAGCTTCAGGAAATCTGGAATATGCAATGGAGGAAAATGGAGAAAGCAGTTATATAGCCATTGCAAAGAATATAAACAGCATGAAGGAGAGCTTCAAGAAATCGGTTGAAAGCCAAGTGAGAAGCGAAAGGCTTAAAACTGAGCTTATAACCAATGTATCCCATGACCTTAAAACACCTCTGACTAATATAATAAGTTATGTAAACTTGCTGAAACAAGGTAATCTTTCTGAAGAACAAAGAAAAAAATATATAGAGATTTTGGAGCAAAAGTCTCAAAGGCTTAGAGTACTTATTGAGGACCTTTTTGAGGCTTCCAAGGTTTCAAGCGGCGCAGTTGAACTATATATTGAGAAGGTTGATATTGCGTCCCTCCTAAGGCAGGCTCTAGGTGAGTTCGACGAAAAAATAAATAATTCCTCCCTTACCTTTAGAACAAATATACCTGTAGATGAGGTATACTTAAATTTGGATGGAAAAAGAACTTGGAGGGTATTTGAAAACTTGATAGGCAATGCGTTAAAGTATTCCCAGCCCAGCTCCAGAGTATATATTGATCTTGTAGAAAAAACAAATAAGGTCCAGGTTATAATAAAGAATATGTCTTCCTATGAATTGGATTTTGATGTAGATGAGATTTTTGAAAGATTTAAAAGAGGAGATAAGGCAAGAAGCACAGAAGGTTCAGGCTTAGGTTTGTCAATTGCAAAAAGCATTGTAGAGCTTGAGGGCGGACATATGAAAATAGATATTGATGGTGATCTTTTTAAGGTTACAACAGAGTTTTATAAATAGATTATGGACTTTCATTTCCTCCTTCTTTGAAAAAAAGTAAAGTCGCTAGCACTTTACGGTTTTACCCTAAAATACTAGCGACCTCACAGTTAGGCAATTTGGTCTGGGTAACAAGATTTGAACTTGCGACCTCTAGAACCCCATTCTAGCGCGCTACCATCTGCGCCATACCCAGATATTAAAGTAATATTTTCTTTGTTTAACAAAATATATTATAAACTGCTTACTAAAAAATTTCAATACTTTAGGCATAATTACTCTCATTTAATAGTGTCAGCGCTTAACTGTATCTATATTTATTACTTTATTGGTAATTACATCAGTTACAGATATTTCTTTTATTTAAGCTTTAAAAGATATTAATTTTTAATAATTGCTTTTTATGGATTTCTATCCTAATTTTAAAATAAAATTAAAAAGAAAACTATTGAGAACTTGTTTAAGGCTCAATAGTTTCATAACTTAATATTAAAATTAAAATATTCAAGCATATTTATAGCTGTTTAATTAAAGAATTATGCAGATTAGTCCGCCGGTACCTTCGTTTATGATTTTTTGAAGAGTTCTTTGAAGTTTTACTTGTACATCTTCAGGCATCTTATACAGTTTATTTTGAAGCTCTTCTTTAACGAGGATTTCAAGCGGCTTACCAAACATATTGCTCTGCCATATTTTAGACTTATCATTTTCAAATTGCTCTAACAGTGACTTCATAAGCTCTTCACTTTGCTTTTCTGTTCCCATAATAGGAGATATTTCGGTTTCAATATCAGCCTTTATTAGATGCAGAGATGGAGCACTTGCTTTTAGCTTAACAACACACCTGCTACCTTGTTTAACAAATTCAGGTTCCTCCAGTTTCATCTCAGAAAGCTGTGGAGCAACTAAACCATAACCAGTTTCCCTAACATCCTTTAAGGCAGCTGCAATCTTATCATATTCAACCTTTGCTCTATTTAAATCATACATTATAGCCAACAGTTCATTTTCACCTTTAATGTCACAATTGCAGACTTCGCTTAATACTTCATAAAATAAGGTGTTTTTAGGATTTAGTGCAACTCTAGCTGTACCATTTCCCATGTTTACTTCATTAATACTAGTTAAATCTAAGAATTCAACTTCTCTAAAGGCATCAAGAGAACGTTTTACATCCCTTAGCTTTAAAACCTGTTTACAAAGATCCTTAACTAAATTAATAAAGTTTACCTTAAGCCAATGCTTAGCATCAAGCTTCTCAATCCATTCTGGAAAATCAATATTAATTTCAGTAACAGGGAATTCTCTAAGTATAGTCTGAAAGATCTTACCTATGTCTTCTTCTCTCATATTCAATACATCCAAAGCCTCTACTGGAACATCATATTTTTCTTCTAGTTCAGACCTTAATTCTAAGGTCCTTGCATCATTTACATGAGCTGAATTTAAAAGAATAATAAATGGCTTATTAATTGCTTTTAGTTCATTAATAACTCTCTCTTCTGCCTCAACATAATCGTCTCTGTCAATATCAGTTATAGATCCATCAGTAGTTACAACAAGACCTATTGTAGAATGTTCATTAATAACCTTTTTTGTTCCAATTTCAGCTGCTTCTTCAAAGGGTATTTCATGGTCATACCAAGGTGTACTAACCATCTTTGCCCCATTAGCCTCCATGTAGCCTTGTGCACCTTTAACAATATATCCTACGCAGTCAACCATTCTAATCTTACACTTTGTTCCTTCATTTAAGTGTATTTCTATAGCTTCATTTGGAACAAATTTCGGTTCTGTAGTATGAATTGATTTTCCTGATGAGCTCTGTGGAAGCTCATCCTTTGCTCTTTGTTTCTTATAGGAGTTTTCTATATTTGGAATAACCATCAAATCCATAAACCTTTTAATAAATGAAGATTTACCAGTTCTAACAGGTCCCACAACTCCCACATAAATGTCCCCTTGCGTTCTTTCGGCTATGTCCTTATATATATCGAAATTTTCCAACGCATGCCTCCCAATAATACTTATTAACACTATATATATATTGGACAACATATAAAATTATAACTATAAAAAAAATAAAAAAATCTTATAAATTATAAATTTCGTCTTTTTTATCTCGAGACATAAGTTCATATACGGCTTCTTTTGGATCCTTACCTTCAAATAAAATCTTATAAAGAACATCAGTAATTGGCATAGATACCTTAAGCTTTTCTTTCAGCTGATAAAAAGCCCTGCAGGCCCTAATACCTTCTACTACCATTCCGATTTTATCAATTGCCTCATCTACCTGCATTCCTTGTCCAATCAAAATGCCTGCCCTTCTATTTCTGCTATGCATACTTGTGCAAGTTACAATTAGATCACCAATTCCCGTTAAGCCTGAAAAAGTTTCCTTCTTAGCTCCAAGCTTAGTTCCAATCTTTACTATTTCATGCATACCCCTTGTCATAAGAGCAGCTTTGGCGTTATCTCCATACCCTATACCATCTGAAATACCTGAGGCTAGAGCTATGATGTTTTTAACAGCCCCACCAATTTCAACACCAATTAAATCAGTATTGGTATAAACTCTAAAGGTGTTTGTCATAAAAAGATCTTGAACTTTTACTGCACATTTTTTATGTTTAGATGCAGCAACTACAGCTGTTGGGATGTCTAGTGCCACTTCTTCGGCATGACTTGGACCTGAAAGTATTACCACTGGACTTAGTGGAAGTTCTTCTTCAATTACTTCCGATAGAATTTTTTGAGTATCTTCTTCAATACCCTTAGCTATACAGATTACAATTTGCTCTTTTGAAATAAATTGACTTATTTGTCTGCATAAGCTTCTCACAACATGAGAAGGAACAGATAATACAATAAAATTACTATTATCCACTGCTTCTTTTATGTTTTCATAAGCTTTAACATTACTTGGCAGCTTGACATCAGGCAGATATTTTTTATTTTCCCTGTTTATATTAATGCCCTGAACAATACTTGGGCTTCTATCCCAGAGCTTCACACTAATTCCTTTTTTAGCAAGCAATGTACTTAATGCAGTACCAAAGCTTCCGCCGCCAAGAAATGTAACCTCATTAGTCATATCAGTCCTTCCTTTCACGAAATTGTATTTTTATAGCTGTACCTTCAAAATTAAAACTCTCTCTAATTTGATTTAGCAAATACCTTTCATAGGAAAAATGTACTGAATTATAATCATTAATAAAAAATATAAAGGTTGGCGGTTTTGTATCTACCTGGGTTACATAATAGATTCTCAACCTCTTTAAGCCTACAATTGGAGGTTCCTTCATTAAAACAGCCTTATTTATAACATCATTTAAAAGCCCTGTAGATATTCTTCGGCAGGAATTGTCATAACAGTTCTTAGCCAATTCTAGTACCTTATGTACCCTTTGCCCTGTTTTTGCAGAAATAAATAAATATGGAGCATAATCTATAAAGGATAAATTATATTGTAAGGTCTTTTTAAAATTTTGCATGGTTTTATCATCTTTTTCAATTAAATCCCACTTGTTCACAACTACCATTATAGCTTTTCCCTGCTCATGAGCGTAGCCTATAATCTTTTCATCCTGCTCTGAAACTCCGTCTTCAGCATCAATCATTAGAATACAGACATTTGCTCTTTCTATAGCAGCAAGTGTTCTTACAGCACTATATCTTTCAATTTCCTCTTTTATTTTACTCTTACGTCTAAGACCAGCAGTATCTATTAGAATAAATTTACCTTCATCAGTTTCAAGAACACTATCTATGGCATCCCTTGTTGTTCCAGGAATATCACTGACTATGACCCTGTCTTCGCCTAAAAGTTTATTTATAAGTGATGATTTTCCTACATTAGGCTTGCCTATCATGGCAATTTTAATGTATTCTTCATCCTCTGCATCCTCAGAGTTTTCAGGAAAATAAGAAACTACTTTATCAAGCATATCGCCAAGTCCTAAAGCTTGTGAAGCTGAAATTGTTATTGGATCACCTATACCTAAATTATAAAACTCATATGCATTATCCTCATCAGTAAGGTTGTCAATTTTATTTACTACAAGTACTATAGGCTTTTTGCTCTTTCTTAGCATTTGAGCTACTTCAGCATCAGCACCAGTAAGGCCCTCTTTACCATCTACGATAAATACTATTACATTTGCTGTATCAATTGCTATTTGTGCTTGCCTTCTCATTTGGGAGAGAATGATGTCTTCACTTTCTGGCTCAATTCCGCCTGTATCAATTATAGTAAAATTATATTTAAGCCATTCAGCCTCTGCATATACCCTATCTCTTGTTACCCCTGGCGTATCTTCTACTATAGAAATTCTTTTCCCAGCAATTTTATTAAAAAGTGTAGATTTCCCCACATTTGGTCTTCCTACAAATGCTACTATCGGTTTACCCATTATTTTTCCTCCTATTCAATGCAATGTGTGTTAATTAATTCAATTAAGTCTTCCCCTGTATAGTCACAGATAATTATTTTTCTATTTATAGTTTTTTCTAATTCCTTTACAGTTATATCATCAAGAAAAATTTCTTCACCGCCTCGAAGCATATTTTGAGGTATAAGTACAAATTCTCCTAAGGTAAGGTTCCTAGTTTGCTCTATTATATCCTTACCCGTTAAAAGACCAGCTACTGTTATTGTCTCACCAAATAGCTTATTGGCTATTTTAGCTACTTCTAGTTTAATACTGCTGTTATACTTCATAATTTTATTAGCTGCAGCATTTATTTCATTAAAAGCTAGGGCCCCAGTTATAATAGTAAAACTCCCCTTGCTTACTTTGCCTAAATTAGGTAATGAAGAAGTAATATTGTCCCTAAACATTCTTATCATACCTATACCATCTTCAAGCTGCTCTAAACTTCCATAAAAGTCCTTGTCAGGAATTTCTAAATTTGCAAGCACATAAAATTCATCTGAGAGTCTCACAAAGGGAGAACCTATTTCCTTTATATATTTGTCTTGCAGTTTCTTAATGCTGTATATTTCCTTTAAGCTTCTTTCCTTATCAAACAAGGTAACTTTAAAAAGACCTTCTCTAAATTTTGTGGCACCTATAGGTACTACTGCAACATTTCTAATAGCTGGATATAATTTAAATAAATCTTCTGTAGTTGAAATTAATTCCTCTCCATTATTAATTCCTGGAACTAAAACTATTTGACAATTAATATCTATATGAGCATTAGCAAGCTTTTGAAGCCTTTCATATATATTGCCGGCAAATCTATTATTGAGCATCTTTACTCTTAGCTCAGGATTTGTAGTATGTACAGAAACATTTATTGGACTTATCCTATATCTAATAATTCTATCTATGTCTTCATCCTTCATATTAGTTAAGGTTACGAAATTTCCCTGCAGGAAAGATAGCCTAGAATCATCATCCTTAAAATACAAAGTTTCTCTCATTCCCTTTGGTAGCTGATCTATAAAACAAAATAAGCAATTATTGGAGCAGCTTCTTGCATTATCAAGTATTGAATTTTCGAATTCTACTCCTAAATCCTCATCATATTCCTTTTCAACTTCTATCTCCCATACTTCACCATCTGCTTTTTCAATTTCAAGGACAATATTTTCATCTGCCATTAAAAATTTATAATCAATAATATCTTTAATTTCAGTTCCATTTATACTAATTAATCTATCGCCTATTTCTAAATCTATTTCTTCTGCTAAACTAGTTGGTGAAACTTTAACTATTTTGTTCTTCATATTTTCACTCCCAAAGGTTATATCTATACATTATGATATAATACCCTAACTGAAATTATTAGTCAATGAATTTCAAATAAGAAAAGTGTTTAAAAAAATAGGATAGTTGAACCTATCCTATTTTAATTGGTATTTCGATTATAAATTTTGTACCCTTCGAAGGTTCACTATAAACATTTATATTTCCATTTAAACTTAAAACTATATGCTTGACAATTGCCAGCCCAAGGCCAGTTCCGCCCTCAGCTCTAGATCTAGCCTTATCAACTCTGTAAAATCTCTCAAATATCCTGTCTAAATGCTCCTTAGTCATACCAACTCCAGTATCTTCTACCCAAAGAATACATTTAGTTTGGCTATAATCAGTACCAATGGTTACCTTTGCATTCTTACCAGAATATTTAATTGCATTGTCAACTAAATTTATAAGCATCTGCTTAAACATATCACTATCTCCAATAATATTAGGAACAGTTTTACCAGAAACAGATAGTGTAATATTCTTACTTTCAGCTGTATTTTTCATGAGATTATAGACGTTGTCGACTATAGTATTTACATTAACTACTTCATTTTTCTCTAATTTATGCTGCTCTAAGGAAGATAGGGTTAAAATATCATTTATTAACCTTGTTAATCTTTCTGCCTCATCATTTATTATATCCAGGAATTTAATCTTTTTATCTGGATCCTCAACATATTTTAAAGTTTCAGCGAAGCCTTTAATAGATGTTAAAGGAGTTTTAAGTTCGTGAGAAACATTAGCAACAAATTGAGAACGCATATTTTCAAGTCTTTTAATATCTGTAATATCCTGTAGTACAGCAACCTTACCTATAAGCTCACCTGAGTTAATGATATCAGCAGTTTTTATTCTTAATTCTCTCTCTCTTGGCCATAAAACCTTAATTTCATTATAGTCGTAGCTTGAATGCCTGAATAAGTCCTCTAACTCAAAATCTCTTATGTTATCCATTAAGTTTTGACCGATAATGTTTTTATTTAAGCCAAATATTTCTTCGGCATAGGGATTAATCATAATAACTTTTGAATTTTTATCTATGGCTATTACTCCGCTGTCCATACTTTTTAATATTGCCTCAAGCCTGTTTTGTTTATCTGTTACATCTTTAAGTGAAAATTGAAGCTTATCAGCCATATCATTAAAGGCTCTTCCTAAGTCTCCTATCTCATCCCTTGAATTTATTACAACTCTCTTATGGAGCTCACCCTTTGCTACATTTGAGGTGATGTTTTGAAGCTCCTTAATAGGCTTTAAAATCCCATGAGATAGTTTTGAAGATACTAAAGCAGCAAGAATAAGCACTAACACTATAGTTATAAGATAATATCTAATATATTTATTCTCAAAGCCATAAACTAATGCAACAGGCATAGAGCTTCTAATTATATAACCATCATCGAAGCTAGTTGCCGCATAGATCATTTTCCTATGTACGGAAACACTGTACCTATCACTATAGCCAACCCCATTTGCCCTTGCATCTTTTATTTCCGGCCTATCATTATGATTATTCATAGTTTCTGAATCAGCTTCTGAATCAAATATAACATTGCCTTCTTTATTTATATATGTAACTCTAATATCAAAATCATGTAAATTGTTTTTAAAGAAATCCTCTCTATTTTTAAGGTTATCTGTTTTTATTAAATTAATTACTAGATTATTATTTTGTGCTAGATTTTCTTTAATAGTTTCTATATATTGGTGATTAATAATTAATATAAATAGTGTTGTCAAAATGACAACACTTAGAAAAAGCACCCCTAAGGTTGAACTCAAAAGTTTTTTCTTCATGCTAGTCACCAAAATTAAATCTATATCCTACTCCACGAATGGTTTCAATATATCTCGGGCTCTTATCGTCTTCTTCAATTTTTTGCCTTAGATGCCTGATATGAACATCAACTGTTCTTGTTTCACCAATATATTCATAGCCCCAAACCTTATCTAAGAGAAAGTCTCTAGTAATTACACGTCCCTTATTCTTAATTAAAATTTCCAAAACTTCGAATTCTTTAAGTGTTAAATCCACCCTGTTTTCATCCTTTATAACCTCATGTTTTTCAAAGTCTACTATTATATTGTCAAATCTAAAGGACTTATCAAGCGGCATTATAGTTGTTCTTCTAAGCACTGCCTTTACCCTGGCAAGAAGCTCCCTAATTGAAAAGGGCTTTGTTAAATAATCGTCTGCACCAAGCTCAAGACCCAGTATTTTGTCAAGTTCCTCACTTTTAGCTGTAATCATAATAATAGGTAAATTTGAGATACTGTTGTCTTTACGCACCTCCTTGCAGACATCGTAGCCATCAATTCCAGGAAGCATTACGTCTAGTAGAATTAAATCTAGGTTTTCCTTTCTTGCTATTTTTAATGCTTCTGTCCCATTGCCGCAGCAGTATACCTTATAGCCGCTGCTTTCTAAGTTGAACTTAAGAAGCTCTTGAATATGTTCTTCATCATCAACCACTAAAATTTTGTATTCAGACATAACTTTTCCTCCTTTTAGTCGGAACACTGAGCAATTAAGCTCACTTGCTCCCGCTCGATACACTGGCTAGTCTAGCTTGCCGATTATTCATGGTTAGACTACCCGTAGAAGCACATTTAGGGCTTCTACCTCGTAAATGTCCATTTAGGACATTTACCTCCATATAATTTACTTAAGTTAGATAAATAAATGAAAACATTCTTCCACAATCATCCTTTTGCTTTCTATATGAGTACATATTATAATCACCTGTACAATAGGTACAAACATTTGTAGTAATAATATTCTCACTTTGCATTCCATTAGCCTCTAGCTGCCTAATAATACATTTTTCAAGATTAAGCTTATTGTCTTTTATTATTTCTAAATCCTTATATAATTCTTTTTCGGAAAATAGTGACTTTAAATCTTCGCCGATTTCATAGCAGCAGCCTCTATTATGAGGACCAATAACAGCTGTAAGGTTTTCCATTTTAGAGCCATATTCTGACTTTAGCTTAGATAATGCATTAGAACAAATTTCATTTAAGGTTCCCTTCCACCCGCTGTGAACTGCAGCTATCACTTCATTAACATTATCGTAAATTAATACTGGTACGCAATCTGCTGTAAATACTCCAATACCAATATTTCTTCTATTTGTTATAATCCCATCGCCTTGATGAATTTCTCCGTCATAATTGTAAACAAGGTTACTGTGAATTTGTTTTAAATAACTAATTTCATTTAAGTTAAATAAAGGCTTTAGCATCATCAAATTAGACTTGCCTTCCTCTAAATTAACATTAAAATTCAAATTATTCTTAGAGGTCGAGAAAATAAAATTTGCATTACCATAGGTATATTTAATAAATTCATAATTATTTAGTTCATATTTCTCCAAAATTATTCACCTCAACTTAATTGTAACATTTAATTATATTAAATAAATATAAAATTAAAAATATTAACCATGAATTAACATAAAAGGCCAAGTTCCTTCTACAATTATATGTATAAGGAAACTTGGTCTCAAATTTATTCTTTACTTGTCATCAAGTTTTTGATTTCCTGCATAAAGGTATTTATATCTTTAAATTGTCTATAAACCGAGGCAAATCTAACATAGGCTACTTCATCAACTGCCTTAAGCCTTTCCATAATCATTTCACCTATAAATGAGGACTTTACCTCTGTAAGCATTTGGTTGCTTAGCTGTTTTTCAATATCATCTGCAATAGCTTCAATTTGACTCCTGGATATAGGCCTTTTTTGGCAAGCCTTTAATATACCATTAACGATTTTGGATTTATCAAAATAATCTCTGCTTAAGTCTTTCTTAATGACAAGGATAGGAATATCCTCTATTTTCTCATAAGTAGTGTATCTTTTATTACATTTCAAACATTCTCTTCTTCTTCTTATAGCTGATTCATCTTCAGTGGACCTGGAATCCACTACTTTACTTTCTTCAAATCCACAATAAGGACACTTCAACTTTTTCACACCCTTTATTTATCGCCAGTTAAGTCAATTATACAATGTTTAAAGAAAAATTTCTACTCTTTGTTATTTATTACTATATCTGAAGCTTCCACTAATATAACATCAACTCCAACCTTTAAAACCTTTTCCCAAGGTATTTCTATTAGATCATTTTTACTAAACCACGATATCTTTTGATTAGGCAGAAGCAGTGATAAAATTTTAAACTCACTGCAATCAACTTTAAGATCCTTTATGAATCCTAGTTTTGCCCCTGAGGTTATTTCTATAACTTCCATATTCCTTAAATTTACTATAGAGTACATCGAAACTTCCATACGCATCCTCCTATTTTATATTAAAGGTTGTCCTAGATTAAATTTTTACTTTGTCTAAACTAAATCTATAAATTATATGAAGTATTACTAAATTATATGTTTAATAAATAAAGATCTTTATACTAAAATTCTTTTTCCTTTAATTATGCCTTGCCTAAAATACATATAAAAAAAGAGCCCTAAGGCTCTTAAACATACTTTCTCATATGTCTTAATGCAGTTTTTTCTAACCTGGATACTTGTGCTTGAGAAATACCTATTTCATCTGCTACTTCCATTTGGGTACGGCCGTCAAAGAATCTTAAATTAAGAATAAGTTTTTCTCTATCGTTTAATTTTTTCATAGCTTCCTTTATAGATATATTTTCAAGCCAACTGTCATCTAAGTTTTTATTATCACTTATTTGATCCATAACATAAATCGCATCTCCGCCATCGTGGTAAATTGGTTCAAATAGTGAAACTGGATCTTGTATTGCATCTAATGCAAAAACAACTTCTTCTCTAGGAACCTGTAGTTCTTTTGCTATTTGAGAAATAGTAGGTTCTTTATTATTTTCAGTAATAAGCTTATCTCTAACCTGTAGAGCCCTATATGCTATGTCTCTTAATGATCTGCTTACCCTTATAGAGTTATTATCTCTTAAATAACGTCTGATCTCTCCTATTATCATCGGAACTGCATATGTAGAAAATTTTACATTTTGAGAAAGGTCAAAATTATCAATAGCTTTTATTAATCCAATACATCCTACTTGAAATAAATCATCTACATTTTCACCGCGATTATTAAATCTTTGTATGACACTTAGGACTAATCTTAAGTTACCTTTTATAAATTTTTCTCTAGAAGGCTCATCTCCATCTTTCATTTTGTGTAGTAACTGTCGCATTTCAGGTTCCTTTAAAATTGGAAGTTTGGCAGTATTAACACCGCAAATTTCTACTTTGTTAATCATCATCCTGTCATCAGCCCCTTTAGAATTCTAACATTTTAATTATTTCCCTTAGAGGCAATTTTTATACTTGGATAAGCTTATACCATTTTACTAATTTCTTTTTTTAATCTTTTTATAATTCTCTTTTCAAGTCTAGATATATAAGATTGTGAAATACCAAGCAAATCAGCTACTTCCTTTTGAGTTTTCTCAGTTTCTCCGTTTAAGCCAAATCTTAATTCTACTATTTCTTTTTCTCTTATATTTAACTTTTTCATTGCTACAAATAATAGCTGCTTATCAACTTCATCTTCTATTAAATTATATACTGAATCGTTATCTGTGCCTAATATATCTGAAAGTAATAATTCATTTCCATCCCAATCAATATTTAATGGTTCATAAAAAGAAATTTCAGCCTTAACCTTGCTATTTCTTCTTAAATACATAAGTATCTCATTCTCTATACATCGTGAACCATAGGTGGCTAATTTAATTTTCTTAGTTGGATCGAAGGTATTTACAGCTTTAATAAGCCCAATAGTTCCAACAGAAATTAAGTCTTCAACATTAACCCCAGTATTTTCAAATTTGCGTGCTATATAAACAACTAACCTTAGGTTCCTTTCTATAAGAATTGATCTTATAGTTTCGTCTCCTGCTACAAGTCTTTGGACTAAGTTATCTTCTTCTTCCTTACTAAGCGGCGGAGGTAATGCATCATTTCCACCAATATAATATAAATTCCTTGCTAGAAATTTTAATCTTGATAATAGCCTATTTAATATCACTCTTATGCTGAACATTTTTTACCCCCTATTAATTTTAAATTATTCCCCTTGATAAAAGTGCATTATATTCGCCCATACTGCTTAGTTTATTTTCACATAAGGCAATGATGACTTGCCTTACTTCTACATTATCTCCCTTATGTATCCTTATAAATTCAGGCTTGAAACCCTTTAATTTGTTTGCCTCCCCATTTATCACTCTATAGGGTATATAAAAGGTTTCTTTATCTTCTATTGTTCTATCCATAAGCTCACTCTCAAGTATCATAACTGGGAGGTTTGTGGCAGGTTCTGTAAGCTCGTTACCAGTATCTAAAAAAGCTTTAACAGTTTTTTCTCCATTTTTAAAAACTATATCTATTGAAAAAATTAGAGAACTGAGTTCAATTTTGTTTCTTATGAATAAAACCAATCTATTAAGAGTTAAGTATAAAAGTATAACTGCTAACATAAGTTTTTTATAGGAGAAATTATAGAATAATGAATTAACCTGGAATCCACCGTTATAATTCAATTCTATGAAAAAGCATAGGCCTGCTAAAACCATGGAATATAGCAGATAAACAAATAGTGCTTTTGAATAAAATAATATTGAACTTTTATAAAATAAAATAAATATCATAAATAATGCTATAAGGAGTTTGAAAGGTAATTCAGTTAGAATATAAAGCCTAGGAAATATTAAGGTAATAACGTAAATTCCTCCTAAAAAAGCAGGTAAAGCAATATTTTTAAAGCTTTTTCTTATTCTTAAGGTTTGAGAAGTTATGTATAACAGAAAATAATTTACAATACTGTTTTCTAGAACAAGTATATCTATATTAACTACCATTATCCTTCCCCCTAGTATTCCTTATTCTGCACTGAATGATTATCAATCCTTCAGCTCCTTACATTCCTTAACCTGCACCCAGCAATAATTAATTGTTGAGCCCTTATATACCTTATTCTGCACTAAATGATTATTAATCCTTTAGCTCCTTAAGTTTTATTATATATCTATTAATTACAAAAATTTGTCAATTCATAATGGTCATTATTATTTTTTATATATAAAATAGTGCATAAATCCTCAAAAAAAGCCAAGAGCCACCCAGAAAAAAAAGCAGCATTCCTAAAATTAAGAATGCTTACATTTTTAGTGGATGGCACTTAAAATATCAATTAACTAAATTATCTCTTTGATGACCTTCTTAAGAAAGCAGGTATTTCCAAATCATTTTCGTCATATTTTTCTTTTTCTAATGTAAAAGCTGCTTCACTATTAACAGCAGGAGTTGCTGGTTTTGTTATTTTAATCTCATTATTACTTGCTTCAAAACCTGTAGCTATTACTGTAATTCTAATTTCGTCCTTTAAGTTTTCATCAATTACTGCACCTACAATAATATTTGCATCTGGATCTGCTGCCTGCTGAACTATTTCAGCTGCTTCGTTCATCTCAATAAGTGAGAAATCAGATCCACCAGTAATATTTAAAAGAACACCTGTAGCTCCAATTATTGAAGTTTCTAATAAAGGACTAGAAATAGCTTGTTTTGCAGCTTCTGCAGCTCTATTGTCTCCACGGCCTTCACCAGTACCCATATGAGCTAAGCCTCTATCTATCATTATTGTCTTAACATCTGCAAAGTCAAGATTAACAAGCCCTGGGATTGTAATTAAATCTGAAATACCTTGTACACCTTGTCTTAAAACGTCATCAGCAAATTTGAAGGATTCAATTAAAGGTGTTTTCTTATCTACTATGCTTAATAATCTTTCATTAGGTATAGTAACTAAAGTATCTACTCTATCTTTTAAATTTTTAATTCCCATTTCAGCATGAATCATTCTCTTTCTGCCTTCAAATGGAAAAGGTTTTGTTACAACTCCAACTGTAAGTATTCCCATGGATTTTGCTATTTCAGCAATCACCGGAGCAGCACCAGTTCCAGTACCTCCGCCCATTCCTGCAGTAATAAATACCATATCTGAACCTTTAATAGCTTGAGCTATTTCTTCCTTGCTTTCTTCAGCAGCCTTTTGTCCAATTTCAGGGTTAGCACCAGCCCCAAGACCTTTAGTAAGCTTGTCTCCTATTTGAATCTTTTGTGTTGCTTGTGAAAGCATCAAAGCCTGCTTATCTGTATTTACAGCTATAAATTCTACATTTTTCAAACCACCTAGAATCATTCTATTAACGGCATTATTACCACCACCGCCGCACCCAATAACTTTAATTTGGGCAAATTGTTGAACATCAATATCAAAATCTAGCATCATTACTACCTCCTCATTAGAAAAAATCTGCTAAAAAGACTTTTATTTTTGTAATTACACTTTCATTCTTTTTTATCTCATTACTACTATCAGAATTATAATTTCTATTTACTTTAGTGGGCTTTTCAGAATCAAATTCCTTACTTTCCGTAAAGCTCTTAAAATTTGATGTACTATAGACATCTTTTATAATTCCTATTGCTGTGTTAAAAATTGGATTTGAGGCACCTACAAAATCTGGCGCTCCGATTCTAACAGGTTTATTTATCTTTATACGGCAAGCTTCAGAAATATTATTAAACTCAGAAATTCCTCCACCAGCTAAAATAATAACATCAATTTCATCCATAAATCCATTATTAATTAATTTATTATTTATTAGCGAAAAAATTTCTTCTATTCTTGCTTCCATAATTGCCATTAAAGTATTTCTATCTACGATAATAGATTCATTATCTGATATATTTACTTTAATATTTTCATTAGAATCAAAATTAGTGTTAAACATTGTCCCATATTTTATTTTTAACTTTTCAGCTTCTGAATAAGGTACTTTTAGGCAAAATGCAATATCATTAGTTATTGCATTACCTCCTAAAGGGATACCTTCAGTATGTTTTAAATTTCCATTCTTATATATAGCTATATCAGTTTTTTCAAATCCAACGTCAATAATAGCTATATTAATTAGATTTTCGTCCTTTTTTGTTACAGCTTTAGCAATAGCTAAAGATTCTAAGACAATTCCTTCAACTTGAAGTCCAGCTTTATGTACACTTTTCAATAAATTGTTGACAATTGTTGTCTGCGATACTATTACTTCAGATTCTACTTCAAGCTTCATTCCTGACATTCCAACGGGATCTTTTATGTTGTCATAACCATCAATTATAAATTGCTTAGGAATAACTCCAATAATTTCTTTATTGTTTTGGATAGGAACAATTCTTGAAGCATTTAAAACCCTTTTAACATCACTTTTAGTTATTTCTCTATCTTCTGAAGAAACCGCAACAACACCCCTACTCGGAATAAGTTCACACATACTTCCTGAAAGAGAGATAAATACCTTAGTAATTTCTCTGTCAATCATTCTTTTTAATTGCTCTATGCAATTATTTATAGAGGATGCCGTGCTATCTATATCAACTACAATACCTTTTTTTAATCCAATACAAGGTACAGTTGTAACACCTACAATTTGAATCCTACCAGTTTTTTCAAGTTTGCCGGCAGCACCACAAATTTTAGAAGATCCAATATCCAATGCATAAATATATTCATCCATTCAGTCCTATCCCCCTTTACAAAAGAACCCTAAATATTATATTCAACATGAATTTAATTTTTCCTCTAAAATTTGAAATTTTTTATAGATATATTATCGAAGAAAAAAGAGAATAGCTTAAGCTATTCTCTTAATTAATTAACTTTTTCTAAGTCTGTTATATTCACACTTCTTGTATGAGCTGTATGGCTCCATTCTTTCTTATTTCTATCTATTATTCCAAGGACAGAAATAGGAACCCAAGTAATAGTGTATATTGGGAAAATGATGTAATATAAAAAGATCTTAAAGTTAAGTTTTTTCTCTAATATTAATACTATTGGAGTGTAAATAAATTGTAATATGGAAACTACAAACAACACTATAGTAGCTGTTTGAATTTGCCCCAGATTTAATGAATTAACTATACTATGAGAATCTGCAAGACTAGAGAAGAAACTCATAATTGATGACAAATTAAATGCAGTAATTCTACTGATATAATCAAATATCATTGCAACTCCAAGTATTAGAATTACCATAGGCTGAATGCTGTACAATGCACAGTCAATTGCTGTAATATTAAATTCTACAATACCTTTTTTCATAAGCTTAAAGAAATACCTACTAGCTACATCAGTAAAGCCCTGCATCCATCTTTTTCTCTGCCACCAAGATTGGGAAAGAGTTAATGGCTTCTCGTCATAAATAACGGCTTCGTGAGCCCAGCCTACCTTACATCCGTTTAAAACAAGTTTACAAGTAAACTCTAAATCCTCTGTTAGGCAGGTAGCCCCCCATCCTAACTCCTTAAGGGTTTCTGTGTCTATACAAAAGCCGGTTCCTCCCAATTGATTGGAAAGACCAAGATTTCTTCTAGATAGTTGGAACATTCTGTTTGAAGTCCAAAAGGCTATTGAATAACTTCCGGTTATCCAAGTGTCTGTAGGATTCTTACTATCTAAGTATCCTTGAACTACCTTAAAGCCATTACAAAGCTTATTATTCATCTCTCTTAAAAAGTTTCTAGAAGCAAGGTTATCAGCATCAAAAATTGCAACTGCATCATACTTTTTATCCAGCTTGAAGATTTTATCAAACATCCATTCTAGAGCATAACCTTTTCCTTTTTTAGTTTTACTAAATCGCTCATAAACAAGAGCACCTGCATTTCTGCCAATTGCCGCTGTTTTATCCGTACAATTATCAGCTATAACAAATATATCATATAATTCCTTGGGGTAATCTAATCTTTTCAAGCTATATATAATATCTTGAATTACCTTTTCTTCATTATGAGCTGCTACCAATAAAGCGAAGCTTTTTTTAGGCTCTACATTATTAACTTCCTTTTTTTTGTATAACCCGAAAAAAGATATACATAAATAATACATAGATACAATGAATACAAAAGCACTCAAAATTTGAGAACTGATTTTCATTAGTGTTCTAATTATTTCCAACATCAATCCCCCCTAGTTCACAGATATTTTAGCACAATTTATACTTAAATACTATAGAAAAATTATTATTTATCTATAATAATTTATATTTGTAAGCATAATTGTAGATATTAAAGAAATTTGGAGGTAAAGAAGAATAAATTTTCTAATCACTATATTATAATGAAATATTGCAATTGCCTAAGCTTCTTTGTAGTTTGCTAATTTGTATATATTTCCACCTTGTGTTATAATATAAACATAAAATATTATATGTTATATAATAGCAAGATAAGGGAGGTAGCCCTCATGGGTCCCTACAAATTAATTTATTATTTAGATTTAAAGCTGCTGCACAAAAAGGACGAATCCTTTTGGTAAAGCCTCAATTTTTATATTACTGTAAAAATTGAGGAGGGTTAATATGATAGAAAATAGTAGTGTTGTAGTAAATGAAAATTTAATTATTAAATTTTGTAATGAAATAATCAAGGAAAACACCAAAATTGAAAAAGAAGCTTTTAAGGTACAAATGGATAAAAGTAATAATGATAAATGTTTGAAAATGATAGATTATTTAATGTTTTAAAAAAGGACCATAGGTCCTTTTTTATTCCAAGTAACAGTTAAACATAAGTTAAAATCAATTTAAAAAATATAAAATGAATTACTCAAATAGCTTCTATAAAATTAGTAACTTTTCTAAAATATCTCTATCCACTGCATAAGTTAATGAAACCTCATCAGTTATCATATCTTTTTTCACTAGACTTGCTAATGCCATATCCATGGTTTTCATTCCAAATTTTCCTCCTGTTTGAACTGAGGATTCTATTTGATGAGTTTTACCTTCGCGAATTAAATTTTGAATTGCCGGGGTAGCTATCATTATTTCTAAAGCTGCAACTCTTCCTTTACCATATGCTTTAGGTAATAACTGCTGTGATATTATACCCTGCAGTAAGGCTGCAAGCTGTACTTTTATTTGCTGTTGAGCATGAGGAGGAAATACATCAATAATTCTATCTATAGTTTTAGCTGCGCCAATTGTATGTAATGTTGAGAAAACAAGATGGCCAGTTTCTGCAGCAGTTATAGCTATGGATATGGTCTCTATATCCCTCATTTCTCCTACTAATATGACATCAGGATCTTCCCTTAAAACTGATTTTAATGCATTTTGATAATTAAGACTATCTTTCCCAATTTCCCTTTGATTTATTATACTTTTATTATGCTTATGTAAATATTCTACTGGATCTTCAAGGGTAATAATATTAGCTGCACGTGTATTATTAATTTCATTAATCATTGCTGCCAAAGTTGTGCTTTTTCCGCTTCCTGTAGGACCTGTTACAAGTACCAATCCCCTTTGCTTGTCAGTTAATTCTTTAATCACAGGTGGAAATCCTAAGTCAACTAAAGTAGGTATGTTAAGAGCCACAGACCTAATTGCTAGTGCATCACTACCTCTTTGTTTAAATATGTTCACCCTAAACCTTCCAAGCCCGGAAATAGAGTAGGATTTATCAATTTCTCCCTTTTTCGTGTAATTCTCATAGTCAATACTGCTTAATATTTCTTTAGTATACACCTCTGTATCCTGCATCGTAAGATTATTAGTAGCTATTTTTATAAGTTCTCCATTTAGTCGGATTATTGGTGGAATTCCTACAGTTAAATGTAAGTCAGAAGCACCTTCTGTTGTAGTAATTTCTAATAGCTCAATAAGTTTCATGTTTATACCCTCCATATAAATAATCAGCCCAAATATCTGCAGCCTCATAGGCCTGAAATTTAAGCATAGCTTTACCATTCAAAACTATGGCTCCGCGTTTTTTTGCCTCATACATAAATCTTGTTTGAGTTGGATTATAAACTAAATCATAGGCAATGCAATTAGCCTTAATTGTGTCTACTTCAATAGGGAGTATGTTAATGTGATTTTTGCTTCCCAAAGGAGTGCAGTTTATAATAATATTATATTTACTTAAATCTTTTATAGAATCATAAGAAAATATTTTACAATGATCTTCAAAATACACTGCAGCTTTATTAACACTTCTAGTTAGAATTTCAACGTCTTTACAATTTAAATCTATAAGCCCATGATAAACTGCTTTTGCAGCGCCTCCAGCTCCTATTATTAAAGCCTTTCCATTTCCAATATTAAGGCTATTTACTTTAAGGCTCTTCATAAAGCCTGAGTAATCTGTATTGTAACCAACAAGTTTATCTTCAGTTACAAGAACAGTATTAACTGCATTAATTTTATTAGCAGGGTAAGTAACTGTATCCAAGTATTTAATTATTTCTTCCTTATAGGGTATTGTCACATTAAATCCTATAATATTACTATTCCTTAAATTATTAATAAACTCCCCAATTTCTTTTTCATCTAAATCAAATATTTTATACCTAAGGCCATAACCTTTATGCTTATAATATTCACTATGTATTTCAGGTGATTTAGAGTAACTAATATTTTGTCCAAGTAATCCGCAAATTTTCAAGCTAACACCTCTAATTTTATTCTTAAAATAAATTTCCATTATCCATTTAATCTATTCAATAAAAATTATAAAAATCCTTTAATAAAAATATAAATTTCTATTTTTTAACAATATTAAGGATTTGAAATTAAGGAAACTACCTTCCAATTTCAAATCCCCATTTAACTTTATTTCAGCCATTACTTTTAAGTGAATTTAATTCTTTGTATAACTTCTTTAATGCTCTTTTTTCGATTCTAGAAACATAAGATCTTGAAATTCCTAGAAGTTTTGCAATTTCCCTTTGTGTCTTTGGCTTTCCGTCAGTAAGGCCATATCTCATTTCAATTACAAGCTGTTCCCTTTTAGCTAATGCACTTTCAATTTTGCTGTATAACTTCTTAACTTGGATTTTCGTCTCCACTACCTCGATTATAGAATCATCATCACTGCTTAAAACATCCATTAAGGAAATTTCATTGCCTTCCTTATCCACTCCAATGGGTTCTTGAAGATAAACCTCTCCCTTTGTCTTCTTATTGTTTCTTATTAACATTAATATTTCATTTTCTATACACCTAGCCGCATAAGTCGCCAATCTGGTACCTTTAGAGGTATCAAAGGAATCAATAGCTTTAATAAGTCCTACTGTGCCTATTGAGATAAGGTCATCAACTTCTTTACCTGGATAGGAATATTTCTTCACTATATGTGCCACTAATCTTAAATTTCTTTCTACTAATATGCTCTTTGCATGTAAATCACCGTTTTTAAATTTTTCAAGATATATTTCTTCTTCTTTTTCATCAAGAGGCTGGGGAAAGGAATTCCCATTGGTAACATAGCCAACAAGAAAGGCCATACTTGAAGCCATATCTAATAAACAATTAACGAAGAACAAAGCTGATCCTCCTTATAGTGCTTATTAATATAGTATGAAAAATTTTTCAAAAATGTTCCTATTTAATATGTTTTATAAAATTATTTTTGGAGGTAATTATTTAAAGATAAAACAATGTCTTTAAATATTGGAACTGCAGTATTAGCAGCCTCCTCGTTATTAACATTAATATCTTTTACAAACACAACCATAGAATAATACTTATCTTTAATTTTGAAAAAACCAGCAAACCATCCGTCTGAAGCCTTAGTCTTGTTATCATATCTAGTAGTAGTACCAGTTTTTCCACCAACTTCTATATTATCTATATAAGCTGCAGTTCCTGTTCCATATCTTACTACCTTAAGCATTTCGTTTTTCATAATATTTGCCGTTGATTTTTCAAAGATTTTACTACTTTGAGTTTGTTCCTGTTCCTTTACATTATTATTGTTATCAACGTAGGCATCTATAATATAAGGTTTAACATAAATTCCCCCATTAATAATGGTATTTGGGATTGCTAAAGCCTGAACAGGAGTTATTCTCATGCTTTGACCAATTGCCAGCTGACCTGAAAGTTCATAATCTTTTAGCTGAGCATAGTCTCCTGTAACCTCACTATCAAAGCCTAAAACCCTACTAAATAAGCCTTCCTTACTGGCAGTATCTAGAAAGTTCTTTCTTCCTACTTTATCTCCTATTTGAGCGTAAATATTATTACAGGAAGCTACAAATGCATCCTCAGCATTTAAGATTCCATGATTCTTGTCACCACATTTATCATAAAGCCCACTGTAAGTTTTTTGCTTGCAGGAGAATTCCTCAGCCAAGGACAGGGATTTTTGCATAAATCCTGTTTCTTCCACAACAGCTTTAAATATTGAGCCAGGTTCAAAGCCATTTTCAGTCTTAGATCCTAAATTAAGATTGGCTTGAGTATCGTCCTTTTGATTCATAGACAGTATTTTACCAGTATTGCTTTCCATTAAAACAGCGCTTATTTGATTAAATTTAGAGTATTTACTTGAATTTAAAGCTTCGTTAATTTTATCTTCAATATTTTTGTCTATTGTAAGCCTTACATTATTATTATTCTCAGAATTTAAGCTGGTTTCAGAAGTAATATTGCCATCGATGTCCTTAGTAAATTTAGTATATGACGGCTGATTACTCTTAGTTTTATTGTAAACCTGCATTTCTAAGGAAGCCTCACTTTTTTTGTGATCTCCAGATGGGTCCATAATATTTGTAAGTAAATTTTCTATTTTCCAAGCTTTTGATCTATCTACCTCAGAATAAGAATATATATAAAAGCCTTTAACATCTTTTATACTTTTTAGCTTATTATATGTATTTTCATCAACTTCAAAAGTTAGTTTTTGATCTTTGTTACTTAAACCTATTGTAGACAAATCATAACTAGGATTGTAGCTCTGCAATATATAAATTAAGGCATATAAGTTGTCAGACTTTGCATCTAAGTTATTTTTTTTAAAGGCTCCTTCGTCTATGACGGCATAATATTTATTTTTGTAGTTTAAAAGAGATTTACCATTTGTATCAAGCAATGAATAATTCAATTCTGAGAGATTGACTTTTTCACTATACTGCATATCTGCCCATACCCCTAGTTTTCCTGCATCATCGACGGTATCTATCTTTAGCCTCCACCATAATAAACCAAATAATAGAATATATAGTGCAAATAAATATGTGGTTCTTTTTAAAAGTTTTCTACTACGCATAAAAACACCTCACCCTAGCTAAATTCTAGCCTAAAGTTTGGTGTTTTATTCTATAAATCCTCTTCTTTTTGTAAAAATTGTTTTATATTTGCAACAATAATATCTATAGCAACCTTGTTGTGTCCACCTTCAGGGATAATTATATCTGCATATCTTTTAGTAGGCTCTGTAAACTGCAGGTGCATAGGTCTTACGACATTTAGATATTGATTTATAACTGAATCAACAGTTCTTCCTCTTTCGTTTATATCTCTAATTAATCTTCTAATAATTCTTACATCAGCATCAGTATCAACATAAATTTTTATGTCCAATAGATTCCTTATTTCAGGTTCTTGCAGGATTAATATACCCTCAAGAATAATAATGTCCCTTGGTTCAACTCTAAATGAAGTCTTTTGTCTATTATGAATTTCAAAGTCGTAAATTGGTTTTTCAATGGCTTGTCCTTGTAGTAAACTATCTAAGTGTTTAACTAAAAGAGGGGTATCAAATGCATCTGGGTGATCATAATTTGTCTTAACCCTTTCTTCAAAGGATAACTCGCTTTGATCCTTGTAGTAAGAGTCTTGTTCAATCATGGCTATACATTGTTCACCAAATTTCTTGTATATCTCCCTAGCAATGGTACTTTTCCCAGAACCAGTACCTCCTGCAATTCCTATTAGAATTGGACGTTCCATTACTTCTCCTCCTTTTACTCGGAGCACTGAGCAATTAAACTTACTCGCTCCCGCTCGCTAATTGCTCGTTAAAGCCCATTTAGGGCTTTAACCTCCTTAGCTTTAATTAGCATATCATCTTCCTTAAGTACTTCCTTAGTCATAATGGTAAATAACATCTGTGCTCTAGGAGCAGATTCTATTTTGCTGCCATCTACGTCTTTCATATCATCTAGCGTAATTTCTATATTATCACCTTTTGGCCTCATAATTTCGACTTTGTCTCCATCAAAAACCTTATTTCTCTGTTCTATCACTGCAATATTGGTATCTTTATTATATTCTTTAACAATACCAACTATATCATGAGTTCTAATATAGGATGAGGAACCATAAACCTGTTTGTTTTTTTCACCAAAGTAAAATCCAGTATGGTACTCTCTATGACTTGCCATCTTTAGGTTTGTCATCCATTTATCCTGAAATACATATTCCTTAGAATTTTCTAAATAAGAGTCAATAGCTTCTCTGTAGGCTTTCACTACTGATGCCACATAAAAGGAGCTTTTCATTCTGCCCTCAATTTTAAATGAGGTTATGCCTGATTTCATTAGTTCTGGAATATGTTCAATCATACATAAATCTTTGGAGTTCATAATATAGGTTCCCTTATCATCTTCAAAAACCTCATAATACTCTCCAGGTCTCTTTTCTTCCATTAGATAGTACTTGTATCTGCAGGGTTGTGCACATTCTCCTCTATTTGCATCCCTTCCCGTCATATAATTAGATAACAGGCAGCGGCCTGAATAGGACATGCACATGGAACCATGAACAAAGGCTTCTAATTCGCAGGTATCTGGTAATTTACTTCGAATTTCTTTTATTTGCTCTAGAGATAATTCTCTAGCTAGTACTATCCTTTTAATACCCTGCTTATGCCAAAAAGAAGCAGCTTTCCAATTCACATTATTAGCTTGAGTACTTAAATGCAGTTCTAAATCTGGGACAACTTCCTTTGCTGTCATAATAATACCTGGGTCAGAGACTATAACTGCATCAACATTTAACTTATATAGCTCTTCTAAATATTCATCAAGGCCTTCTAAGTCTTCGTTGTGAGGGAATACATTTAAGGTTACGTATACCTTTTTACTTCTCTCGTGGGCATATTCTATTCCCTTTTTTAACTCATCATTATTAAAATTATCAGCAAAGGCCCTTAAGTTTAGCTTGCTGCCTCCCATATATACTGCATCTGCTCCAAAATTTATAGCAGTCTTCAATTTTTCTAAATTACCAGCTGGTGCTAAAAGTTCTGGTTTATTCATTTGTTTACCTCCTTGTTGTTACTGCGATACCGTCTCCCATTGGTATAACTGAAGTTACAAGTTCAGGATTGCTTGATATAAGTTCTAAATAAGTCTTCATCCTCTTAACAATTGTTATCTTTCTTCTTATTAAAAGCTCTTTTGAGGCTACCATGCCTTTAAAAAGGACGTTATCTGCAATAATCATCCCTTTATTATCTAAAAGCCTTAGACAATGAGGTAAGAAATGATTGTAGTGGCCTTTTCCTGCATCCATAAATATTAAATCATACTTGTCATCTAAACCTTCGAGAACCTTAAGGCAGTCACCTTCAATAACTTCAATTTGATCTTGAAACCCATGATTATTAATATTTTCCTTTGCAATTGCTACCATATTAGGATCCCTTTCAATAGTTGTAACCTTAGCAGCATTTTTCGAGCTAAGCTCCATTAAAATAGCTGAATATCCAATGGCTGTACCTAGCTCTAAAATTTTAATAGGATTCTTTAGAGTAATCATAAGTTCTAGGAACTTACCAACTTCCTTTTGAATTATAGGAACAGAATTTTTTGCTGCATAAAGCTCCAACTCCTTAAGAATACCAGTATTATCTGGTATTAAGCCCTTAATATAATGCTCCATATAATCATAAGTTATTCCACTCATAGCATCCTCCAATTGCAAAAATTAAATTTACTTTTTTATCTTTGAATCTATATATTGTTTCTTTATTTTCAAAAATTCATTGTAACTATCACTGAAAAAATGAGGTCCATCTTTAATAATTATAAAATAAATATTATTTGATTTCTCAGGCTTTAAAGCAGCTTCAATGGAAGACTTTCCTGGAGAACATATTGGACCTATTGGTAACCCTTGAACAAGGTAAGTGTTATAGGGTGAATTTACCTTTAAATCATTTGTATAAACTACCTCTTTATGAACATTTAATGCATAAATTACTGTAGCGTCAGATTGTAGCTTCATATTTTTATTAATTCTGTTGTAAAATACAGAGGCAACCTTTGGCCTGTCACTTTCTGTAACTGCTTCTTTTTCAATAACAGAAGCCATTGTAATAATATTTTCTATATTTTCGTTCTTAATAGCTCCATTATTACTTTTATTTACTTCAGAAACTACCTCCTCAAATCTTGAGAGCATTGTTTTTATAACTTCGCTGCAGTCTGAATTTTTACTGAAAAGGTAAGTGTCCGGGAAAAGGTAGCCTTCTAATGCATATCTTTTTTTATCATCCGGCGTTATATAAGAAGGCAATTTATAACTCTTAACTGCATTTATAAAATCTTCTTTTTTAAATAGGCCATTTTTTTCTAGAAGTTGGGCAATTTGATCAATATCATAGCCTTCAGGTATAGTAATTTTAATGGTATTTAAATTATCTCGGCCTTCTTCTAGGCCCTTCACAAAATCTTCTATAGAAGTATCAGCAGAAAAACTGTAAGAACCAGGCTTAATATTTGAACTTAACTTTTGATTTTTAATATACCATTTTATTAAGAAGGAATTACCTATCTTTTTTTCTGAAGTTAAGCCTTCGATAACACTATTTAAGCTGTCCCCGCTATTAACCTTTACTTCTACATTACTAGCAGCATTTATAAAAGGATGCTTTATAGTTTTTAGTGCATCTTTATAAATTATAAAACCTAAAATTCCTAGTACCACTAAAATGACAATAATAACTGAAAATACCTTTTTCATTGCCCCACCCCATATATTACTTTCTATTCATAGTTTTCTTTCTAAGGTCATTGCTTAATATTTTCTTTCTTAATCTTATTGATTTTGGTGTTATCTCAACTAATTCGTCAGAAGCAACAAATTCAAGACACTGTTCTAAGGACATTTGTCTTACAGGAGTTAATTTAAGTGCGTCATCTGCTCCAGAAGATCTAGTATTTGAAAGATGCTTTTTCTTACAAATATTTACTTCAATATCTCCAGATCTAGAGTTCTCACCTGCTATCATTCCTTCATATACTGGTGTACCTGCATCTATAAATAAGGTTCCTCTCTCTTGAGCATTATATAAACCGTAAGTAATAGCTTCGCCAGTTTCAAATACTACAATGGAGCCTCTGCTTCTTTCAGGTATTTCTCCCTTATATTTGTCATAACCTTCTAATACGTGATTCATTATTCCATTGCCTCTTGTATCAGTAATGAATTCACTTCTAAAGCCTATTAGGCCCCTTGATGGAACTAAGAATTCTAAACGTGTATAACCATTTATAGCAGAAGTCATATTAACCATTTCAGCTTTACGAGGTCCTAGCTTTTCCATAGCAACTCCCATAAATTCCTCAGGTACATCAATAGTAAGCCTTTCTATTGGTTCAAGTAATTTTCCAGCTTCTTCTTTAAATATAACTGATGGTTTAGAAACCTGGAATTCATAACCTTCTCTTCTCATGGTTTCAATTAATATAGATAGATGTAGTTCTCCTCTACCGCTTACATTAAAGCAATCTGCAGAATCAGTTTCTTCTACTCTAAGACTTACATTAGTTTCTATTTCTTTTAAAAGTCTATCTCTAAGGTGACGTGAGGTAACATAATCCCCCTCCATACCTGCAAAAGGTGAATCATTAACCATAAAGTTCATACTTAAGGTTGGCTCATCTATATCTACAAAAGGAAGAGCCTCTGGTCTACTTGCATCTGCAATAGTTTCACCTATATTGATATCAGGAATTCCTGCAACAGCAACTATATCACCAAGCTTAGCCTCTTCTACTTCTTCTTTCTTTAATCCACTAAAGACATATAGACTAGAAATTTTAACGTTACTTATGCTGTTGTCACGTCTAATTAGTGCAACCTGCTGATTTCTTTTTAGAGTTCCTCTTTCTATTTTTCCAATTGCTATTTTCCCAACATACTCATTAGAATCCAAGGTAGTTACTAGTAATTGAACTGGCTCATCAATATATCCTTCTGGAGCCTTAACATTTTTAATGATTGCATCAAATAATGGATCCATATTTGTGCTTTCATCTTCAACTTCTTTTTTAGCTATTCCATCCTTAGCTGAGCAATAGATTATAGGGAAGTCTAATTGACTGTCATCTGCTCCAAGCTCAACAAAAAGGTCAAATACTTCATCAATAACTTCTATAGGCCTTGAATCAGGTCTATCAATTTTATTGATTACAACCATTGGTCTCAGCTTTAGTTCAAGCGCTTTTTTAAGAACAAATTTAGTCTGAGGCATAGCCCCTTCAAAAGCATCTACAACAAGTATAACGCTGTCCACCATTTTTAGTACTCTTTCAACTTCTCCGCCGAAATCAGCATGTCCAGGAGTATCTACTATATTTATTTTAATACCGTTATGCATAACAGCAGTATTCTTAGATAGAATAGTGATTCCTCTTTCTCTTTCAAGGTCATTTGAATCCATAACTCTTTCTTGAATCTTTTCATTTTCTCTAAATATATGACTTTGTCTTAAAAGTGCATCCACTAGAGTAGTCTTACCATGGTCAACGTGTGCTATAATTGCAACATTTCTAATATCATTTCTTGTAAATAAGTTCATATTTATCCTCCAATATAGTGCAAATTTTATTGATTATATTAAAACATTAACAAATAATGCTAAAACACAACAAAAATTGGACACTTAGGCAGCATCCAATTTATTTTTATCATACTTATTCTAATATTATGGACATAAAAAGTCAACTTAGCATTAATGGAAGTTTTATATTTCCATTATTATAGGCAGTATCATTGGTTTTCTTTTTGTCTTTTCATATAAAAATAATCGTAATACTTCTTTGATGTTAGATTTTATAGATGCCCATTCGGTTATATGTTTTTCCTCACATTCTCTTAGAGCATCCTTAACTATAAGTCTAGCCTGTTCCATAAGATTTTCTGATTCCCTGACATATACAAAACCGCGGGAAATTATATCTGGACCTGCTATTACGCTTCCAGATTCCTTTTCTATTGTAACAACAACAGTTAATATTCCATCTTGTGATAAATGTTTTCTGTCCCTAAGTACAATATTACCAACATCGCCAACTCCAAGTCCGTCGACGAACACTTGCCCTGAAGTAACAGTTCCATTTTTCTTAATAGAATCTCTCGTTAACTCAATGACTTCACCATTGTCTGCAAGTAAGGTATTTGCTTCAGGCAGTCCCAGCCTAATTGCAAGTTCAGCATGCTGTTTCAAATGTCTATACTCACCGTGTACAGGTAAAAAGTACTTAGGTCTAACTAATGTATGCATTAATTTAAGCTCTTCCTGGCAGGCATGGCCTGATACATGTACATTTTCGTATATTACTTCAGCACCTTTTTTAAATAATTGGTCAATAACCCTAGAAACTAATTTTTCATTTCCTGGTATTGGGTTAGCTGAAATAATTACCAAATCTCCTGGAACAATAGTCACTTTTTTATGTTCAGAAGCAGCCATTCTTGAAAGTGCAGACATGGGCTCTCCTTGACTTCCTGTAGTAATAATAACTATCTGGTTATCATTATATTTATTGATGTTATCAATACTTATTAGATTACTAGTGTCAGCAGTAATATATCCAAGCTCTACTGCCACAGTAACAATATTCTCCATACTTCTGCCGGATATTGCTACCTTTCTTCCGTATCTATCTGCTATATTCATAATTTGCTGTAACCTATGAATATTTGAAGCAAAGGTTGCAACAAGAATTCTACCTTTTGCTTTTGAGAAAATATTCTCAAAGGTTTCACCAACGGTGCTTTCAGAATCCGTATAGCCTGGTCTTTCAACATTTGTACTATCAGCCATCATTGCAATAACACCTTTTCTTCCAAGTTCAGCAAATCTAGGCAGATCTGCTACCACTCCATCTATAGGCGTATAGTCTATTTTAAAATCACCTGTATGCAGTACAATGCCTAAAGGTGTGTGTATTGCAATTGCAACGGAATCTGCAATACTATGATTAGTTTTAATAAATTCTACTGAAACATTTTCTAGCTTAATAACATCTCTAGGATTTACTCTTATAAGTTCTACCGTGCTAAGAAGCCCATGTTCCTTTAATTTGGTCTCTACAATACCTAGAGTTAGTTTTGTTCCATAAACGGGCACGTTAATTTGTTTTAACACATAGGGAAGGGCCCCTATATGATCCTCATGCCCATGAGTAAGAAATATCCCTCGTACCCTTTCAATGTTTTTTGCTAGATAACTTACATCGGGAATTACAATATCTATTCCAAACATTTCTTCGTCTGGAAACTTTAAACCACAATCAATAACAACGATATCATTCTTGTATTCTATTGCAGTTAAGTTTTTCCCGATTTCGTTTAAGCCGCCTAGAGGAATAATTCGTATCTTATCTTTTTCCTTCTTCATGTTTTCCTCCTTTTAAAAATTTTGCCTTTGTAAATTTATTTATTATAGCTTAATTAGCTATTTTTAGCTAAATTTTATCTTTACATTCATTACAAATTCCATAAAATTTAACGCTGTGATTCTTAATTTTGAAATTATATTTGCTTTCTATTTCATGTTCAAGCACCTCTAATAAATCCCCTTGAACCTCAATTACTTTTCCGCAATTGCTGCATATTAAATGATGATGGTGATGATTCTCATCCTCATGAACTAATTCATATCTATAGCAGCCATCATTTAAGTCTAATTTACTTACAACATTAAGTTCCTCTAAAAGCTGCACAGTTCTATAAACAGTTGCAAGACCAATTTCCGGACACTCCTGTTTTACTAAATCATATAACTCTTCTGTTGTAAGATGGCTTCCCTCATTTTTAATAATATTGTCAACTATAGCTCTTCTTTGAGGTGTAAGCTTATAACCTTTTTCCTTAAGATTATTTTTTAATTTCTCGATTTCATTAGATGACAACTTAGGCATAATAACCCTTCCCCTTTTATTAATTTAAATCTTCATCTGAAAAAACTAATTCATAGGCTTCTTGTACCATAGCGAACTCTTCTTCATCATCAATTGTAACTAGTACATCATCACCTTTTTCGTCTTTGTCTATTCTAAGAGCTATTGCATCTTCCTCTTCTTCATCAGATGGAATTACAATAACATATTCCTTATCTTCAATGTCTAGCTTAGTTACAACATCAAATTCTTTTTCTTCACCATTTTCATCTGTAAGAACGATTGAACTTATATCATTTTCCATAGTTATTTATCTCCTTCATAATAGAGTTATTTTACATTATGTGGTATATTATGTCAATATTATTTACTTAAACTATCTAAATAGCCTTGGAGTATATAGGTTGAAGCTATTTTATCTACTATCTTTTTTCGTTTAGCTCTAGACAAATCAGCCTCCAGCATTGCCCTAGTAGCAGCGACAGTTGTAAGTCTCTCATCCCACATAACTACGGGTACCCCTGAAGCTTCTTCTATAAGCTTGCCAAAATTTGTAGCCTTTTCTCCCTGTGGCCCAATAGTGCCATTCATGTTTTTAGGAAGACCCACTACAATAGTATCTACGCTGTATTCTTTGCATATACTATTGATTTCTTCCAAATCTACATTTTTATTTTTTCTTAAGATTGTTTTAACACCTTGAGCTGTGAAACCTAAAGGATCGCTTATTGCTACTCCAATAGTCTTCTCACCTAGATCTAAACCAAGAATTCTCATTTTTACTCCTTTTTCTGCCTGTGACTAATAAAAATTTATTAAGATAAAAAATATTTGCATCAATAAATAAAGTTAATAAATTATGTCCCTTCAAAGTCATATTAAAATAAAAATGCCCCTACGGGCATTTTTACTTTATACCAAGATAAGCCTTTAATACTTCTTCAAGAATGTCGTCTCTCTCTAATTTCCTAACTAATGCTCTCGCACCATTATAGTTAGTAATATAAGTTGGATCGCCAGAAATGAGATATCCTACTAACTGATTAACTGGATTATACCCTTTTTTAATTAATGCATTATAAACTTCATTTAGGATTTCTTTTGTCAAATCCTTTTTATCTTTTGAAAAATCGAACTGAATAGTATTTTCATTATTATATCCCATTACGTTTCACCTCTCATTTTATCATTTAATAATGATAATAGGTATCTTTTAAGAACATTATATACTATTTCTTTTTAAAAGTACACTATTTTACTAAGGTATCCAATATTTCTTGTACTTTATTAATAGAAGCTTCAAGTTTTTCAGGAAGTTTACCACCAGCCTGAGCCATATCCGGTCTTCCACCACCGCCGCCTCCTGCAATAGCAGAAATTTCTTTTACTATCTTTCCTGAGTGTACTCCCTTGCTTACAGCTTGCTTAGTTGCCATAGCAACAAATTGAACCTTGCCCTGTACAGCGCTTCCTAAAACAACGACTCCTTCACCTATTTTACACTTAAGTTTATCCCCTAGATTTCTTAAGGAATCAGCATCTATATCCTGCAGAGAAGCAGCTATATATTTTATTCCCTTTACTTCTTTAATCTTACTTAAGAGTTCTTCTTCTACATTACTAGTTAGTTTATGCTTTAATTCTATTATTTCCTTTTCTTTGTCTTTTAATTCTGCAGCTTGTAGATGAATTTTGTTTAATACATCTTTCTCAGAGCACTTTAAGCTAAGAGCAGCATCTTTAATTACATTTTCTTTTTCTTCCATGAAGTTTATTGCATTGAAACCTGTTACGGCTTCTATTCTTCTTATACCTGCAGCTATCCCTGCTTCTGAAACTATTTTAATGACACCTATTTCACCAGAATTTTTAACATGGGTGCCTCCGCAAAGCTCCTTGCTAAAATCTCCAACAGAAACCACCCTAACTTCATCTTTGTATTTTTCATCAAATAGTGCCATTGCTCCGCTTTCTTTGGCTTCCTCTAGATTCATAACATTAGTATCTACATTATAGACCTTCATAATATTTTCATTTACTATTGCTTCTATTTTCTTTAATTCCTCTAGGGTTACTGAAGTAAAGTGAGTAAAGTCAAATCTTAATTTATGCTCATCTACTAAGGAACCTGCTTGATTTACATGATTTCCAAGTACCATTTTTAGTGCGCTGTGAAGCATATGAGTAGCTGTATGATTTCTTCTAATACTATTTCTTCTTTTTTCATCAACTTCAAGAATTACATTGTTACCTTCCTCAATGTATCCTTCTGTAACTTCAACAAAATGAAGGATTTTTCCTGAAATATTTTTCTTGCAGTCATAAACAACTGCACTAAAATTATCATTATAAATGGTTCCCTTATCACCTATCTGACCTCCCATTTCTGCATAAAAAGGTGTTTCAGAAGTTAAAATTATACCCTTGTCACCCTTTTGAAGAATGGACACAAACTCCTCATCTTTAATAATTAATACAGCCTTTGAATTTGAAATTAAAGATTCATAGCCTGTAAAATTAGAATTTATATCTGTTGGAATCTTGTTTAATATATTATCATCGTTTCCTAAATAATTAGATTCCCCTCTAGCAGCCCTGGCTCTTTCTCTTTGACTCTTCATTTCTGAATTAAATTCTTCTATGGAAACTACCATCCCTTTTTCTTCTAATATTTCTAAAGTAAGCTCAAGTGGAAACCCATAGGTATCGTAAAGCTTAAATGCCTTGTCTCCAGGTAAAGTTTTGTTATGAGATTTCTCAAGGTCTATAATGTACTGCTTTAAAATTTCAATACCGCTGTCTATAGTTTCTTCAAATCTCTCTTCTTCCAGTTTAATTACCTTTTTAATGAAGTCTCTTCTTTCCATTAATTCTGGATATGCTTCTTTTGAGTTCTCAATAACTATATCGCAAAGTTCATGTAAGAATATATTGCTAATGCCAAGAAGTCTGCCGTGTCTAGCAGCCCTTCTTAATATTCTTCTTAGCACGTAACCCCTGCCTTCATTTGAAGGTAGTACTCCATCACTAATCATAAAGGTCATGCTTCTAATGTGATCTGTAATTATTCTTATAGAAATATTGTTTTTATCATCTGCTCCATAAGTAACCTTGGAAATTTTACATACATTATCTAGGATGTTTTTTATTGTATCAACTTCAAATATATTGTTTACGCCCTGCATAATAGTTGCAATTCTTTCAAGTCCCATTCCAGTATCAATATTAGGATTTGGAAGCAAGTTATAAACTCCGTTTTCATCCTTATCAAATTGTGTAAATACTAAGTTCCAAAATTCTACTATTCTATCTTCATCAGCAGCCTTTACGAAATCCTCTACAGTTGTAATAGGACCGTTTCCTCTATCAAAATGAATTTCAGAGCAAGGTCCGCAAGGTCCCTGGCCTATTTCCCAAAAGTTATCATCCTTGCCTAATCTGAAAATTCTAGATGGATCAACGTCAGTTTTAGTGCTCCAAATTTCATAAGCTTCATCATCTTCAAGATATATAGTTACAAACAATTTATCTTTTGGCAGGCCAAGAGTAACAGTAACAAACTCCCAAGCCCATGGAATTATTTCCTTTTTAAAATAATCTCCAAAGGAGAAATTTCCAAGCATCTCAAAAAATGTACCATGCCTTGAGGTTTTGCCTACATTTTCTATATCTCCTGTTCTAATACACTTTTGACAGGTAGTTACTCTTTTGCTTGGGGGAACTTCAAGACCTGTAAAATAAGGCTTTAAAGGAGCCATACCAGCATTTATCAGTAGTAAACTCTTATCATTTTGAGGTATAAGCGGAAAGCTTTTAAGTCTTAAATGCTCTTTACTTTCAAAAAAACTTAAATATTTTTCTCTTATTTCATTTAGTCCCATAGTTTTCATAATATTTCCTCCTTTAGTCGGAACACTGAGTAATTTAAGATTACTCGCTCCCGCTCGCAAATTACTCGTAAATGTCCATTTAGGACATTTACCTCCGTAAAATAAAATAAAAACAACCTTCAAATCCCAAAGGGACGAAAGTTGTTCGCGGTACCACCCTAATTATACAATGTAAATAATTGTATCACTTTAGCATAACATGGCTCAAAGACAGCTTCATAATATCTCCTAAGAAGTTTTCACCAGCCACTTCCTCTCTTAATACCTCAATATTATTACTCCTTCTTGTCATTACCATATATTAATTTAATAAAAATTATAAGTTAAATTGTACCACATGTCAATATTTGATTTTTAAGAAATTGCCTTAGTGTTTTTGAAAGCTTCAATCTTATTTAGTAAAAGCAGTAAAACAGTTAGCTATAGTTCCTTTATATAAGCCTATCTTTATTAAAACAAATAATGTTTAAATTCTAATAGTATATTTTTACTAAAATAGATAATAATTTAAATCCTCATAAATTATCTTTATAACAACTCCTATAGGAACAGCCAGCACCATACCTATAAAACCTCCTACTTTACCTCCAATTATAAGAAGAATTATTACAGTTAAGGGATGCATGCTAACACTATCCCCCGTAATCTTAGGCGAAATAATATTACCTTCAATTGTCTGTATGATATTTAAACAGATAAAAGTCCAAATACCAATCTTTGTAGATCCTAAGAAGGCAATAAGCACTGCAGGGATACCGCCTAAAAGAGGGCCAAAATAAGGAATTATATTAAATACAGCATTTAAAACTGATAAAAGTAAAGGATAATCTACGTGTAGGATTATAAGTACAATAAAGGTTAATATACCAACTATAATACATAAAATAAATTGGCTTACTATATATCTCCCTAGAATTTTATCTATATCTCCAATTATCTTTTTAACTATTGCTCTAATTTTAACAGGAAAAATAACAAGTATCTTATTGAAAATAATTTCACTATCAGCTAGAAAATAATAAACGATAATAGGAACAACGGATAAAGTTAGAAGATTTTCTCCAACATTTAAGGCAGCTTTAAAAATATTGTTAAGCATATCAGAAAGCATCTTATTAATATTTGAATTTATGCCATCGAATAAGATAAACATGGTCCTATTATTTTGTAGAGGTTTTAAGTTATTATAAATTCCTTCTAGATAGCTTTGAATTTTATGTAATGTATCACTTATATTTAAGCTTTCCTTAAATAAGGAGGGTATAATTACAATTATAAAAACTATAGTGAGCACAATAGCAAGTAAAATAATGCTTAAGGCAGCGAGCTTTCTGTTTATTCCCTTTTCTATCATTAAATTTATTATTGGTTTCAAGGAATAGGCTGCGATAAAAGACATTACTAATAGATATACCATTTCCTTAAAAAGGGCACTTTTAAACAAAACATAGATTATTAAAAGTAGGACTATAAGCATTAATAAAATTTTAAATACCTTCTTCATGACACTCTTCTTCCGTAAATATTTTATGAGGAACACTTAAGAAACTTATATCACTATCTAAGGAAGTACATAGTATACTTTCATCTCCAAGTATCAAACTTTTCATTAAAAGTATTCTCTTTCCTTTAAGAATATTTTTTAAAAAACCGGTAGAGACAATAAGTCCTGTTATTTTAAAGGAAAATTCATAGAATAAGATATCCTCAACCATTCCTATAATATCACCGTATCTATTTACTATATCCATATTTTTAATAGCTGAAAACTTAAGGAGGCTCTCTTTACTATAACTTGAGATAATCATTGCTTTATTAAAGGAAATAATATCCTCTTTTAAAACCGTTATTGTCTTTTGAGTTAGTTTATAAGTTGAAACAACAAAACCCCGTACTTCTCCTCTATGAAAATCAATAATTATATCCTTTACAAAGCCAACCTTTTTCCCCTTAATATCAACTACATCCATCATTTCAAAATCTTTTGTTCTAAACATAGTACCACCTAAATAATTTGCAGCATAATAATATATTATTTTTTCCCAAATAATTAAAATTATAACTAAAAAAAGAAGAACTTTTTGAGTATATTATAAAACTCTAAAGTTCTTCTTAATATAAAATTCTTAACTACTCTCCATGAACCTCATCATGAATATCATCATGTTCTTTATAGTCCCATGGTTCCAGTCCCTTACTAATTCTATAATTGTTTATTGCCTTATGGATTGCTTCCTCAGCAAGAACTGAGCAGTGCATTTTTACTGGTGGCAGACCATCTAGGGCTTCAGCTACAGCTTTGTTTGTAAGCTGCCATGCATCAGAAACTGATTTTCCCTTTATAAGCTCAGTAGCCATACTAGAGGATGCTATAGCAGATCCGCATCCAAAGGTTTTAAATTTTGCATCAGTTACTATTTCATTTTCTATTTTAAGATATACCTTCATTATATCTCCGCATTTTGCATTTCCAACTTCTCCCACACCATTGGCATCTGGAATATCTCCAACGTTTCTAGGGTTCATAAAATGGTCCATTACTTTTTCACTGTACATAATTATTTTTCTCCTTTCTTTAAAAAGTCATCCCACAATGGTGACATCTCTCTTAATCTAGTTACTACCTTGCCTACTGTTTCAATAGCGTAATCAATTTCCTCTTCTGTATTACCTGCCCCTAAGCTTAATCTTAAGGAGCCATGTGCTATTTCATGTGGAAGTCCTATTGCTAAAAGAACATGTGAGGGATCTAGAGAACCAGAAGTACATGCACTTCCGCTAGAAGCACATATTCCCATGCTGTCAAGTAAAAGAAGAATAGCTTCTCCTTCAATAAATCTAAAACAAATATTTGAATTTCCAGGTAATCTATTTTCCTTAACTGGTCCATTTAATCTGCTATATGGTATTTTTAATAATCCTTCAACCAATCTATCTCTAAGAGCTGCAAGTCTCTTTGTATTTTCTTCTAAATTAGAGGTAGCAAGTTCTATAGCTTTTCCAAGGCCAACTATACCTGCAATGTTTTCAGTTCCAGCTCTCCTTGCCCTTTCCTGGCCGCCGCCGTGAACTAAGTTATCTATTTTAACACCTTTTCTAATATAAAGGGCACCAGTTCCCTTTGGTCCATAGATTTTATGAGCAGCCATTGAAAGTAGATCAATGTTCATATCTTTAACATCAATTGGAACGCTTCCAACTGCCTGAACTGCATCTGTATGGAATATTATCTTCTTTTCTCTGCAGAGTTTACCAATTTCTTTAATTGGTTCAATAGTTCCTATTTCATTATTAGCAAACATTACTGAAACTAGTATTGTCTTATCAGTAATGGCATTCTCCAAATCCTTTAAGGAAATAAAACCATATTCATCAACTGGTAAATATGTAACTTCAAAGCCATGTTTTTCTAAATACTCACAGGTATGAAGTATAGCATGATGTTCAATTGTTGTAGTTATAATATGATTTCCCTTATTAAAATTAGCAAAGGCAACTCCTTTTAAAGCCCAGTTATCTGCTTCTGAGCCGCCAGCTGTAAAAAATATTTCATTAGAATCAGCATTTATTGCCTTAGATACTCTGTCACGAGCCTTATCAATAGCCTTTTTTGTTTCTCTTGATAAAGAGTAAATAGAAGATGGGTTACCAAACTTCTCTGTAAAATATGGAAGCATTTCTTCTAGTACCTCTGGCTTTACATAGGTAGTAGCAGAATAATCCATATAAATTGGTTTATTCATTTTTGTTCACTCCTTCTAAGTCGCTAGTATTAATATTCTTATAATCATTTATTATATCCTGAAGTGTAGTAGTTTTTGTTACACTATCAATACTATTTTTTATCTTTGCCCATAAAAGCCTAGTGGCACAGCAATCAGCATTGTCACAGCTCTTTTCATCCAAACAGTTAGATATTTCAATTGGACCTTCAAGCACTTCCATAATTTCATCTATAGTAATATCTTTCGGTGCCCTGCTTAAAGTATAACCACCTTGTGCTCCACGAATGCTATTAATTAAGCCTGCCTTTCTAAGTGGTGAGAAAAGCTGCTCCAAATAATATTCAGAAATATGCTGTCTTTCAGACACATTTTTAATAGAAACCGGTTCGCCGCCATAGCGCAGAGCTAAATCCACCATTGCTTTAACTCCATATCGTCCTTTAGTAGAAAGCTTCATATATTTCACTTCCTTATGTTCATCGTTATCATTCATACACATAATAGCAAATCAGAGTGAAATTGTCAACAATAGTGTTTATATAGCAGTAATGTAAAATGCCCCAAAATGTCCTTTGTGACGACATTTTGGAGCACTGCATAATTTTATAATTAATTATTTTTAGTATTATCTTCTAGTGAATCTGGCTCAACATATTTCAAGGTATAGTTTATTATTATTGTTTGGCCATTATAGGATGCACTATAAGTTAAGTCCTGACTGCCATATAAGCCTGATGAATTTTTAGTAAAGTTAGTAGTTAAATCCTCACTATAAAATAC
This sequence comes from Candidatus Clostridium stratigraminis, assembly GCF_045310675.1. NCBI lineage: Bacteria > Bacillati > Bacillota > Clostridia > Eubacteriales > Clostridiaceae > Clostridium > Candidatus Clostridium stratigraminis. The sequence goes on from NZ_JBJHZZ010000004.1 coordinate 178,818, forward strand.
ACCATTTATGTAAAAACTCAAGATGTATTTTTCTTGAACGTTTCCACCATTACCATGATTTCCAGTCCACATAGAGTCAATATTACTTACTACAACATCTGATATAACTGGGCCTACTGGCACAGGTGCTGCTGGTGCTGTGAAGTTAAAGCTTTGTGAAAATTCAGGTGATCTTCCATCCTTTGCAGTATAAGAGCAAGTAGCTAAAGGAGCTACACCTTCTGTAGCCACTGCAGCTGTTTCGGAACCACCGTTGCTTAAATTCTTAATTAAATCAAAGGTTAAATCATATTTTTTAGTAGCCTCATTATAGGTCCAAACTGGACTTTGTGTTTCAAAACTTCTAATATTTACTGGTGGAACTTCTGTACCTAATAATGCAATTCCACCATCATAGGTAGCATCAGCGCCTTGAATTATCACTGAATCTGTACCTGGAATAGCTCCTATTGTAGGATCCTGCATAACTTCTTTGCCATCATCCCAAACCTTTACAAGATTATAAGAATATGGGTACTCATTGTTTTGTCTGTCGTAAGCACCCCAGGTAAAATTAGTGTAATTAAAATGATCAACATAAGAAACATGAATTGTTTGAGTAGTAACTGGAGCTGTAGTATGAGTTTGCCCTGCATTCTTCCCATTAATATAAACTGTTTTTGCCTTTAAAGTATAATTTACGTAACCCTTAAAGGAAGATGGGTTTACAGTAATGGAATAATTATAAGTTTTATCATCAGCCTTTACATAGGTGATGTTGCTAGATGGAACCTCAGTACCGTTTGGTTCTAAAACAGTTAATACTAATTGAGGTCCGTCAATAATAATAGTTCCGGTAAGAGTTACTGAGTTTGTAACATTGTGATTTATTTGCTTAGTAACTACAGCAGGCAGAATAACTCCTGACTGATTACCTTGCTCCGTTCTCCCAGTAATAACTGTGTTTGCAGATGCAGGTGCTGCAAAGGCAATAGAAGCTGTGTTTAAAACCAAAAGACTTGAAAGTACTGCAACAAATGGTAATTTCTTGTTCATTAATATCTCCTCCTAGAGTTTGCTAAGAGGCCGGTTACACTACTAGCTCAATATAGTTTAAGTGTCCAATTTGCCAACTATATATCATTGCTTCCACTTTCCAATATTATACTATATATTTATAAAGAGGAAAAGGGGAATTTTAGTAATTTTATATTTTTTGAGCTAAACTAAAAAGAATTTAGTAATTCATCTATGCTATCGATAGCTAAATAACAGTCCTCAGGACTTCCAAAGCCATATTTTGCATATATAAATGGAATTTTAGTAAATACTGTTGCTTCATAATCACCTTGGGTATCCCCAACATATACAACATCTTCTAAATTATTTCTATCTATAACACCTTTGATATTTTCACCCTTACCTCTGCCAGTATTTCCATAGCATTCATAATCAGTAATATATTCCTTTACTCCGGCCTTTTCCATGAAGAGTTCTATATAACCTGACTGACAATTACTAACAATAAATAACCGGAAGCTCTTAGATAGCTTAATTAGAGTATCCTTTACATTGGGATATAACAGATTATCAGTAACCTCACTTAAAGCTTCTTCTTCGTATTTACAGCATAATTCAATTAACTTCACTTTTTTCTGTTTATCTACGTCGTAGAATAGATCCTCTGCTATTACTTCCATGGTTTTCCCAAACTCTTTTTTTAAAATCTCAGGAGAAATTATTGCAGAGGTGGCACCTATTTCTTTAACTGCTCTGCTCCAAGCCTTTGCAACAACTTCTGTAGTGTCCCATAATGTACCGTCAATATCAAATATAATATTTTTCATTAGTAATCCTGCTTTCTTAATAAGTACTATTTACCTTCTACTTTAACTTCAATGTTTTATTAATTGTTTCTTGAATAATTGGACTGCAGCATTTGCCTAAGGGATTATTTAATTCACAGTTACCGTTTTTCATTGCTCCGGTAAGTCTTATAATATCTTTTATATCTTTTGCTCCATCCTTTAATACACCATTTATAATTTGCTGCTCAGTAACTTGATTACAATAGCATATATATTTTGGGTTTGCATCTTTCTTATACCATATAGGGACTTTTATCTGCTGCTTATTATAGGCTTCATTTAACTCTGAGTTAAAATAGACTATATTGCATTCTTCATTCATGCAAATTAAATAAGAAGCTTCTTTAATTTCCTTCGAAAATTCCTCTTTAATTAAATGCTTAACAGTAATATTTTTTACCTGAACGCCTTTTCTATTACATTCAGGGCATAATATATTTCCTTCTACTGCACCAGTAGATTTCTGCTCACTTCCTCAACAGGACTTTTTTAAATCTCGAACATCCATTGTAAATAATCTCTCCATTTCTTATTTAATAATTAGCTGTGATCTATCAAACATTTCCTTAAAAAACATTTTAATTCTATTTTAATAATATCATAATACTTCATAGGAAATTCAAGATAATCCTATCTTATTGCTTTTAAGTGCTGAAGATGTATCCCAATATGTCCTATTCCAATAAGAATAGCTGACATAATGAGCCAAATTACCTTACCGTAAATTCCTAAAAGTAAAAAAGCCATAACAGGAAGGCTGGCACCAGGTACCGGAATGCCACAAAAGCTTCGGTAAAAGTTTTCTTCAGTAGGTTCATTTATAAAATACCTAATCCAATAAAACTCATATAAAAGCATCAATAAAAATGATAATACAAGCCACAAGCTCCATGGTGAAAAGGCTCTAATATTGAAATCGGAAAAAATAAGTATACTTAACGTACAGCATACTTGCCCAGCACGCTCAAAAAATAATAAAATTTTATTTTCCTTTGAAGTATCATAATCTACTGGCCTCCTCTTACTCCAAAAGGTATTAGGAATCCAAAGCATCAGTAAATATATGAAGCCAACATAGGAAAAGCCTAAATGACCTAACATTAAATATCCTCCTGAAAAATTAATATTACCTATCTTAAAAATATTATAAGTTTATAGGGTTAATTTAAGAAAATAGCAGTACTTACTATTCCCCTCTTTCCAAATTCTTTAAAATCTCCTCACACCAGTCTATATATAGCTTTGCTTGGCGTTTGCCGAGGTCTAATACTGAAAGAATCTGTCTATGATTGTTATGAAGCTCAATCATTTGTTCTAATTCTGAACTGAATAAATTAAACAGCTTTAGTTTTTCTTGGGATTGTTCCTTAAATTTAATTATATGTCTTCGCATTTCAGAATCATTTTTAGTAGTAGATAAAAATAACTTTAAAAGAAATTCAGACCTAACAGTATCCTTTTCATTTTCTTGCTCCATCCACTTTTTAAACTCATTTGCACCCTTAGGAGTTATTTTATAACTTATTTTCTCACGCTTTAGGTCTCCTTCTGGGTCCCTATTAGAAATCTCAACTAAGCCTTCAGCCGCCATTTTACTCAATTCAGGATATATTTGTCCATAGCTTTCCTGCCAGAAGAAGGACATTCTTATGTCTATAATTTTTTTTAACTCATATCCGCTTAAGTTTTCTTCTTGAAGTAATCCAAGTAGTACATACCTTGTTTTTTTCATTTACGTATCACCCTACTCTATTTTATAATTGATTGCCCTTTTAGGGCAGTTATCAATGCACGCCCCACATAATATACACTCATTGTCATACATGTTTCCCATTTTAACTTTCTCTGCTACCTTAAGACTCATAGGACAATGCTTGTCGCATATATGACAGTTTACACATGCATTTTCGTCTGCATATAACCTAAGTCTTTTAATATGCAGCTGGTTCCCTATTTTGCTTCCTATTACCATAAATGGAGCCATCCAGCAGAAATAATGGCATATGATTCTCTTACCGAATAATATACTTGGAGCAAAGAATAGTAGTACTACTCCATAATATATAACATAATCACTTATATTAGCTATAGATATTCCATGATCTGTCATACTGAAAAAATCTACAGTTAATTTTTGCTTACTAAATATAAAACAAACAATTATTATAATAATCCATATTAGCCAAGTTACATACTTTATATTGTTCTTCCAACCTTGTTTAGGACTTTTGTTATTAACATGCATTGCACATTCCTGTAAGCCGCCAGCAGGACATAAGTATCCGCAAAATAGCCTTCCAAAGAAAATTGAGCCTACAAGCATCGCTACAAATACAAGAAAGCTGCCAGTTACTATCCCTTCCATTGCCCCCTGAATAATAAGGGCTGGTGAAAAATAATAGATGGTAATTGGAAAAAGCAGCATTGCACTTAACAAAAGCAGCATTCTAAAATTTTGCCTCTTCATACTTATCCCCCTAATATATCTTTTAGATATGTATCTTATAGATATATTATCACATGCCATTTAATAATTCAAGGGATAAAAATAAAAGAGACGCAGTCGTCTCAAATATAATTGCAAGAGTTTATAAAAATTCTTTTTTTAAACACCTCTTTCCAATATTACTTTTCTATTCGATTATAGTTGTCTAAAATTTTCAAAATTTTTAAGGTTAAAACTCCCATCCATTCATTATAAGCTGGAGATAAGCTGCCTTGATAAAAACTATCTCCCCAAGGTGGATTTATGAGTTTATCTTCAGAGCCTTCTATTAAGTGTACATAATAATCAAGATTCTCATCTATTTTATCACTTCTTACTTCAAAGCTTTCCTTTTCAGGACTTGGAACAAAATCTAAGGGAAGCGGAACATACCCTTCCCATTTCTCACGGTCATATTCTATAACCTCAGAAATACCATAAGAAATTAGTTTCTTTAAGTTGCTTTTCAGTTCCTCCGGTAATACTTCATATAATTTTATATAACAAAACAGCTCATTTTCAGAATCGAAGATTCTTTTATTCTCAAGATAATGAATTGCATAATCAACTAGATAATTTATTTCTATTTTATTTAGATATTCCTTATATTTATATAGATATGCTAATATTTCAGCAGATGGATTTCCCCAGTTTTTATCTATTATAGTCATGCCTTTTTCATCATCATAATGCCACCATGGGGCATGAGGATAATTATTAACTTCTTTTGAAAGAGCATACCATCCGTTTCTTTTATTATTAAAGGCGAATTCCAAATATTTTAAAGCAGATTTTATAATGTCTCTTGTCTCTTTTGTTTCTTCTATTTCAGTTAAAATTCTTATTCCAATTGAGGTGGCCATAGGCGATGAATTAGGCAGCCTAAAATCTGATTCTAAAGCTTTACCAAATCCACTATCTGTATTTTGATATTTTTTTAATTCGTCAACAACATTTTCACTGCTTCCTGCTTCAAAATAATATTTATATAAAGATTTCTCTAAGGCTCTTGCTTCAATTTTTAGTAAACGACTTACTTTAAGAAAGGATGTATTAGATAACTTTAACACGTAATCACCCCTAATTTTATGGCTTTAACCATAATACTTTGGACAAAATTTACTTTTTAGCCTTTAAGTTTCTCTAAATCCCAATGCTTTTCTTCTTTTGGTTTTTCCTTTTTACTCTTTCTTTCTATAATTTTTAATATTATATAATTAAATGATAGAACTGCATAACCAATCACAAATGCAATAATATTTTGATTTTTTATTAATGCTATTTCGTTTGAAGACAAAAACATCAAATCAAGTTTTATTGCTCCAAAGCCACCAATGGCGCTGCAAAATATGCTTATTACAGCTAGTGTTATAACAAGTAAAATAATTGCTCCAGTATACCTATCATTGAATCCAATAATGAATTTTTTTACTAATAGTACCATTGCGGCTGTTGTTAGAAATATACTAAGTACATAGCTAATAGTTGTAAACAAAATACCCCACCACCTTAATAATTATCATAAAATATGGGTAAACATAAACATCTAATGTGTCTTAATAATTTGTAATAATCCTTCGCATATCTCAGGTAAATTTACATTATAAAATTACTAATTTAATAATAAAACATACTAATAGCACCCATATTAGTATAATTGGAATTGCATAATACCACTTTTTAGGCTTTCCATTATTCCATAAGTTCTCTGCTTCAACTCTACATTGCTTAAATATTTCTTCTGGTATAAATTTTATTGTTAAAGCAACAAATATTGGAACTAATATTATATCATCTATCATACCAATAACTGGGATAAAATCAGGTATAAAATCAATAGGTGATAATGCATATCCAATTGTAATTCCTGCAAATAGCTTTGCAATGATAGGCGTTTCTTTCTTTTTTAAAGCAATGAAAATTGCAGGTATATCTGATTTTAGTTTTTTAGCTCTATATCTTAAGTCCATGTATAAATCTCCTATGTTTTGTGTTTTATGTCAATAATGAATTAGCTTCTAATTAGTTTAAAATAAACTCCTCCACCGAATAAATTTTACTACTATTGTTCAATATTTTAAATTCTAGCAACTTTATCTCTAACTTAATTATAACGTTTCTTCACCAGCTGCAAAACATCTCTTTATTTATATTTATCAATTTTCTTTAACATAGTTGGCATATTTCATAAATAACTCTTTGCTATTTTTTATATGCTTCATATGCAAGATAGCCAACTGCAATAAACAAGCATATAGCAACTGCTACTATATTATATAGATATAAAAAACAACAAACAAGAATAAATACTACAATATTTAATATTCCATAAGGCTGCTTCTTCTGCATACTTATTTCACCTGCCTACATTTAATTTAATGATATAAAAGTAAGTAAAATGTATTATTAGAAAGTTGAGATTTGTCTTAATCCTACTGCAGCTTCTAAGGTTGCAACAAGATTTCCGTCCTTTTTACTAACATTTTTTATAATAAATTCATTTACTGCTTCTCTTGATGCGTCAATGAATATTAAGGATCTAATCTCTTGCATTTTATTTTTTAATGCTAGGCTCTTGTTATGACTATTTATTAATAATCTAATATCATTCTCGTTAATTAATAGCTCCATTTTAATGCTTTTTTATTTTCTCCTTGTAGACTGCGGAGAGTTTTTTTCTTTGTTTTGTAAAATAAACTTTTATATTATTATTAAATTCATAAATGGTAGTTTCCATAATATTATTCACTTCCTTAACTAATAGAAAGATTCTCTCCTTTTATTCTATTTTTAATAGCATCTTGAAGATTAAAGCTGCCATCATTACGAATTTTATTTAATACATTTCTTACATTTTTCGGAAAAAGTCTTTTCAAATCGATGCTACCTTCTTCTCCATCTCTAGGGTACTTATGCCCAATAATTTTTATTTTCCCATCATTAGTTTGAACGTTAAGAACCATGGGTGCAGAAACCCCGCCATTTTGAATCATTTCATTACCATGTTTTATAAATTCTTCTTTTAACATTAAAATATAAATTTTATTATCATCTGTCCCTAAAACAGTAAAAGCGCTATATAGCTTTCCTCCTAAGGGAGCAAGAATATCATTTGTTTTCGTATCTAGGTATTCTAGAATTATTTTCTCATCATCTTTTGAAATTTTTAAAGAGTTTGAAGAAGTTTTTGCAGTTAAATTATATAAGCCAAAAATTAAAATTATTACTAATAAAATTATTGAGGGCAGAACTACTTTCTTCATTATATTCCTCCTGAAATTTTTTACAGTTCAACTCTACTCCACCCAAAGTCAAAAGTATACTTCCACAATAAAATTAAGGCGCTTAAACATAATATACCTAAGATTAATGATCCGTAAGTAAAATGGCTTATGCCAAAATGAGTTAGTCCAACTGCTGCGACTATAGCCAAGGTTAAGAAGCCCTTACCTGTCTGGCCCTGACTAACAGTGAGCATTTCTTTACTAAAAGGCAGTTCTTTTTTATTGATATTTAATGATATTAATGTGATTAAAAACATATTTATTAAGATTACAATTATGTTAGGTAAAATACTGACTCCACAAAAGGCAATAAAGACAACTGACTGCAGTAAAAGAACAGGTATGGAGTATTTAACAATTACTGTCTTTACACCTGCCCTGTATATATCTGATGGACTAATAATAGGCGCCGTTCTATAAATCCAAGCAGCTTTGTAGCTCTCACTTCTTGTAATTATCGAAACATAACTTACATTAAATAATGCAGAAAGGTACATAAAAAAGTAAACCTTGCTGCCCCTAAGATTACTTATAGTATCAACAAGTGAGCCACTCATACTGGAGAAAGATATGAGCATTATCAAAGGAAATATAATACTCATCATCATTAAAGGATATATTTGAAGCTTAAGTTTTCTCTCACTTGAAAGCATATTAGTAATAAATCTAAAAAAAGCTTTTTCGATATTACTATGGCATAATAGTTGTACTTTCTTTTCTTCCCACCATTTCTTAATTCCTCCTTTTCTCCTTAAGCCGTAAGAAGAGCTCATTTTCAGAAGCTTGTGTTCGAAGGAAGGTGCTATTAACTTAACATAAAGAAGGAAAAGCACAAAAGGTATTAGAAGAAAACAAAGCATAAGATAAATATAGCTGTTATATTTTACACCTTCTTTAAGTATTGTAAGTGGTGACGCCATCCACATTGAAGGTAGAAAATAATGCCACCATCTAGGTGTATAACTCACCTTGCTGCCTGCCAAAGAAAATATTCTACTGGAAAATTGCTGTGCAATGAAAATTAGCATTGTAAAAACGATTTGAAAATAATTAATTATATCCTTAAGCTTTTCGCCATCGTATATGGATAGTATTACATAATAAAGAATGGAAGTAAAAAACACTACGAACAATGACATATATGCAAGCTCAAATATAAAAATAAGCGCAAAAACTATTCCAAATTTCACAGTTGTAATAATAATAGAGACTAGCGATAAGGCAAAAACTATACTTAACATATATACTGTTATATGAATTGTTTTTGCCATGTTTAAGGTTCTATTACTCACAGGTCTTGAGGATATTATGCTTCTATCCCTAATATCAAGCAGTACAGCTGAAAAATCTGATATCATGATAAGAGTTGTAAACAATAATATTACAGTGAATATGGTGGTCATTGTATAAAATATTGGCATAGGCAAAAGTGCAACCATTCCAAACATTAATCCATAAAATGCGTACATGAGTAAACTCATATTGAAGTTATTCTTGTATTCCTTCTGCTTAGCGTTGTTATTTATTATTGTAGTAGGCCTTCTTGTATCCATTGTTAGTTTCACCTGAAGAATAAGCCGCATTACTTTATAATCAACGCCTAAGCTTATAAAGATACCCTTAAAAATATCCAAAAACTTTAGCAACTTAAAGTCAATCATCTTCTATTCCTCCTTATAGTCGGAACACGGGGTAATTTAACCCACTCACTCCGTTCGTAAATTACCCGCTGAAGTCCATTTAGGACTTCAGCCTCCTCATTTAGGGCTTAAACCTCCGTTAGAGCTGCTATAAATTCTCCAGCTACCTGTTTTTGCTTATTAAAGCCTGTCAGTTGATTAAATATCTGCTCTAAAGAACCCTCGCTTGAGCTTCTTTGAAGCTCTTCAAAGGTACCGTCAGCTGCAATTTTACCATCATTGAGAAGTATTATTCTGCTGCTGATTCTTTCTACAACCTCCATTATATGGGATGAATAAAAGATAGTCTTTCCCTGCTGTGCTAGTTCACCGAGAAGCTCCTTAAAGACAATTACACTGTTTGCATCCATACCATTAATAGGCTCATCTAAAAATAGTATATCTGGATTATGAATCATACTAGCTATTATGAGCACCTTTTGTTTCATACCCTTAGAAAAAGAAGAAATTCTCGATGTATAAACCGCTTCCATATCAAATATTGACATTAGTCTTTTAGCTCTCTTGTCTGCAGTTATATGTTCAAGTCCATACAATTCTCCTACAAAGGTCAAATATTCCTGGGCAGTAAGGCTATCATATATATCAGCAATTTCAGGAACATAGCCTATTCTTCTTTTATAATCTATTAATGATTTTGCTATATCTTCACCCAATACTTTAACTGTTCCCTTATATCCAGTTACAAGCCCTAGAATTATTTTTACCGTAGTACTTTTACCTGCTCCATTTGGGCCTATATAACCTATAATTTCTCCCCTATGAACATCAAGATCGATTCCCTTAAGTACTTCTTTTGAACCAAAATTCATGGATAAGTCTCTGATTTGGACTATAACCTCATTTTGTTCTTCCACATAAACCCCTCCCCATGGTATTTCGAAATATTACTTTTTAATCATTTTAATTATTATTTGCAGTATTATTTATCATTCCGTATTATGTAAATTATACCATATATAACATCAATGTTATATATTTTGTTACTAATCTTATTAATAAAAAAGCAGACCTGCTACCTTCTAAAAGATAGGGACCTGCAATACTTTTTTATCATGTAATTCTTATCCATTAAAGATACCTATGGACCTTTTTAGAATATTCCATGTATTCCTTTCCATAAATCCTTTTTAAAGAATCTTCCTCACGAAGAACTTGCCGATTAAATAGCCATAGCCCCGCAATTAAGTACAACAATAATATCCAGTTTGCGAAAGTAAGAAATATACCAAGTAATACCAGTCCAAATGCAGTATAAATTGGATTGCGGCTAATTGCAAAAGCACCGGTAGTTATTAATGCACCTGGCTTATCTTCATCTATTCCCACTCTAAAACTTTTTCCAAATGAAATTAAGCTATATAAAAATAATAGTAGTCCAAACATACACAATACTACACCAATCCAACTGATAATCTCATTTCTAAGCAGATCAATACTCAGCCATTGTAACTTAAGTGTATTTGAAAATATTAAAAAGAAGAAAAGCAAAACAAATGGAATAATAATAAAATCTTTTTTGTCTATACCACCAAATTTCATAGCCTTAATACCCATTTTACGCAGCATAAAAACTCTAAATATAACCATTATCACAAGTAAGACTATTGTAATAGCTGCAAAATATCTTTGCATCATTTCACCCACCTTCTTCTACATATACTATTAACTTTAATCATACATTATTTTCCTTTTAGAAATCAATATAAATAGTTTTTTATTTACTTAGGAAAATGGAAAAGCTAGCGATGCAGCTTGCTTATGATATGGCTTTATAAAAAATTATTTATTTAAACTTTTATGTTTTATCACTATTAAATGCTTGTCAGCAAATTTGAAATTCCCCGAATCTTTCATTAGTTATACCAAATTTTTTCTTATATCTTTGAAACCACCCATCAAATTTTCACCTCAGATTAATCTATTGATACTTCTTTATTGTTAATATCAAGAATTGAGATCCTACAGGTTCCACCTAAATTTTCCTGTATTCCTTTTGCTAGATCTTGCAGCGCATTTTCAAAATCAGCTGTTCTTTTTTCATCAACTAATTCAATGCACATAAAGGCATTCTTTGTATTTTCAGTAAGCATTGTTCTTACTGATTCACGCCAATTCCAACACCTGCAGATTGCTCCTTCATTATCTTTATATACTATTTCACCTTCATATGGCGGTTCACTTTTATCCGTTCCATATGTAATAAAACCTTCATTTCCAGCTGCCTTAGTAAGTATTATATCTCCAACAAATTTATCTATATCCTCACCACCGCAGGGTAATGCATATCTTAAGGAAATAGAGTTATAAATATCAACTAAAGGGTTAATTGTTCCTAAGTGATTTCCATTATTCACTCGCTTTAGTAATGCTTCGATAGAGGACCTTGCCCCCTTCTTTGTTTTAAACTTTTGGAATGCTTCTCTCCATACTTTTATAACTTCATTACTGCTAAACTCCGGGTTCTGCAAGTACTTTAGTGCTTCCTTCTCTGAGGTTAAAATCTGTTCCTTAAACTTCTCCTCATCTTTTATGGAGTTATCTATACCATTACAAATAACAACTCCTATTCTAGCATTAGGAAATAGACTCCAAAAATAATCTTCAACTATAAAATTCTTCATTACTATTCCTCCTTGGTTATTATAAAAATTATTATCTTAATATTTTAATTTCAAATTTTACATTTAATAATTAATATTATCTTCTAGAAATAGGCATTAAGCCTATTATACATAAAAATTATAGTAAAAGAAATTTTCTATACTTATTAGTAAGTAATTATAAAAAAAGCCAATGGAAATACTATTAAAATATCTCCCAGGCTAAAAATATAATCTATATTGTTTTTCTTACAATACTTGATTAACTCATCTGTAAATTCTCTTGGATTAGTTATTGGATTATCTGGTTCAAAATAAAATGTGAACTTTTCCATTTACCCCAATCTCCCTTTATATAAAATATTAATATTTTTATTATACCGTATAATTCCATGATTTCTATAGATTTTTATTTTTTCTTTTTTCCATCTGAAATTTTTTTATTATCTGTATTATATAAATCAAAAAACCAGAGCAGCATTATAACAAATAGCCCTGAGAGAATATAGGAATATATAGCTGATGAGCCTGCTCCAATAAATCTTGAAACAAAAATTATAATTAAACCTAAAGTAAATATAATCCACTTATTTAAATTTATTTTTCGAAATAAAATATCTTTAAAAGTAAAAGTATGTAATATATGCCGCAAGAGAAACCAAAATAATAAGTCCAATGCCTCCTAAAGACATTTGAATCACCCTTCCTCTGAAAATAAAAAGTTTAAAATGAATAATAAGTAATAAGTCATATGGATGCCATTAAAAAACCCCTCAAAAATGAGGGGTTTAAGGTAAGGCCATGAGTAATCATAATATGTCATGTATAAGCCATTACAGAGGCAATGCACCTGTTAATGTTAATGTTACTACGTATATTACAAATAATACCATTGTAATTGGGAAGCAGAACTTCTGCCATTCGCCAAGGTCTTGATCTGTCAAATTTAATAGTAGGTATATTGATGCTACTAATGGGCTTAGTAAGTGAACTGCTTGTCCAGATAATGCAGCAATTCCAACCTGTAAATTGCTGAAGCCATAAGCTGAGCCTGCCTTTAAAAGTACAGGTAGTACACCGAAATAGTAAGCATCGTTTGATAAGAAGAATGTACCTGGTATACTTAACAAACTAGTAATTCCAAGGAAGTGTGACCCCATAGATGCTGGCACCATTCCAACGATTTGATTTCCAATAGCATCTGCCATTTTGGATTCTGTTAATATACCCATGAATACACCAGCTGCTAATATCATTCCTACTGTATGAATAATACTGTCAGCTTGAAGTGATATAGCTGCTCTTTGCTCTTTTAATGTTCTGAAGTTTATTACTAAAGCTAAAGCTGTACCTATTTCAAAAGCAACGTTAGCTGGAACCTTTTGTGAAAGAAGTGCAATTAGAACTAAAACTGTTATAATAAAATTTACTAATACAAGCTTTGGTCTCTTAAGTGCAAGTTCTTCTTCTGTTAATGTTGCTGCCATTTCACCATGTGATGCTTCATCAAGGATAGTAATTCCAAGACGCTTACGTTCCTTTAATCCTAAGTAGTAAGCAACTATCAATATCCATATTATGCCAACAACCATACCTGGAAGGAAAGGTTTCATTAAAACTGCACCATCGATTTTTGTAACTGCAGCAACACGGGCTGTTGGACCTCCCCAAGGAATGAGGTTAAGTATTGTATTCATAGTTATAACTAATGCTGCTAAGTACATTTTATTAATCTTAAGCTTGTTATAGATTGGAACTAATGCTGCGCATACGATTATATCTGTAGTTGCACCATCACCATCTAAAGAAACAATTGCTGCTAAAACAGCTGTTCCAATAAGTATTTTAAGTGGGTCACCTTTTACTATTTTTATTACCTTATTAACAAGAGGATCGAATAATCCTACTGTTAACATTATACCAAAGAAAAGAATTGCAAAGAATAACATATAGGATGTTGTTGCTACACCTTTAAGACCAGCTTGTATAAATGCTGGCAACTGACCAGTAAATCCACCAATCATAGCAAATATTATTGGTACAATAATAAGTGCTGTGAATGGACTTAATTTCTTAGTCATTATTAATACCATGAACACAATAACTGTTAAGTAACCTAACACAGCTAATAACGTCATAAAATTATTCCCCCTAAATTTCTTAATATAATTAAATGATATTGCGCGCATGATATCGTTTAATTTATCAGTTTAAAATACCATTTTCAGGTTTGTTTTAATTATATTAGCATAAAATAACGTTTTCAACTGGTTTTAAGCAGATTTCACGAAGTGGCAACATAAATTTTTTAAATATTAAAATGATTTTAAAATATTCTTAAAATAATCTTAGAAATTATGAATTTAATAATATTTAAATGGTTTCAAAACTGTTTTAAAATCTTTTTCTAAGAAAAGCTGCATAAAATTATTAATATAGCAAAGTAAATTTCATAAAAAAATTAGCACTAATTAAATAATTAATGCTAATTTTATGGTTAGTTTTATGCTTATATGTATTATTGACATAAGTTCCTTATATAAATCGTTAAGTCTTTTCCTGTTATTTTATAATGTTTGTTATTTACATAAACATATTGAAAGGATTGAGTGTTTCCTTGAATAGAAAGCTCTTTATTATCTTTCAATTGAAAAACAATATCTATTTCGGGTGTTGTATCCCCATCTTGGTAACTTCTTTTTGATCTATTATACATTGAGACAAGATTTTCTATTTCTACTCTATTATTAACAACATCCAGTTCTTTAATGGGAACTAGGCCCCTACTTATATTTACTGATTTTATATCATTAATGCTTAATTTAGGTAATCCATTTCTAGTTATTATAAAAAATACTGCAATTATTATTGCAATTGTTATTAAAAAATAAATTAATAACTTTTTCAAATGTTTCACCATCCTTGCTTATTATAATATCTACTTGTCTATGTTTTTCTCATACCATCTATCAGCAATTTTCACAGCAAAAAAGTTTAATACTAAAGCAATTACAAATATAATAACAAGGTTTAGTAAAGTATTCACTGAAATTATTTTTTTACCATATATGCCTAAAGCAGAGCTTATTCCGTTTCCAGTAAGAATAGCCATTATAGCTGCTACAGTCTCAAGCCTACCTCTAACCTTTCTATATTTTTCATACTTATCCATAAATTCCTCCATATTATGAATTTATTTATTTTTAAGAATTTACTTCTAATTTTTTTTCTAAGCTTTTATATTTTTCAGGAGCTTCTAATTTTAAGCTATTATCAACTTTTAATTCTGTTCTTCTTGAAGTAAAGTCTTTTTCATCAAGTGGGCCATATAGCTTTGGTGCTTGTACATCTACAATCCAGTAGTTCGTTTTGTTATTTTGTATTTGTCTTACTAATATAAAGTCGTTATTCCATGCTATTCCATTTACATTACCCTCTATGGCCTTTACACTGTCTTTGTTTATAAAGTTATCACCACCTGCATGAAACATGGAATATCCACCAGGTAAGTCATAGTTAAAATCAGCCATTCCAGGTCCAAAAAAATCACAACCAATAAAAGTAAGTGTTAATGCTATTATACAACCTAATATACTATATTTTTTTGGCATACATCTCCTCCTAATAAGTTATTTTATATCTATTAATAATATTTCTATTGGAAACTTTTCAAAATGTTTATAAGAGTATCCTTTTTCACATTTACCCATATATCATAAGCTCTGTCATTATTCGTAGGTATAATAGCATGTATTTCCTTCCATGTTTTAGGATTATTAGAAGCAGCAGGATTACTTAGTTCAAGAGTAAAAAGTTTGCCCTTTCCAAGACTGCTATCGATATTCTCTGTACTCAATATTTCACTGTGGTTAGGTAGTGAAGCACCATAATCACCATAATATCCTACTACTGAAATTCCCCCTACTGTTTGTTTATTTTCATTATCAAAAAATATCTCACTTTCATTTCCTCTTTTCACCCAGTTTGAAGGAAGTGTAAAATTAAGATTATTAAGGTTTATTTTATTATCAGCATCAATATTATTACCAGTTTCAGCTACAGTCTTTGGAACAGCAGTAACCATAATGCTTTTCTTCTCGCTGCATCCTGCTAATCCTAATATTAAAAGTCCAGAAATTGCCACCGTTAGAGTTCTTCTAAAGTTATACATCATTCAATCTTCCTTTCGATAATTGCTTTTCAATTTTTTATTAGCGTGTCTTAGATGAAATTAAAATATATTTTAATCCCTATGATAATAATAAAAATGTCATTTGCTACTTTATCAATTGAATAAAAGAGTATCCTAATTTTAACCCATAAAATATTAATATTCCTCCACAAGAGATATTAATCCATTTAATTATATTATTAAATTTACTTCGAAATTTAGAAACAAAAGTTGCCAAAAAATTAAACCACGTAAAAGATGCAATACAAACTCCTAATATGAAGTATTTTGACATTGAAAAAGGAAGTGAAGCACGAAATCCACCCAATAATAAAGATCCATCTATTATTGCTTGAGGATTAAGCCAAGTAACTGCAAAACTAGTAGCTATAGTTTTAATTAAAGATTGACCTACACTTTCATTATCAGTAATTTGTGAGGTAGAACGAATCAATCCAATTCCTATATAAGTTATAATTATTCCACCAATTAAAAGTATGATTTCTTTAAGTAATAAGAATCTCTCAATCAACAATCCTATTCCAAAGAAGCATGAAAGAGCAAGTGATATGTCAAAGAAAACAGTTATTTGTGCAACTTGATAGGTTTTTAATTTACTTTCACGTGCAGCTGTGTTTATTACATATAAATTTTGTGTTCCTATTGGTGCTACATAAGCAAGTCCAAATAAAAGTCCTTGCAAAAGATATTTAAACATTTCTTCCCTCATCTCTGTTGTTTCATTTAAAATTTACTAAGAATTTATTTATTTTTAATTACTTCTTCATAGTTGCTTTAAATAGATTATTATTAATAATCATTTTTTTACCTTTATATCATATAAGAGGCACCATGAGCGGAATATATTTCTGTTATATTTTGTTCTTTAATTAATTTCCAACTGTTTTTTATTGTTTGATCATCGTAGGCTTCTATTAAATCAAATGCAGGAAGGTCACCAGTAAATACACAGCAGCCATCTATAACAAGGCTTATACTATCATCTGTATGCCCAGGTGTTTTGATTATCTCTCCATCTATACCCAAGACTTTAAGAAAGCTTCTACTTTTATCATTATAAATTACAATATTATCTTCTAGAATAATATCTGTAAAATTAAATTTAGGATTCTTCTTAAAAAAATCGTTTAATTTATTCACATAAGGAATCTGGCATTCATGAACAATTAATTTCACCCCAAGATTTTTTAAGTTCTGTGCAAAGCCAGCATGATCTGGATGAAAATGTGTTACAACTAGGTATTTTATATCACTTATTTTAATATCATACTGTTTTATAAGGTGCAGCATTTGATTTAGAGTCTCTGGAAAATCTGTATCTATCATAATCCAGCCAGAACTATATTCAACCAGATAACAATTTGTCATTTTACAAGTTAGCTTCAATATATTCATCTTACATACCTCATTATTAAATTCTATAGCAATAATATTCTCTATAAATTTTCCTAATCCTTCTAAAAAATAAAAAGAGTAGAAATTTCTACTCTAGCAATATGCTTTCTCATAACTACCTTGAAACAACTGTTTCTTAATACTGTAATAAATCCATCAAGTATCTGATGACTTGCTTTAAAGCCTTTCCCTTTATAGAATTCTAGTGCATTATCATTTCCATTTGAAACAAAAATGAATACATCATTTATCTCTTTAAATAAATCTAACCATTCCATAGACTTTTTAAATAAAGTTGAGCCAATTCCAATATTCCTATAACTTTCTTTTATGCAAAATTGAGAAAGGCAGCCCCGCTCCAATACTCTATTTTTATCTGTTAAGCCTATATACAACCATATGATAAACTTTATCACTGTAATAACCTTTATCATCAATTCGATTAGCTTCTTCAAATTTACAGCCTTTAAGAAGCATAATAGATTTTATGTTATTTTCTTCTGTATATGCTTCCAAAGCATCTAAATTCATAACCTTAAAGACATAATCTACTGCACTCAATAATGCTTCCTTCATAAATCCCCTGCCTTGGAATTCAGGGATAATTCCATAACCTAGTTCCGCACTTTTTTGCTCTAGGTTAATATTCCAAATACTGATTGAGCCAATGACTTTTTTAAATTGTTTATGCTCAATAGCCCAAATAACCCATTTATTCTCATCTATACCTTTGTTCATTTTATCAATATAGGACTTAGTTTCCTCTGGGCTTTCATCAAGTTTTGCATCAGTAAACTCATTCATTCTAGGGTCCTTGCGCATCAGGAAAATATCATAGATATCTTTATAATCCATTTTTCTAAGTATGAGATTATTAGTTTCTATTTCAGGGAATGGATTGTTTATAATCATATATTTTACTCCTTACTTAGTAATAATTTACCTCTAACTTCACATTATATAGCAATAATATTCTCTAAAAATCTTCTTAATCCTTTAAAAATATCAAATAACTTGCTAAGAAAAAAAGGCACCTCTAAGAGTGCCTTGACAAAATTCTTATATTTTATTACTTAACAAAACATTTATTAATAATTAAACTCTAACATCCACTCTCTTATTGTTTTTAACTATTTCTTTTATACCTTGTTGTTGATAATTCTCTTCATTATTAACCGATATTTCGTTTTGATAGCCCACAGAATCATTTATAGAAATATTTTCAAAATCGCTTGTTTCTTCATTTTTATCTTTATCATTTATTTCCTTATTTTTACTTACCGTTCTTGAAGCTTCCTTTACTTGTTTTCTTGAAATTCGAAGCGTTTCGCTCTCTTTATTATCCAGCATTTGTTTTCTAGATTCAGTATCATTAAGGTCTTTTATCTTTCTTTTAGGGTCTCCGCCTCTACTTCCGTCTAACTCGATTTCTATCTTTAAAACATTACTTTTTCCATTCAGGCTGTTATTAATTCTATGCATAATTTTAGCTTGGGAATATGTAGAGCTTGATTGAACTAATTGAGACATACCTGCTAAGTTACTGCTATCTTCTTTAGTACCAGCATCTGATTGCTTGCTATTATTTTCTTGATTTATATTTGTGTTTTGATTAAGCATTTCACTTCTCATTTGCTGGATTTCCATATCAATTTTTTCTATTTGATTTTGGATCGACTTAATTTTTTCCTGTTTCATTTTGTCATCCATTCTACTTGCACTGACCTTTTGTATCTGCTCCTGCATTTGCATCTTTTGCTTTTCAAGTAATTTTATAGCATTGTTTTCAGCAAGTGGTGAATAATTAGTTTTTAAGTTTGTAGAGACTGGTGCTATTCTCATTTTTATACCTCCAAAAATATGAATTGCTTTCTCTACCATAAATATCGAATATTTATTAAAATTATTTACAACAATTCCGAAGTAAGATTTGATGTTGCAGAAATCATTTTTTCCTCATAATTACAGCTTGGAAATCGGTATTTCTCCCAACATCAAACTGATGGAATTCAATAATATCGAAAACATTACTTAATACTTCTTTAATTTTACTCTCGGAATAATATGAAAAAAAGCGAGGAGTATCGGTTACTTCGTCTACATAATTACTTTCAGTATCCACACCACCATATACACCCATATAGAATAGTCCTTTTTCCTTAAGCACAAAGTTAATTTCATTTAAAACTTGAGGCAAATCATTTTTAGGAACATGCATAAGACTATTCATAGACCATATACAATCAAATTTTTTATTTAAATTTGAGATATTATAAAAATCTAGTTCATATGCTTGTATATTTTTTCCCTTGCACAATTTAACCATTTCACTTGATAAATCAACAGCTACAACGTTTAAGCCGCAATCCATAAAAAAACGACTGTCATTGCCAGTACCAGCCCCTATTTCTAATAAAGAGTTTTTGTTTTCTGATTTTACATAGCTGTAAAAATTAGCTCTTTGATCCTTCTTCCATTCTTGTTTTTCAGATAAATTCCTTAGTTCAGCTTCTTGGTTATAATATTTTTTTAAATTTAATTTCATCATTGATGAATCCATTTTTATACCCCCGCGATTTATTTGCTTTGCAATATTTGGTTTTATCTTATTAGGAAGTGAACTGTAGCTGTTAATAAGTACAGCTATGTTATTTTCTATAACCTATTGTAATGGGAAGCGGTACCTTAATATATTTTGCAGCTTCTTCATATTTATCAGAAGGTATTGGTATTATTAGTTTCTTAACGTCTTTCACATTTAAATACCTTCTATTAGAGTATTTATCTGAATATCTAGCAGGAACTGCATATTCAATTTCAATATTGCCATTCCTTATTTGCTTTTTCATCATTTCTTTTTTAAGCGGAATATCTAAATTAAAAATCTCTCCGTTTACTATAATAGTACCTTGCATCAAGATAACGCTGCGGTTTGTAAATAATAAATGATCAATCATGCTTATCTTATTCTTAATCATTACTGGTATAAAACAGATAAGGTAACTTGCTACAGCAATTAATATATAAGCTGGCATATTCTTCCTATCCTTAATGTTTGTTAAGAAATATAGAAAATAGGCTATAAATACAACAATACTAAAATATACAGCAGCCTTCTTAAATGATTTAATTTCAATTCTATTATTTATTCTGTAATTATTATTTATAAAACCTGTCCATTCATCTCTTGAATAACACCATTCAGCATAATGTTTTTCCTTATAATAAACCTTATTATATCTTACTGCCTTAACTATATGATAAATAGAAACTGCTAAACATGGAATTATTGCAAATAGGATAAAAGTAACGATAATGACAAGTATGATATCTCCAGCACCTATGTTTCTTATGCTGCCAGTAAGCAAGTGGTGTTTTCTTACAAACAATAAAACCGATATCATCAGCACAAAATAAAAAAAGTATAATAAAGAAATTCTAATCTCTCTTAAATTTATCAATTATTCACCCCCACTATCTTTATTAAATATCTTTTAATATGAATAATTAAAGAATATCATTAACCTATAAATTTATTATAGCCCTTAAATTTACATTATTCTATAAAAATGGTTCCTTCAAAAATAAATAGATTGTAATTTATACCATTTATTATAACTCTTTTGATTATAATCCGTAGATAAAAATATAAGCGGGGCATAGTTTTGGGCTAAAAGAAAATAAGGAGTGATTTTATGAAAAAGATTATTTCAATGTTAATCATATTAACTTTAGTTATTACTATATCAGGATGTGTATCTACCAGTGAGAGTGCTCAGCAATCAAACGTATCAAATATTGGTTATGGTTATGATTATACAATGAATTCATCACTAGATTTGAGCCTGGTTTATAAAAATATAGATACATTGATAGCTGATGCTGAAATCATTGTTGAGGGAAAGGTTTTGGAAACAAACTCAATAGTTGTAGGTAATAATGTATTAACAAAATTTAAACTACAAGTTACTAATTCCTTAAAGGATACTAAATTAAATGGGCAAATAATGGAACTTGCATCTGCTGGAGGTATTGTTTCAGTGGAAGATTTTTTAAAGGCAAACAAACAAGTGGAAAAGAGTTTCGAAATTAATTCTTTAGAAAAATTGACAGTTAACGAAAAAAAGGCAAAAAAAATAAAGTCTACAATGGGTGAGTTTCCATTAATTGAAGCTGGTAAGGAATATATTATATTTGGAAAAAAAGATCATTTAGCATCAGGTGAATCTATTTACGTGCCTTTAGGAATTGCACAAGGCGTATTTGAAATTGACAGTACTAATAATATAATACCTTTTTCAAGATATGGAAAAGATATAGTAAACATTAAGGAATCTAATGAAGACTTCATAAATAACATAATTAAGGTTAAAAATACAGCAAAGCAGCACACATCAATGGTGATAATAGATTAATTAAGGATGTGACTGCTATAATTTGCGTGATTTCATATGTCCCCAAAAAAGACGCTCTCATCAGGTATGGTACCTGCTGAGGTATCTAATATAAACAACGAAAATCCACAACATTTCTGTTGTGGATTTTTAATATCAACTACTCAAGATAAGGGATTATATCTTTATAAATTGCACGCAGAATATCATTTGCATTATTTTCTTCGTGGGAAGTAACAGTGACTACAGCTTTCTTGTCGGGGAATACTATGCAGAATTGTCCATACATTCCATCTGCACGGTAGGCTCCTTTATAAGAACACAGCCACAGCTGATATCCATAGCCTTTAGTCCCTTCTCCAGGATCATGACCGGCAGCTGCATTACTTATAATATCAGTTGTAGCAGCTTTAATATATGCTTCACTTACAATCCGCTTACCCTCATATACACCGCCATTTAAGAATACCAAGCCTAGTTTTGAAAATTCTTTATTAGTCAAATAAAGCTCATTGGCACCTAGAGTATGACCACCAGGGCAGGTATGCCATTGCGGATTAAAAATACCTAGTGGAGTAAAAAGGTGCGGTATAAGAAAATCTCTTAAGGAAATTCCTGATACTTTTTCAACTATACGGGAAAGCATATAGGTACATGCATTTGAATAAAAAAATTCAGCTCCAGCTTCACATTTCATAGGGTCTAAAAAAAATAACTTAGCCCAATCATTAGTCCTCATTTCTTCTACCTCACCTGAAAAATAAAACACCTTTTTTCCTGAGGACATATGTAATAGGTCTCTTATTCTTATGTTATCTGAATACTCAGATGCTATAGCTTTATATTCCGGAAAGAAGCTCAACACAGTATCTGATAGTTTTAGCAAACCTTCATCCTGACATATTCCAATAGCTAAGGAAGTAAAGGTTTTGGAACCTGAGTAAAGACAAACCTTATCATCAGACCGCCATTGGTAGGAGATTTCTCCTTTACCTTCTTGATATACGTTTATACCATATACTCCGTAGCCTTTTTCAAGTACAGTTAAGCGAAATTGATTTAACATAGATTCTTTCATTTTTAACTCACTCCTTGATGATATATAAGCATATTTTCACATTTATGTCTACCTATAAGGACAGAGTTTCCATAAGCTTCCTTAATTGCTCGTTTTGGGTTATCTCCATAGTATTCTGCAAGTAACCTACTTAAGCCATACTTGCCAAAGGTGTTTCTATTAATTCTATCTATTTTCAAATTACTTTTTTTAACTAGCCACTTAACAGCTTTAATTCTATTTCTTTTAGAAGACCAAGTTCCATTTGGAACTTCACTATTTTTTATCTCCCAAGGCAATATTTTTTTGTTTGGGTATGTACTTATAATTAATTCAAACAAGTTTGTATAATAACTGTGTAAAGTCATCAAGCCATTTTTCTCTAAGAGGTCCCAGCTTAACTTTTCCTTTACATCTTCAATGCTCCATTTAAAATCTCTATCAATTAAATAACGCACTGCATTAATTCTATTTTCCTCATTTGTCCAATAACTTTGCGGCACTTTATCTTTTCTAAACTTCCATGGTTTGTAGTCTGTCTCCGGAAATGAATTAATAATATACTTAATAGCACTTCTTCCAAAAAATTTGCTTGCTGTATGCAATTTATTTTTTGTTAAAAATGTTTTACAAACTATCGCTTCTACTTCTTCCTTATTTAATTTCATTTTCACATTAATCAAATAATAAAGCAGCTCTATGGCAGTATCCTTAGCTTCGGTTTCAGTTCTATTAGCCCAAAATCCAGATGGAAAGCTTGAAATTCTTCCGCTTAGTAAAAGCTCATATATTTCTTCATTACTTAAATTATAGAGATTATTAGACAAATTTAAAACCTCCATTTGCTAGAATTATAGACATGCCTTAATATAAATATTCAGTATTAAAATAATTTGTATATATTACTAATTTCTAAGCTGCAAAAAATAACATTATTTGGTTCCTTTTATATTTTATACGATTTAATGATATTAAATTGTGGTGTCGAAGGCTATAAAAAATACCCTGCTGAATTGAGTTATAAGCCCTCCCTACAGGATATTTTTATAAATATTCTCTACATAATTCAGATTTTGATTTGAAGTAAAGTTAAACCTTTGGTAAAAAAGTCCCACCATTTGAAACAAAGTTTTAATCAAAAATATATTTGTATTGCGACGTAAAAACACCGCAAAATTCAATCATAAATAATGCAGTGTTCAAAATAATTATTCGTTTTTTATTGTTGTGACGTTAAAGAAGAAGATTGTGTCTTAATGTCATTTTCTTCTTAGCCATTGGTTACAACTATTAAGAAAATCATTGGCCATTCCACGGTATATATTTGTTTACCATGTCCATTGAAAACATATGAAAGATATTACCATAGCATACATTAACCTCTTCATCACGGTAACCTGTTTTGGGAATCATAATTATGTTTTGGTTTGTTATTCCACCACCTGCAACTGGGGTTTCCAACATTACTGTTCTTTTAAATTTTTCATTATTAAAGCCAATTACTGTTACTGTTCCAATTGGACTGTTATATCTTTTATCTATTGGTACTGTCACTGTAATATCTGCAACACCATCTTCATCTGTTTTTGTTGTGCCTACGATTTTACCATCAGAATCAATTATAATTAAATTAATAGCTGGTATAACAACAGTACTATCAAGAGTATTTTCACGGGCTGTAATATGTAGTGGGTATGTTACTGTTCCATCTATGATTCCAGATTGAGATTTAACTGAGGTTTCAGGAGTGCCTTTGGTGTCGTTTATAGCAGAACAAGATGTAAGGATTGAGATTAATAAAAGGGCTGAAATTATCAAATAGATTATTCTTTTCAAATATATACCTCCTATAATTAGTGCGTCCTTTCTTACTGTTATGACGCAACATATAAAAATTGCGTAAATTGTTCATATGTCAGATTACTATTCACTTTGCATTTGATGATAAATTAATTTGTTTTAAATAAGGAAGAACCTTTGATTTGAAATCTTTGCTACTTAAATTATCATTTTCACTTATATAGTTGTAGATTAATTTTATATTTTCATTTAATAATTTAAAATTATTTATATCTTCTGGTTTCAATTCACCCCTTACAGATTTATCAAGTATATCCTTTAATGCTCTGGTATATAGGCTTGTATACATTTGGTCTATTATTTCAATTTGCCCCCCAGAAGCAGTCAATAAAGCAATGTTTGAATTACTTATACCTTCATACATATTCATCAATGCTAAGATAGTGTCCTTATCTCCTGTAGAAATTTTTGCAAAATCAATTTTATCAGCGTTGGAGATGCTATTACTCAAGTAGGTGCTTAAAATAGATTTTTCTCGTGCTTTGATACTGTTACTTTTTTGCAATAATTGTAGTTAGCGATAATTAAAAAATAATGAAATGACCACAAAAACACAGGTCAAAAATTTAATTATAGATTTTCTTTTCAAAAATTCTCCCCCCTCATAAACTTGTAATATTGAACTCTTGAGACACAAGATAAGAAGATTCCGTCTAAGTCAGTTTATAGAATCCACGCTGAATCCACATAGAACCAGCAAATATTTGAATATTTATATATTTAAATAGCTACGTTAATTTTACAAAAACGTATATATTGTATAATATACATACGCTTGAAAACACTCAAACTTTAAATTGAAATTTCACAACTTCAATTATTTATAGCAGTAATCATTAATTTAGAATTATTGCCAGTAGGTGTAACCTCATTTATCCACATTTCTCCATTACCAAGCATTACCCCCTGATAATTGGTAAATAAATACTTTGTAGAGGTATTAATAATTACATTTTTATAATTGGTATATAGAATTTCATCATATTTATTAACAACGTCATCCTTATTTTGTATTTTAGTAGCTTTACCATTAATTTTTACAGTGATAGGATATAGTATTTGTTCAGCTAACTTTTCCTTATTATCATTTGCTACATAACTTTGAATTTTATTAACAAAGTTTTCTACATCTTGGTCACTTGTGTTTTTAATTGCTAATCCGTATCTTTTCCCATATTCAGCTCCTATAATAATACTTTTCAGTGATAATGTTAATGGATAAAGACTTTTACCATCAGCACTTATCCATGTTCCTACGATTTTATAAACAGAATTCATTTTTCCTTGAAATATACCAGTATTCTTACCTGTTTCATCATATTCATATAGTATAATACTCTTTTCTCCTGCTTTTCCTTGCAACTTAATTTCCTTTCTTTGTTTCTCATAAAAATATGTGCCAACAATCTCATCTTTTATTGGATAAATACTCATTTGTATTGAGATATTATTATTTATTGTGCCTTGATAATCATAATAGCCCTTTTCAAACTGGCTTTTAGTAGTATCTATTCTTTCAAGTAAGGTAGTATTTTTATTAATATTTATATCTGTAGTATTTTGGGATATATTTTCTGATTGAGATTGTTGATTTTTGCTTGATGAAGCATTTTCGATTGAGGTATCAATAGCCTGTTTAGCTGTATCATCAACACCCTTTATTGCATTGAAACACCCTGTTAACATAATGATAAATGTAAGGCAAATTCCTATTACTTTTCCCATTTTCAATTCCTCTTTCATTGTCTTTTATTATTATATTTCATACAATTCTAAAAAGTGTTAATACGGCATAAATTACTATTCTTTATTTATCACTTAATAACCATTGATGAATCTTAGAAGAAGATTGTAAACAAACTTGATTTATATTTCTCTTTCAAAAATCAGATCATAAAAAGTAGCAGCACCACTACCAAATATGGGTGGGGCAAATACTTGTATGAATCTCCATCCCTCTTGAGTATACTTATTTATAACATCTTCATAATTTTGTTCAGGTTTCATCTCCAACATTCGCTGTTTTAAATTTATTCTTACAATTTTATTTTCATATATAATTAATTCCCCCTCTTCTATAATTTGTTATCTTAATCGCTTCCAATTATATCATTTAACAGTAATTAATACCATGTGCTTTACAGATTATAGGAAATCCTCATACTATTTTTTCACCGCATTATTAAATTTTCAAAGATCATTATTCGTAATATCAATTTCAATAGTTATGTCGCATTTTTCTCATATTTCTACTTAACTTTTTTAAGAAAATTTATTGATTATTATTTTAATTCTAGCAATTTTATTAATCTTTATTTCAAATTTCATTTACTCAAATAATATATTTAAGACTTTTATAAGTTCTTGTAAAATAACTACTTCTAAAAAGGATGGAAATGGTGTGCTTAATGGAAATCTTTCAAGAGTGGATGCTAATGAAGCTACTGTTGATATATACGAATATAAAAGCAGCCAAGAAATAGAACAGGACGCTAAAACAATAAGAGGCGATGGGCTCTATGATAGAAAATAAAAAGGCAACCTAACAAGGTTACCTTTTTATATCATTTAAATCCTTAGTCATGCATATTAAATTCCCCTTCGTTTTTTTAGTGAAGTTTGCTTTAGTACATAATATAGTATTACCAAATTACTTGTTACTTTATAACAACAATATTAATTTTTTTGTTTTGGCGGTTTCCAGGTTAATGAATATCGCGTCAGCATTTCTGGGTTTTTGGTTTCCCATTCTATTACCCCATCACTATCAAAGTATTTTTTTTCATAATAGATGGAATGACGACCATCTACCACAGGGTATATAGAAGCATTAGCAGGACCTTCTCTATAATCTTCACATACTTTAATTCTTATTATAAGTTTCCTTATGGGTTCATCAACAGTTGTTGAAACTGCAGTATCAGCCTTACGTCCTTTATCCTCCATTATAAATGATAGTTTTAAGTCTAGAACATCGCCTTTTTTATAAGTTCTGCCAAAATAAACCTCAAATGTATTATATGAGTCTCTTTTGGGTGTTGGAACTATCTCATGCATTTGATTAGAGCTAGTAATTATAGGGCTAGAGTCGCCAGTCCAATTATACTTATCATAGAACCTGTCAACATTATCACATAACATTTTAAGTTTTACCTTTTTCTCATACTTTATGCAATCCAAATTTGTATAATCATAAAACAACTCCTTTTCAAGGAGTATATATTGAAAATTAGTTTTTTTGTATATATTAAATATAGGGCTATTTTCTTTATAAATAAGTAAGCTTAATAAGCATATAGTAACTGCAGCTATAAAGGTTATTACAATTGCGTAAGGTAATAAATATTTACCGTGTAAAGCGAAGAAATTATAAAACAATCCAGCAATACCCACAATTAAAGTAAGCAGTAAATACTTTATAAGGTCGTAGATTCCCTTGCTAACGACACTTTCCAGTATCTTCTTTATGCTGTTTAGCATTCTATACCTCCGATATTATAGAGCTAACTATATATTATATTATCTATAATTCAAATATATACCATATACTTAATCTATTTTAATTTGTTTTTAGCTGCTGCTGGATACTCCAAAGCTTATAATATATTCCGTTTCTATCTATTAGCTCCTTATGAGTACCTCTTTCCACAACTAGCCCTTTATCCATTACTAATATTTCATCCATTTTATCCATACCTACTAATCTATGTGTTACCCATATACAGCTTTTATCTGCTATTTCACTTTGTATTGCAGCAATAACCTTTTTTTCAAGGTTTACATCTAGACTTGCTGTTGGCTCATCTAGAAGTACTATTTTACTATCCTTAAGCATAGCTCTTGCTAGAACTAGTCTCTGCTTTTCACCGCCGGAAAAGTTTAAGCCAAATTGGCCTACCATAGTATTAATACCATCAGGAAGCTCATCTGTTAACTCTTTTACATTAAACTCACTTAGCTTATTATATATATTCTCCTCATCTGAAGCAGGATTTGCTATTAAAAGGTTCTCCCTAATAGTTGTATTAAACAAATATGGATTTTGATCCACATAAGTAAAGTACTTTCTAATTTCCTCTTTATCCATTTCTTTGTAGGATACCTCACCTAAATTAATGTCTCCGCTACAATATTTCATAAATCCAAGCAGTGTTCTTAAAAGAGTGCTCTTGCCTGAGCCACTGGCACCTACAATGGCAAGCTTCTTTCCATAAGGAAGGTTAAAGCTTATATCCTTAATAATTTCACTGCTTTCCCCATCTTCCCTTACACTTAAATTATTTACAAATAAATTATAATTACTTATTTCTTTAATGTATTTGATTTCTTTTGGTTCTCCATTATCTATAATAGAGAAAATATTGGTGCCTGCATTACTAGATTCTCTAAATTTATAAAGTATATTTGGCATTGGTATAAGAGCTTCAAAGGATGCCATTATGGCAAGAGGAAGCATAGCATAATAAATTCCCTCCAGTGCTCCTGATTCAATAAGTGGTGCAGTGATAAGAAGAGTTAAAGCCATGATAATACTAGCTGAAAGAGAATAAATGTTGTCACCTATAGCAGTTAAAACATTCTTTTTCTTCTGCAGCTTTAAATATTCTTTACTAAGTGCAGCAAAGTCCTTTGAAAATTTATCTCTCATTGAAAACAGTGCTGCCTCTAATACTCCTTTAACTGAATCAATTATAGCTATATTCAGCTCCTTTTTTATATAAGCCTCCCGTTCAATATAGCCTTTACTAAAGTTAAAAAGTACCGCAGGAAGTACAAAGCCTGATATAGTGTAAATTATTATATATATTAAGGCAGCGGCTTTACTAAAGTATGAAATAAATATACTGGTTAAAATTCCAGTGAGTACTGCTGTTATTAGCGGATATATTCCTCTAAGGAATAACTCCTTTAGAGTATCAATATCATTTACTACCTTAGTGTAAATATCACCTGTTTTAAAATTTTTATTATTTTCAGAGTAGTTATCATTAAAATTTTTATAAAACCAGCCCCTGATTCCGCTTAAGATTCTAAAGGTGGTATCATGGGAAAATATTCTTTCTAAGTATCTAAAAATCCCTCTGGATATTCCAAAAAATCTTACAGCTACAATAAGTACCATAAGATCAAGCACATCTGGGTGCAGTGCAGCTCTTGATATAAGCACAGAGGAGGTGGAAAGCATTCCTACATTGCTCATTATTGTAAGTAGTCCCATTAAGAGAGATAGTATAACGAAAAATAGGTACTTTCTCATAAGACTACTCATTACCTTAAGTATCCTCATTACTGCACCTCCTTAGCTGTTATCATTTCATAGTATAAGCCCTTTTTATCTATAAGCTCCTTGTGACTGCCCATTTCTGCAATATGTCCATGGCTAAGCACTACAATTTTATCAGCTTTCTTTATGGTGTTTAGCCTATGGGCTGCTATTAAAACGGTTCTTTCCTTTAGATTTTCACTAAATATACTGGTAAGCATTTCTTCTGTTTCAGGGTCTAGGGCTGAAGTTGGCTCATCTAAGATAAGAAGACCTGAAGTTTTATATAGTGCCCTAGCTAATGCAATTCTCTGCTTTTCTCCTCCGCTTAATTCTACCTTCTCACCCTCACCGATTTGGGTTTTATACTTAGCCTCATAGCCCTCTGCAAAATCACTTACCTTAGTACTTTCACATATACTTAAAAGCTTCTCTAAATCAGCACTGCTGCCTAAAGAAACATTATTTTCAATACTCATATTATATATATGGGGAAATTGAGGGACTATGGAAATGCATTTAAAATATTCTTGCTTTTCTATTTTATTAATATCTATGCCGTTAATTAAGACCTTTTCATACTCCGGCTTTAAAAAACCGCTGATAATATTTATTAAGGTAGTCTTTCCACTTCCGCTTTCACCAACCAAGGCAACTTTTTCACCCTTATTAATATTAAAGGTTATATTATTTAAGGTTTCCTTTTCTTCATGAGCAAAGCTAAGATTTTTGATTTCAACAGCGATTTGATCACTATTAATAAAGACTTCCTTATGACTTTCAATTTCTTTAAAAGCTTCTTCAGCTGCTTGTACTTTTTCTATAGCCACTTGTCCATTTAAAGAAGCATGAAACTTCATTCCAAGCTGTCTCATAGGAAGATAAAATTCAGGTGCCAATACTAATACGAAAAATGCGCTAAAAAAATCGATTTTGCTATACACAAGTCTAAGTCCTAAATTAACTGCAAGTACTGCTGTGCTTATTGTAGCTGAAAGCTCTAATACCAAGGCTGATAGGAAGGAAACCCTTAAAACCTCCATGGTGGACTTTCTATAAGCTTCACTGATTTCAAAAACCTTTTTCTCCTGAAGCTTACTTCTTCCAAAAAGCTTTAGTGTACTAAGTCCTTGCAGTACCTCCATAAAGTGTGAGCTTAAAACATTAAGCTTTTTCCACTGCCTTTCATTAACCTCTTTAGCTTTATAGCCTATAAGTCTCATAAAAAATGGTATTATAGGATAGGTTATAAGCATTATAAGTGCAGAAAGTCTATCAGTAAAAACAACTGCAATACATATAGTAATTGGTATTAAAAAGGCTGCAAAGGCCTGAGGAATGTACTGTGAGTAGTATGGTGTTATATTCTCGATACCTTCAGTTAAGATATTTATAACCTCACCTAATTTTTGATTTTTAACTTTAAATGGATTTGAGGAGAGTATAAGGGTAAATGTATTTACCCTTATACTCTCCTTAATATCTTCAGAGCAATTTTTAATATACACATCAATTATAAAATTAACAAGGGATTTTAAAGCAGCATTTGCAGCAAACATTACAATATAGTTCTTAATATCCATAACCCCAAGCTTCTTTATAAATACTCCATTTACTATTAGCGCAAGGAAATAAGCATTTAATATTGTAAATGCAGAATTAAGTAAAGCTGAAAGGGTTGCTGCAGGAATATATAGTTTTTTTGTAGTGCTTTCTTTTAACAATCTCTTATTAAACATCTTTATACCGCCTTAATATTCTAAGTCTTTAACACTTACTCTCTTTCTAAATACCCAATAGGTCCAGGCTTGATATAATAAAACAATTGGTACAAATATTAATGCAACCTTTGTCATTAAAGACAGTGTCTTAGCACTGGATACTGCCTTTTGAATTGTAAGGCTGAACTCTGGGCTTAGACTGGATACCATGACCCTTGGGAATAAGCCAATGAATAAGGCCCCTACTCCAAGAACTATGGATAGACCATTTGTAATCATTGCTAGCTTAACTTTATCCTTCTTTGCTAAATACCAGCTTGCAGCTAATAATACTAATGCTAGTATAGAAGCAGCTAAAGCAAGCTTACTGTTATAAAGATCAGTTTGTACAAAGCTAAGTACTGCTAATATTAAAGCAGCAGCTATAGCATAAATTCCTACTGTCCCAGCGGTCTTAACAGCTTTCTTTTGCATCTCCCCTGTAGTCTTTAGAGAAAGGAATACAGCTCCATGGAATATAAACACAAGAAGTGTAGTTATTCCAGCTACCAAGGTATATATGGAAATTAAATCAAAGAAACCACCTACATAGTTCATAGTTTTATCAATTGGCACTCCCTTTATTAGGTTCGCCATAGCCACTCCCCATAGAAGGGCTAGTAGTGAACTGCTTACAAAAAGCACAGTATCCCAGTTTTTTCTCCAAGCCTTGCTTTCCTTCTTGCTTCTAAATTCAAAGGCAACTCCTCTAAGAATAAGTGCAACCAAAATTAAAAGCAGTGCTAAATAAAAGCCGCTGAACATAGTAGCATACCAGTTAGGAAAGGCTGCAAAAATTGCACCTCCTGCTGTTATGAGCCAAACCTCATTTCCATCCCAGAAAGGTCCAATGGTGTTTATAATAATTCTTCTTTCCTCATCCTTTTTACCTAAGAAAGGAAGTAAAATGCCTACTCCAAAGTCAAAGCCTTCTAAAAAGAAGAAGCCAGCAAACAATACTCCAATTAATGCAAACCATAAATTTCCTAAATCCATAATGACCCCTCCTTATCTTCCTTAACATTAACTTTTCCTGCATTTTTACCTAAAGGAGACTGTTTAGCAAATTTAAACATTAAGGCAACATCTATAACTATTAGTACAGAATAGACTAAGGTAAATACTATAAGTGAAGTAAGCACGTAGCCTGCAGAAACTGTAGGTGAAATTCCCTGATCTATCTTTAAAAGTCCGTATACAATCCAAGGGGAACGGCTCATTTCTGTTAGAATCCAGCCTGTAGAATTTGCTATATAGGGCAGTGCTATTGATAATACAAATATCTTTAAAATCCATTGTTTTTCTGTAAGCTTTCCTTTTATATAAAGGTACAAAGCTATCAGTGCTAATAAAATCATCAGCATACCTGAACCCACCATAGCTCTAAAGGTATAGAAGGATATAGTAACCGGTGGAATATAATTACCAGGTCCATATTGCTTTTCATATTGGGCCTGTAAATCATTTATCCCTTGTACTTTTCCAGTAAAGCTATTAAAGCTCATAAAGCTTAAGAGCTTTGGTATAGCTATTTCAATGGTGTTTTTCTTATTTTTTTCATCAATTATAGATACAATACTAAGTGGTGCTGGATCTTGACTCTCCCATAGAGCTTCTGAAGCAGCTGTTTTCATAGGAAGGTTTTTTGCAAGGTATTTTCCCTGTGCGTCTCCTGCACCAGCAACTAAAATAGTTGAAATAAGAGCAGTTATAGCTCCTATCTTTAGAGAAGTTTTAACCCACTGTTCATTATTCTTTTTAATTAAGTGATATGCACTTATTCCTAATACAAAGAAACCTCCTGTGGCTAGAGCAGCAAAGATTGTATGAGGAAATTGAACCCATAGGTGAGGATTTCCTATAACCTTAGAAAAACTCTCCATTTCAGCTCTTCCATTGTTAATTACATAGCCAGTTGGGTTTTGCATAAAGGAGTTTGCAACTAAAATCCAAAATGCAGAAAGCATTGTTGATATAGACACTATCCAAATAGATGCTAGATGGATTTTTTTCGAAACCTTATCCCATCCAAAAATCCATATTCCAAGAAAGGTGGATTCTAAGAAAAATGCCAGCAGCGCTTCAATTGCCAGGGGAACGCCAAAAATATCCCCTACATATCTAGAGTAATCAGACCAATTCATTCCAAATTGAAACTCCTGCACTAAACCTGTTACTACTCCCATTGCAAAATTTATCAGGAACAGCTTTCCCCAGAATTTAGCCATAACCTTATACTTTTCATCCTTGGTTTTAACATAAAATGATTCCATAATGGCTAAAAGAAAAGCTAATCCAATAGTTAATGGTACAAAGAAAAAATGATAAACCGTAGTTATGGCAAATTGTAGTCTTGCCAAGGTGATTACATTTCCCATTAATTTTTTACCCCCTAATATAATAATTATTATTTCGTAATTTCGCTTATTAATTAATTATATATCTATTTGGTAAATTTTAAAAGTCTTTATTTAAAAAAATTTAATATTGTATACTTAAATTGAGAAATATTTGCTTTTTGCCTTTAATAACAATACATAAAAAATTAGCACTAATATTTATTATAACTAGTGCTAATAGAGAAACTTCTTGTTATATCCACAGCGGCTTTCAATTTTTTCTTATTTACATCATTTCTTGAATAACTCCACAAGCCAGCTTCCTACCTGAGGCTCCTGCTGGCTGCGTCCTATAATCATCTGGGCTTTCATGGATGATTACAGATTTACCTATAATATCAGCTACAGTAAACTTGTTAGTGTAGAAAATCATTCTTGAAAAGCCGTTATTGGAGAAAAGGACAGGAAAATCCCCTGCATGATTACCATGAGGCTGATTTGTTGGATTCCAGTGTGAGCCTGCAGCAGCAAAAGGATCTGAAGGATTGCCTACAGTGCAGTTGCCATTCTCATGAATGTGAAAACCATGAGGTCCAATTTGTGGATTACCATCTGAAGCAGGCCTAAAGGAAGGGAGACCAAATACTTCTACTGCAACTTGAGTACCTCCTTGTTCATCAGTAAATGTAACCGTGCCACGAATAGATGGTGCCAATGGTCCTCCGGATATTCTAGCTACTGCTCTTCTAAAATTCGTTTGTGGTCTTGGGATTTTTCTGTAGTCATAGTAATAGTCATTAAAATATGGACATTCATATTGCATAACATCCTCCAAATTAAAATGGTACAATTTATGTTATGCTGGAATTGGGTAAAGCGTTACAATATATGTCATGAAATGGAACATAAAAAATTAGTCCATAATATAGAATAACTATTGCTAATTAAAAAAATAAGCATAGATATCTATCACTGAAATGATAGATTCCTATGCTTATTTTGCGCAAACCTAGCTTTATTAGCTGTTTACGGCTAATTTACTTAATTTTAAACTTTTAAGAACAGTCTTATCAAATACTTCTGATATCTTTTGTATAGTTGGTCCTGCCATAAAAGCAGCAATAACTGTTACAACTCCCACTTTTCCACCAAAGGCAAAGCCAATTATTATTGAGCATATATCAAAGTATATTTTTGCTGTTTTATATTGACTATTTATTTTATCTCTTATAAGCATAACAACACCTGTACATGGATCCATTCCAATATCCATGGCTATAAAAATACCAACCCCTAAAAATAACATTGAGCAGCCGCAGAAGGAAGTTAAGATTCTCCCTGTTAAAGAACTAGGAATATTAAGAATATCATGTATCTTAAAGCCTAGACTTACAAAGTTCCCTAGCGGAAGTGCATATATAAATGTTCCTATATTTATATATTTGCGATTAACCATAAATACTATAGCGACAAAAACTATGTTTACCATGTTTGTTACAAGTCCAAGTTTTTCTATTGGCAATCCAATTATATTTCGAACTCCATCATATAAAACAGCAACTGCATCATTTCCTAACATTCCTGCTGAATTAAATGCCAGCCCAAAGCCAACTAAGGCTATTCCCACTAATGCTAACGGCAGCTTTTTAAGTAAAGTTTCATATGCTTTGTTATTGCTTCTACTAATTGTGTTATCCATTTCTCAATACCTTTCCTGCTTTTTCACTTAGATAAAATATTCTATTATCAATTTACCTTTAGTAATTATTATTAAATATTCAATTTACCAAGGTACAATTTTATACATCACTTAACATGTCTATTAACTTGTATTTTTAACGATAATAAGTATAGCATGTCTACTTTTTTTCTGTCAAGCTTTATCTGAATTACTAATTCTACTTTCATTGCTTTTCAAGACTTATAACCTATGATAAAATACAAGTAAAATCATATTCTTAATTTTTATAATATCTCATTCAATTTTTATGACTATTTTTAAAATTACAGCTATAATTAATATTAATTGAACTTCTTGTAAGTTACATATACATGTTTAGACAAGTTAAAATTGTACGAAAGGTGTTAGTTTAATGGATAACTTTAGTTTTATAGAAAAGGATAAGGAATACAAATTTTTAACTGTATACAATGAGCTTTTTAAAATGATTAATGAAGATACTTTTCCTGAGGGAAGCAGATTGCCATCAGAACCTGAACTATCAAGAATACTCGGTGTTAGCAGAACAACTTTAAGACAGGCCCTTGCACTGCTCCAAGATGACGGTCTAGTTAAAAATATTAGAGGAAAAGGAAATTTTATAATAAGATCTCAATCTGATAAACGCAAAGGCTTAGAAACCATTGGTCATCCGGTCTACAAATGCTCAGCTGACATAATTGATGAAGTTAATATGGAGCTCAGAATAGAACCCTCAACAGACTATATTAATAAAACTTTAGGAAGAAAAACTGCTGTGGCCATAGTTATTGATAGATGGTATAAAACTCAGGGTAATGCTGCAGCATACTCTTTTACCTTAATACCAATTGAAACAATTTCAAAATATAATATTGACTTAAATGATCATGATAAGGTCTTAGGATTTATAGAAAAAGAAATTTATGAAATATGCAGTAATGTACAAGTAGAAATTAAATATTCTACTTCTGGAAATGTTTCAGCAAAGCTATCACCTATTTCATCAGAAAATGAATTTTATTTGATACAGGAAGCCATATATAAGGATTCAGAATTTCCTATAATTCACAACAAACACTACCTGCCAATAAAATCTAGTTCTATTGAATTTCATCAAAAGAAATGAGAAAGAAGCTGCTATAGGCATACAAAAAGCTCATATGCTAAACCTTAATTCGGCATATGAGCTTAGTTATAAATATTCTCTACATAAGACGTAGGAAAAACAAAACATAGTAAACAAATTATTTCAGCAGTGCATTGGCTATCAGTTTATCAAATTTACGTATGTCTACTCCCTTTTGTAGATTGACTTTAATATGTCCAGCTCTGGTCCATAATTCAACTTCAGCATTAAAATCAAAAAGCTTTCCTGCATTTTCTGTAGACCACATGTTGATGGAAGAGTAAGGCAGAGAATAAATCTCTACTTTTTTACCTGTTAGACCTTGTGCATCTCTTACAATCAACCTTTTGTTAGTAAAAATAGCACTGTCACGGAAAGTTTTGTAAGCAGCTACCGCTACTTCTCCTTCTACCAACAAATCGTTGACATCGTTTGGAATTGGACATTCAGAAACTAATGTCCATTGTAAAATACTTTGTGTTTCTGCCATTTTCATACCCCCTATAAGGAAATTATTACCTTCAATTATAGTTATTCTACAGAATTTTATGAAACCCTTCTTTTCTATAAATGTCGACATGTCCATATGTATTTTAAAATACTAAAATTCTCTCCAAAAGTTTATTTTTAATTTTTAGCTGTTGGATGCTCCAAAGCTTATAGTATATGCCTTTTTATTCTTCAAATCTAAAGCTATTATCGCTTCATTTATTTGTTAACCATCCCTATTTTATATCTGTAACTTTTGTTACAGTAAAAATAAATAAAAGATGGTATATTAAACTTAATGAAACAAAGAATAATTAGTATTATATTTAAACATAAAAGAGAGGATAGCTTATATGAGTAAATTTTTAGCACCAATTCATACATGGATATTTAATAAAATAAAATTCTACGAAAACTTGGAAGCAAATTTAGTGGAGGCTTATACTAAGCAATATGGAGAGGAAGTAAGTTCATTATATAATGAACTAATAGAAAAATATGGTCATCCCCTAGAAGAAAATCCAATTGAAGAATTGATTGATGTATCTAATATCCATGGGTGGCTTCAAAATAAAATAACTATTGCTGAAACTAGACAAGCAGCACTTCTTACTAAATTAATCGATAAATATGGTGAGGAAGTTAAAAATATAGCTTTAAAACTATATGCTCAGCAAGGCAGCAAATGTGG
The DNA here is from genome assembly GCF_045310675.1 of Candidatus Clostridium stratigraminis. NCBI lineage: Bacteria > Bacillati > Bacillota > Clostridia > Eubacteriales > Clostridiaceae > Clostridium > Candidatus Clostridium stratigraminis. The sequence goes on from NZ_JBJHZZ010000004.1 coordinate 217,005, forward strand.
AAAAGAGTCAAAAGATAAACATAGTGTTACTAATGCCTCTATAATTTATAAGGCATTAAATGATTATATACTTGAAGGAATGCCTTGTGACAGAGTAAACAATATTACTGAAAGTACTGAAGATAAAATAGAATGGGTAAATGAAATGTGTTTACACAAAGGTTATTGGGATGCAGTAGATGGAGATGTAAACCTATTTTATGAATTAAGAGATGCTTGGATTAAATCCTTTGTTGAGAATATAAATGATAATTTTTCTTATATCCCATATCGTGACAGGGCAACTTTTGAAATTGTGAAAAATTAACTTTAAGAAAGCTGTAAAATGAAATGTTTTACAGCTTTCTTATACATAATACCTTTTAAAAAACTATATCTATTGAAATTCACAACTAGAACTACTTTATAATTAGGAAAGTCTGACAGTATTAAATAATACGGTACATTTAGTTATATTCGAGGGTAATGCTGTCCATTTGGTAATAACCTTAACGCAATCTCAATATGGTGCAATTCATATTGGTTTTTGTCTTTATTCCAAAATACTACTACATATGTAAAATTACTTTCTGCATCATCAATGAATGGGAAGTTTTTACCATACATTTTAGGGGAATCCATATAATCTACTATCTCTTGGTATTTAATAAATTGACATTCTTTACCCTGCAAGTCTTTAAATGGAGTCTTTATAGATTCCAAGACAGGTTTTCCCTCTGCTAAATTTATTACAGATTGAACTAAAGCATTAAAATGTTCATCATCATAGAACCTATGCAATAGAGCAGCATTACTATGATAATTTATTGGCCCTTCTGACGGATTATACAGGGAATTTATCCAATTAGTTTTTTCCATATCTATTCCGCTAGGTCGTACAGCGACCTCTCTTGTACCAACTTTAATAATTTTATTTATAGGTACTTTTGTTATTATGCTTGATTTAACATCTCTTGATGTTTCTTTCCCATTTGTAAGTGTTAAATTATATGTAATTGTTAATTGTTCTTACTCCATTTACTCCATTTTGTGCTACAACTTGTTTACCTTTATCTATAGCTGGATCATTTTGCTTTATTGTTTGAAACGCAATACTCTCTGTTTTAGTTTCTGTTGAATGTGTAATTATGGGTGTAGTAGTATCTTGTGTAGCCTCTGGAGTATCAGAAATAGCTTTTGTAGTATCATAGTTAGAAGAATTGGTCGAAGATGAATCCGTTATTTTATTAGTGCTGTTATTTACACTACTCAATGTGGTAGTCTCTTCATTTCGCTGTTTCTGCTCTGTTGTTTTTGCTGTACATCCAGTTAATAATAATGAACCTATAATTATTGCTATAAAAAATCTTTTCATAAAGTCCCCCTATTAAAGATAGATTAAAACTTTAAATTTCCGCAAATATACCTAAATACATGAAGTATTGTAACATAATTTCTGAATTAGTTATTAAATGCTCTACATGATAATTTAAACGAACTTCCACATTCTTAAGCTCATGAAGTATTATATTGTGTGAATTATATATTTTGCAGGTAACTTATTCCCTTTTGTTATATCAATACAAATATTTCAAGTGGTACAAGAATACCTCCTTTATATTATCTGCTGCAATAAGTTTTGTTTTTAATCAGCCAATTTAATATTTGATATCCTCGCTCTGAACAGCCTACACGTCCGCCACCAGCACATGCGCAGGCACAAGCGCATGCACATGCGCAGCCTCCACCGCCTCTGCCAAATGGTCTGCTTCCGATAATTCCAGCACCACCCCGGTAGCCCCCTCCGTATCTTCCGGATTTGTAGTTATTGCCTGAGGAAAATTTAATTATAATAAAACAAACAATAAATATAAAAATAATAATAGCTGCTATTATACCCATTGGAGAATTTTCACTCTGCACATCCTTCAAATCAGGGAACACTTTCATAGGATAAATAGCAGTAATCAAGTCAGCACGCTGATTTGCTTTCATATACCTGGTTATCCAGACAGCATCCTTTGAGCTTGTCTCATTGGGTTTAGAATCAAATTTAATAGGAGCAAATTTTTCAGTATTTAAAGTAACCTTCAACTCATTAATAACAGCAAAATCAAACCAGCCTGGCTGAAATTGCATTGAAACATTTTCATCTCCTGCATCATACATCATAGAGCGCTGATTAATGGTGAAATCAATTTTAAAATGGTCACCCTTATGAGGCAGCCTTTTGAAGTCAAGGTGCACCCCAGATGTACCTGATTTATTTTCATACCCCTTGGAGATTAATGATGATGGTGAGTAGTCAATAAGTGTAAAATTACTATTTGGTACACCAATCTCTAAATATTGAGTATCAGATGGGAAATCAGTTGTTGCTTCATAGTCAAGAGAATAATTTATATTTAAGCTTCCATCTGACTGAGGATCAATATTAACGATCATTTCATGAATAATATCAGGTGGTGTGGCCGCTGCAACATGTATGGGAATAAATGAAAAAAGGCATATTATTAAAGCCAATATTTTAATTTTCATAACTGAGCCCCCTTTAATGCACATTTTGGTTTTGCAGCATGATATCTTCTTATATTTTTACATCTCTTACTGTTCCAAATTTTATTCCAGGATTCATGCCTAATATTACCTAGGGTTTCACCTGCCAGCCAGCTTTGACATGGAACAACATCTCCTGAGGGCGTAATGGCCATATTGGAAAGACAAGCACCACATACTGGTGCGCTGGGAAGGCCAATCTCCAGTAGTTCCTTTGAGTCAATCCATCCTGGAGAAGTAAAGGAAATATCCATATTTAACTCATTGCAAAGGGCTACAGCTTCCTTTAAAATTCCCTTTAGCTCCACTGGGGATAGAGCTTTTCCTGTTTCAATCTGCTCAACTGCATTGCCGGTAGGAATAAGACTTGAGCAGCCAATGCAGTAAACTCCCAATTTATTAGCAAAACGGATAAGGCTTAAATAATCCTTATTTCTTTCAACTAAAGGAGTATTTATACTTACACTCAAGCCAGCATCCAAAGCATTTTTTATGCCTTCAATAGTTTTCTCAAAGGCTCACTTTCTGCCTACAAGTGCATCATGGATCTCGGGGTCATGGGAATAAAGGGTAATTTGTACTCCATCCAGACTTGCATTGCGTAATTCTACTGCAAGTTCTTTGGTTAACATATAGCCGCTGGTATTTAACCTAGTTACAAACCATGACGAATATCGGACTAATTCAACAATATCAGGCCTTGTTAAAGGCTCTCCTCCAGTAAAGGTTAGCATTGGTATACCTGCAGCTCTGCACTTATCGATTATTTCTTTCCATTCCTCAGTTTCCAAAGGCTTTTTTATGTCCATAATGTCGCCGTAATCTGCATAACAGCATACACATTCCAAAGGACACGCACGCTTACTGTTTAAAGACATAGGAGCAAGAATAATATCCATTCTATGAGGAGCAGTCATATATTGGCCGTATTCCTCAAGTGCTATTCCTGAAAGTACTTCCTCAGGAACATTACCCTTAGTAGCTATATTAACAGCCAAGGTAACAATTTTCTTTAAGTCTTCTAAAATCAAGTTGGAATCAGTTCCAGGATACAACTCAATAACCCTTGAAACTACTGCCTTCTCGATTAAATCAATTTCTTCAGGGCTAATCTCACGCTTGTTCTCGCAGTGTTTTTGAAGTTCTTCAAAAAATACACGAAGTACCAGAGCCCATGATGGTCCAAGAGGCAAGAACCATGTCCCATTAATAATTAGCAAACTTGGCGGGTCTTTAAACAAAAGTGGTTTTGGAGGCACTAAATGCATTCGTGCAACCCCAGGACCATCGGGGTCTAATGTAGCATGGGCTACTCCTTCATTCCAGGCTTCTCTTTTTCTTTTTAAGCTTCTAAATAAACTCATTATTTACCTCACATTGATACGAAATTACAATATCTATATTTTATACTTTTTGCCTGCAAATGTAAACTAAGATAAGTATACTCAAACATTCCCTTGCTTTTTTCTTTGTTTAGGAAACAATCATAAGGGACGGTTCCTTGTGGTTCATAAGCTAGAATCCCAATCATAAGGAACCGTCCCTAGAGATTATATTAGCAATAATCAATACAGTATGGTATTATTAACTAGCCAAAACATTAGGTTCACCTGTTGAAACCGAATGTATTAAGTAGGTATTAATTTAAATTTAGAAATGGAACCCTATAATTAGGGAGGTATACGATAATGAACTTTAATCAATTAGGTATTAATGAAGCTATAGTAAAGCTACTCAAAAATAATGGAATCACTGAGCCCACACCGGTTCAAGCAGAAAGCATCAGTCTTATAAAGTCTGGAAAAGATGTTATAGTTGAATCCCAAACCGGCACAGGTAAAACTCTTGCGTTTTTGCTTCCAATCTTTGAAAATATTTCACCTGAAGTTGAGGCAGTTCAAGCCTTGATTTTAACTCCTACCAGAGAACTTGCCCTTCAAATTACTGAAGAAGCACTAAAGCTTAAGAAGGCTAAGGATATTAATATATTGGCAGCCTATGGTGGAAAAGATATTGGCTCTCAGCTTAAAAAGCTGCATAAGGGTATTCATCTTATTATTGCCACTCCTGGAAGAATTCTGGACCATCTTGAGAGAAAGACCATAGATTTAAGCAAATTAAAGACCTTCGTACTAGATGAAGCAGATCAAATGCTTTTAATGGGCTTTAAAAATGAGGTAGAGACAATAATTAAAGAAACCTCTAGAAAACGCCAAACCCTTTGTTTCTCTGCAACCTTAAATTCAGATGTTAAAAGATTAGCCTATAGATATATGAAAGAGCCAGCAACAGTATCCATACATAAGGAAGAAGTAACTCTTGATGCAATTAAACAACAGGTGGTAGAAACCACAGACAGAAGAAAACAGGATGCACTTTGCTCTATACTAGACAAAGACAATCCCTATATGGCTATAATATTTTGCAGAACTAAAAGAAGAGCAGATGAATTGGAGATATCACTATATAAACGTGGCTACAACTGCGAAAAACTGCACAGTGACGTACTTCAGTCAAAGCGTGAAAAAATAATGAAGGCCTTTAGAAACGGCGATTTTCAATATTTAATTGCAACAGATGTGGCTTCCAGAGGACTTGATATAAGCGGAGTCAGCCATATTTACAACTATGACATACCCGAAAGCGTAGAAAGCTATATACATCGTATAGGCAGAACCGGAAGAGCTGGAGAAGAAGGTTATACCTGTCTTTTTATTGATCCAAAAGATCGCTTACGACTTGATGAAATAGAAAAAGCTATTAAATTTAAAATACCAAGAAGGGACATAGGTGAATACAACCATGGCTACAAATAGAAGTGTTCAAGGAAATTTCAACTACAATAATATAGAGAAAAAAGATAAGAACTTTATGTACAAAAACTTAGAGAGGAGTAATTGCTACAACTGCGATTTTTCAGGTTCAGTTTTTGATTATGTAAGCTTTAGAGGGGCCCATTTTAAAGCTACCAATTTCTTTAAATGCAGCTTTAAATATGCAGAATTTATTGGAACGAACTTAAAGGATAGCAACTTTAGAAGTGCTGTGTTTGAAAATGCTGTTTTTGACTCAGTGAAGCTTGAAGGCGCTAATTTCAAGGATGCAAAGTTTATAAATACTGTATTTTTATCTACAGATATAAGTAAAGCCAAAAATATAACTTTAAATACTCCCGGCATCAGAATATTTGAGGAAATGCCAAAACTTGAAATAAGTGAAGAGTTAAGAGGCGCTGTTTTTGGAGCTATGGAAAACCAGTACATAAAAAAATCACGAGTTCTTGATACAAAAGATGGCGGACTCAATATGTTAAATATTTTGCTTCTTTTAGAGAATTTTGAAGAGCAAACAATAATAACAGGACTAAAGTCAATTATTACAAAGCTGGATAGAGAGTTTTACACCTTAAGTTATATAATAAAATATTTGAAAAACATGTAATATTCCATTGTTTAAACTATTATAGAGTGAAAGGCTCCCCGCAGGAAGCCTTTTATTTCTCTGAATAAATATTATAAGATAAAGAATAATAGTTGCTACAGTAGAAGCTCCCTTTCTTTAATCAATGGCTACCAATAGTGCTGCTATCTTCTATAATTTATCTTCCTCAATATACTCTTCAATATCCAAGCCATACTGAGCAGCAATTTTTATAAGCTTATCCTCAGAAGCATTATCTACGTCAATTATTGCCGGCATAATACCTGAAGGACCCATTTCATTTAATAAATCTTTCTTTAACCTTTTGTAATTTATCATAAAAATTTCCGCCTCCTTTATTATTAAAATAATCCATCTAGTAGTTTGTATTATTATTAAGCTTTTTTTAGAATACTTTTTTTATATAATTACATTATAGATAAAATACTTAAATCTCCTTATTATTTCATTATTCTACAAATTAATTTAAATTCCTTCAAAAAAAACTAACATTGCTGCTAGTTTTATTTTAATAGAATCTTATTTACTCTACAATATAAGAAAAGTATTCATTACTATACAGTATTAAAAATTAGTCCTTTTAAAGATATTAATCCCCAAATAACTAAAGCCCCCTCAACCACGATTCCTAACACTACAAGGATTGGCTTAACCCTTTCAAATACCTTTTTCAAAGCAAATTGGTTCGCATTTTTTACCATTATGTCTTAGTGTTATTATTATATTCTGCATTAAACTTACAATTCCTTCAAAAAATAATAATCCCGAGGATTTCTCCCCTGGATTTATTAAGTTGACTTATAATAAAAAATGCGTAATAAATACTAACTAACATTGAAATATCTTTTAAGTTTATCTATCCTACTAGAATATTCTTCATCGTTAAAATAATCAATTTCTTTTAATTCACTTAGAACTTTTGCATATTTCTGGTATTGCTCATATTTTCGATTATGGGCATGTCTGTCCTGATATAATTTAATTACATATTCAAGTTCATCATTACTTAATATACCTATATCCCGCAACTTAACCAATCCAGATTCCTGCGTATTTGTGACATCTTCTTCTGGTTTATATAGCAATGGTATAATTGCTAATCTAACAGCAACATAAATAATAGTAAAAAGAAGAATCAATGATAAAAAAATTGAGCCAATATCCATTTTATTTACTCCCATTCAGAATATTATAAGTTTTATTTAAATTTACAATAGATTACTGTTGTGACACATAAGAAGAAGATTACTTCTTATCTTCTTTTCTTTTTATTTCTTTATATAATTTTTCTAAAACATATAAGCCTGGACTTAAAACTCCAACAACTGCAAATAAATATATAAATATTTCTGGTCCCCCAAGCATTCCTCCAATAGCAAAACCTACAAGCCCCATTATTAGTGAAGCGATAATTAAAAACATATTTTTTCCCCTTCTTAATTCGTCTTATTTTACTGTTGTGTTTTAGTATTATTATTATATTCTGCATTAAACTTACAATTCCTTCAAAAAATAATAATCCCAAGGATTTCTCCCCTGGATTTATTAATCCTACTTATATTAAAAATTATTTGTGTTCCTGTTTTATAATTTTAATTAACTTTTGAGTGCATATTACTGATAATGGAATGTTTATAACGATAAGGATAAAAAGCGAAACTATGTCCGTTAATGAATTTAACGGTACGAATCTAACCCATAAAAATTTTAGTAACTCGAAGTAAAGTATAAAGAAGGTGATGCAAATCATTCCAAAAATTATACGATTTGCCATTACTGAACCTCCAATTCAAATTTTTTAATTAGCCATATAAGAAGATTCTGTATCAAAAGAACTTACAAACTATTTATTTTACTTGAATTTAGTATGGATTTTTCTTCTAAAGTATATAAAACTACTTACAATTAATGAAAGCACCACTACAATGAATAAAATGTTTGTTAAAATGTTATGCACATTAAAGCAATTGGTAAGTGTATCCAGAAGGACTCCGAACAATAAGACTATTCCCATTAAGAAATTTTCTAATTTTTTATGCTTTTTAAAATCATATATTAAAATAACCAATCCAGCTGTCATCATCACAATTCTAATTATCCCCGTTGAATAAATAATTAAAATATGATCCCACTATCGATATTAAAACCCCAATTATATCCAACAAGCTCACCTCATTATTATTCTAAATATTAATTCGCAATATAAAACACTTGCATAGCAAGATAAGAAAAATGCGTAATAACTATTTAGAAGATTTGTTATCTATTTGCTGAGGAGATTAGATTTATAAAGGCAATATAAAAAGGATAGATAAGAAATATACCAATAAACAATAGACCTAAAACTGGCGGAGGTTCTTCCCCCCGAACCATTGCTGGAGATAAAGACGAGGTAAAGATAGCGTAATAAGGAATCCAAAGAATTGTTATTAAAAATCTTAGTTTAACTTTACTTAGGTATTTTTTTGTAATTAGGTAAAATAGAAACGATGTAAATATTAATAAAGTTAGATTTAAAATTCCAACCGCCACATTAACGGTGCTAATTAACCAATCTGTTATTCTTGCAATTCGATATATATTCCCCATAAGCTGAATCTGAATAAATAGAGTTAAGGCATATAAAGCACTCAAAATATTTAATTTAACAAAGATCTCCACTTTGCTATTTAAATTCATAAACATCCGCCTCCTATAAGGTTTGTCACATAAATTTCACATCATTATGTATTAGGATTATTATTATATTCAGGATTAAACTTATATCTTCTCTAAAAGTGAATAAACCCGAGGATTTTCCCCGGGACATATTAATCCTACTTATATTCAAAACATTATTAATGTTTTTGTTTTTTAATTTTAATTAGCCTTTGAGTGCATATTACTGATAACGAAATGTTTAATTACTCTTTCCCATAGGTGACGGGAACATTACCAACTTTCGTAAATAACTTGCTGACAATTCTGTCATTTTCAATTATTGGCAAGAATATAACATCATCACGTACTGCAACCTGGTATGTGTTGGACTCAGTTTTAATCAGGTAATTATTTTCTTTTTCATTTAATTCTAATTTCCCTTCAAATAATAGATTATCTTTCGTGCCATAAAGAAGAACTTTATTATCATTCATGATTGAAAGTTTATAGAATATCCCATTCTGATCGCGTGAAACATAATACCCTAGTGAAATAGACTCTGAATGTTTCTTCGGTACTAAGAAACCTATATTTAAAGTAATAGAAATTAAAAATATAAAACATATGTAGATTGTCAAGTAAAATTGACCCCTTTTTGCGTTTAAATTTGACCCCCTACGGGTTAAATTTCAATCAGTTCAA